>JAZOTA010000001.1:0-5707 GCA_045657425.1 Eubacteriales bacterium
ATTGACAAATCGGCAATGCATCGCTATAATAACTCTTGCTTGTGAACAAGCGTGCAATATGGCGGCATAGCTCAGTTGGTAGAGCGTCCGGTTCATACCCGGTGTGTCATCTGTTCAAGTCAGATTGCCGCTACCATAACGGCCCGTTGGTCAAGCGGTTAAGACACCGCCCTTTCACGGCGGTAACAGGAGTTCGATTCTCCTACGGGTCACCAAGAAAAAAGCACTTGCGAAAAGCAAGTGCTTTTTTCAGCGAAATAAATCCCTTTCGGGATTTGTGAAATGCGCTTCGCGCGTGAAACACGCCTTCGGCGTGCGAAATGCCTGCGGGCGTGAGTGGATTTATTTTATTTCACATCGAACGAAGTGAGATATTTCACAATTCACGAAGTGAATTATTTCACCGTGAGCAAAAGCGAACGATTTCATTAAGCACTTCGAAAGAAGTGCTTTTTTCAATGAAATAAATCCCTTTCGGGATTTGTGAAATGCACTTCGTGCGTGAAATACGCCTACGGCGTGTGAAAAGCCTGCGGGCGTGAGTGGATTTATTTTATTTCACTTGATGCGTCAGCATCAAATTTCACAATTTACGGAGTAAATTATTTCACCGTGAGCGTTAGCGAACGATTTCATTAAGCACTTCGAAAGAAGTGCTTTTTTCAGTTATATTCGCCTTGCGGCGGTAAGCACCGAGTGGGCGTTTTTTATACGCTTATTTGTTTCCAAGAAAATTAATATTTAATTCTTGTATTATTCATTATTATATGATAAGATTATGAGGTAAATGTGAGAAAGGCGGAAAATTAAGTGTTTAAGAGTATTTTCGGAAAATATCTTGCCACTTTTACGGTAATACTCATTGCGTGTATCACCGCAATACTTTTTGCCGTTTCCTCGCGTATTACCGCAGACAGCTATAATATCCAGCACGAAACGATGTCGGGCTCGGCGGGTACGACTGCGCTTTTGATCGATATTTATCTCGAGCAAGAGGGTTATAACCGCATTTACGACTCGTTTGGTGAGGAAAGCGACCTTCAGCAGATAATTAATTATTCCGCATCGAAGGTTGATGCCGATATTTACGTTTTCGACCTCGGCGGAAGATTGGTCGGCACGTCTGACGAAACCTATACCACGGGCAGGTTTTACCTTTCCGAAGCCTCGCTGACTCAAATGCTTTCCACCAAGGACAGTTATTTGATAAGCAATATCGACAGCTTCTTTAAAAGCAACCGAATGAACAATTATCAGGTTGCATACGTAGGTCCCCAGCCGTTTATCGTGCTTGTCAGTATGAGCAACTATTCCTCGGTCATCTTTTCGAAGGATATCGTTATCGTTGCGGTGACCGTTTCGCTTTGGATGTTCCTTGCGGCAATGGTTTCGCTTTACGTTATTTCAAAGCGCACGACCGACCCGTTAAGCGAGGTCATTTCGGCGGCGAAAAACTATTCCAAGGGTAGATTCGACACAAAAATCGAATATGACGGTCAGGATGAGGTTGCGGAATTGGCTGTCGCTATCAACGATATGGCGGCTTCGCTTAAACAGATTGACGAGGCAAGAAATTCCTTCCTCGGCAACGTAAGCCACGACCTGCGCACCCCGATGACGACGATATCGGGCTTTGTCGACGGTATTTTGGACGGAACGATACCGCCCGAGCAGCACGAAAAATACCTTAATATCATATCGCAAGAGGTAAAACGCCTTTCGCGTCTTGTCAATACTCTGCTTGAGGTTTCACGTCTTGAAAGCGGCAAGGACCTTAAAATGTCGGATTTCAACCTTTCCGAAACCGCAAGAACGGTTCTTATTTCGCTCGAATCCAAAATAAGCAGAAAGCATATCGAAATTGAATTCGACACGGGCGAGGATGATATTTTTGTCAATGCCGACCCCGATTCTATCCACCGCGTAATATTCAACCTTATGGATAATGCGGTCAAGTTTACGCCCGAAAAGGGAACTATATCGATAAAGCTCGGCTTTGTAGCCGATGGAAAGAAGAACCGCAAGGCACAGTTTTCGATACGCAACAGCGGTCAAGGCATCCCTAAGGAAGAGCTTCCGCACGTGTTCGAGCGCTTTTACAAAACCGACCGCTCGCGCGGATTAGATAAAAGCGGTACGGGACTTGGTCTTTATATCGCCAAGACCTCTATCGAAAATCACGGTGAAGAAATAACCGTTGCTTCGGTCGTTGACAGCTACACCGAATTTTCCTTCACACTCCCCACGGCAAACGTAGAATTAGCACCGAGAAGAATCGGTTAATTAAGGAGATAAATTATGTCCGAGAACAATTTTAACTTCGACAACCAAGGTCCTAACGGCTTCCGACCCGATTATTCCTACAGCTGGAACGGCTCGGATAACGGAAACAAAAAGGGCGGCGGTAAAAAAATATTGGCAATCATTGCGGCAATAGTCGGCGCGGTTGCTCTTGTTGCGCTTGTTGTTATAGGCGCACTTTACGGCGATTTTTCGTTGGAGCTTCCCACCGTAAGCAATACCAATACCTCCGAGCAATCGAGCGATGCTGCCTTGAACGGAAGCGATGCTCCCGAATACTCGCGTGAGGATTACAGCGTTCCCGATTTCAGCTTTGCGCCCGATTCTGACAGCGACCTTTCGACGGGTCTTACCCAAATATACGAAAATTGTTCGCCTGCATGCTGTACCGTGGAAGTAAAATACCGTGGCGAAACTTATGCGATAGGAAGCGGATTTGTTATCGATTCCGATAACGGATATATCGCAACCAACCACCACGTCATCGAGGACGGCGACGAGGTGTACGTTAAGTTCTATAACGGTCAGGAATTCAAAGCAACTATCGTGGGAAGCGATTCGACCACCGACCTCGCAGTGCTTCACGTCGACGTGAAAAATCTTCCCGAGCTCGGCATCGGCGATTCCTCGAAGCTAAAGATCGGTCAGCAGGTAATAGCAATCGGCACACCCTATGACCAAGGACTTGCCGGCACTATGACAACCGGTATCGTCAGCGGTATCGCACGTGATATTGAAATCACCAACGATTCGGGCAAGGTCGTTAAAACAATGACTCTTATCCAGACTGACTGTGCAATAAACCCCGGTAACAGCGGCGGTCCGCTTATCGATATGAACGGCAACGTTATCGGTATAAACAGCCTTAAGATAGCAAGCGAGGAATTCGAAAATATAGGCTTTGCAATTCCTATTTCAAGTGCTATCGAGGTATTTAAAAAGCTTATCGCAGGTGAAACCGTAGACGGAAGCGATATCGCCGTTGCAACTCCGCAGATAGGCATCACCGTTTACGACGTTGAATACGGACTTGAATATTTCGGAATGAAGCCCAAGTGTGAATATCCCGAGGGCGTGCTTATCGCCGATATCGAATTCAACAGCTCGGCTTACCGTGCAGGTCTTTCGAGATATGACGTTATCACCGATTTCAACGGCAAAAAGGTTACCAACCGTGAAAGCCTTTCGAATGCGCTTTCGGGACACCGCGCAGGCGAAACGGTTACGATAACCGTCTTTAGATTCAACCGTCTTATGACCGCCGGCGAATACGAAACGATAACCTTCACGCTTGATGCGGCTAAATAGTTTATAAAAATAGTTACGAGGGAGGGCTTTTTGCAAAAAGCCCTCCCTCGTGCACCCTCAAAAAAACTTAAATAAAACTTAAATAAATAATTATAATTTTAAAAGTTTTCCTCTCGGAAATCTCCCCAAAAAAATCAATTCAACCTAATAAACCGTCCGTAACTGTATCCCTCGATGCCGTTGTAGGTTACAAGATACCATTCGCCGCTTTGACCTTTTATCTGCACGGTGCTTTTGTTGGGTATCTGACCGATTATCTCGGCACCAAGGTCGGGCTTTGCACGGATATTAAGCCGTCCGCCCTCGGTATGCACGACGCCTGTTTGAGTAGGATTCGGGTCGACGAGAGGGATGCCGAAATAATCGGCGACCGATTGCGAAAGGTTTTCGGCAATAAGCATAAGATTGTTTTTTATCCATTCGGCGTCCTGCTCGTTGTCGTGGTAAGCCAATTCGACCAAAACCGAGGGCGCACGTGTGTTATTCAGCTCGTAAAGGCTTGTCGTCGCAAGCGCACGCACACGGCTCGGGTCGGGGTAGATGCGCTTGAGATTAGCCACGATAATGTCGGCGCCGCGCTTTGCATTTACGCTTGTCGGGTAGTAATAAACGTCGCTTCCGTACTGTCTGCCGAAATTTGCACTGCCCGAGGCGTTTGAATGCAGTGCAAGGTGAAATGCGTAATCACCGGCGTTTGAAAGACGTACCGAATCGCCGACAGAGCCTTGCGGATTGTTGCGTGTAAAGGTAATACCGCTTGCGGTAAGATAGGGCTCCATATAGTCCGCGATAAGGTTCATGTAATATTCTTCACTTCCGCTTCCGTCGTAATAATTGTTGAATTCCTGTGTAGACGGGCTTAAAAACAGCATTGGCATATAAAAACTCTCCCTTCAAGGGAAGTATATGATAAACCTTTGAAAAAGGACAAAAAATTCCTAAAAAGGTATTGACAATGCGTGTGCTTTGTGTTATTATATTGGGGCACAAAGAAGTAGAGCGTTGCTCTCACCCTGCGGCATCAAGCCAAGCTCGGTCAATATTCACACGTTGGTATTACTATGCCAATGTTGTTTTTGGCTGTGCAAAGCGGGTTGTCTGCTTTGCCTTTCTTTTTGCAAAAAAACAAGTAAACTTTTATTTGGAGGTGTCCTCTCATCGCCACTAAAGCATCTTCCTCAATCAATGAAGAAATCAGAGCAAGCGAAGTCCGCGTTATCGGCGCAGACGGCAAACAGCTCGGCGTTATGAAAATTCAAGAAGCTTTGAATCTCGCAAACGAAGCAGAGCTTGATCTTGTAGAAATCGCGCCCGATTCGGTACCGCCCGTATGTAAGATTATGGACTACGGCAAATTCCGTTTCGAAAAGGAAAAGCGCGAAAAGGAACAACGCAAAAAACGTCAGATCATCGAGCTTAAGGAAATCCAATTGAAGTGCCGAATTGACACGCACGATTTCAACACTAAACTCAATCACACGCTCAAGTTTCTCGCACAGGGCAACAAGGTAAAGGTTATCGTTAAGTTCTTCGGCCGTGAAATGGCGCATACCGAACTTGGCGCACAGCTTCTCGACCGCTTTGCGGAGGGCTGCGAAGAAGCAGCTGTTATCGAGAAGAAGCCCTTGCTCGACGGAAGAAATATGACGATGATCCTCGCCCCGAAAAAGACAAAATAACCGAAAGGAATTATAACAATGGGAAAAATCAAAACACACAAGGCTTCCGCAAAGCGTTTCTCTTTTACCGCAACCGGTAAGATCAAGATGAACCACCCCGGCAAGCGTCACAAGACCGGTCTTAAACCCAGCAAAACCAAAAGAGCTCTTCGCAAGGCTTCTTACGTAAGCGACGCTCGCTACGACGATCTTAAGAGAATGATCCCCTATAAATAATTGACGGAGGTTTGTAAAGATGGCAAGAATTAAAGGCGCACTCGCGACCAGAAAAAGAAGAAATAAAATGCTCAAGCTCGCCAAGGGTTACTGGGGCGCAAAGAGCAAACACTTTAAGATGGCAAAGCAGGCCGTTCTCAAGAGCGGTAACTATGCTTTCGCCGGCAGAAAACAGAAGAAGAGAGATTTCCGTTCTCTCTGGA
>JAZOTA010000002.1:0-13590 GCA_045657425.1 Eubacteriales bacterium
GAAAAATTCTCCTTTGTTTCGGCGATAACGCCTATCGCAATCGCGCTTTTGTTCACCGTGTGTATTGCTTATATGGTCGACAACAGCTTTTCGCCGTTCCTTTATTACATCTTTTAAGGAGGTAGAAAACAATGAAAAAATACAGCGAATTGATGACTATCGTTTTTTTCTGCCTCATCGTGTTTTCCTTTGCGATTTTCTTCTATATCCTTCCCGATGCCGAATATTCCGAGCAGGAAAAGCGTCCGCTCGAGCAAGCACCGGAGCTTAATACCGAAAATTTCTTTTCGGGTGAATTCGCAAAGGATATCAACAAGTATTACGCCGACCAATTTCCGCTTCGCAACCTTTTCGTAAAGATAAAAAGTGCCGCTGAGCTCGGCCTCGGCAAGGGCGAAAACAACGGCGTCCTTTACAGCTACGACCAGCTTGCGATGAAGGAATTTTTAGCAAACAACATTTACGAATTCGAGCAATCGCAAAAAAAGACCGACCGAATTTATCTTGATTCTGTTAAGGTCCAGCTTGAATCGGTAAATAAGCTTGCCGATAAATTAAGCGTTCCGCTTGTGACGGTTTTACCTCCGAGAACTATCGACATTGCCGATTCGAAATTCCAATATGACCGTCCCGACGGCGATAAAATGTTCGATATGATGAACGAGGTTTTAAACGAAAAAACGGGTTATATCGATACACTTTCGCTTTTACGGCCGAAATACGAGCAGGGCGAATACGTTTATTACCGCACCGACCACCATTGGACAACGCTTGGCGCTTATTACGTTTATTGCGAGATAATGGAATCGCTCGGATGCGGCGATAAGATAATACCGAAGGAAGAATTTAATATCGAATCGGTAGAAAGCTTTGTCGGCTCGACCGCCGCGAGCGCGAATTTCCCCTTCTTTAAAAAGGACGTTATCGAAATATGGCATCTTGATGACGATAGCGAATACGAGGTTATCGCCGACGGCGAGGATATGGGCGGCTTTTACGTTAAAAGCTTTGCCGATACCGAGGATAAGTATTCGCTCTTTATGGGCGGTGTTCACAACACAGTAAGCATCACCAAAAAGGGTGAGGAGCGCAAAACGCTTCTTATCGCAAGAGATTCCTTTTCCGACTGCTTGGTGCCCTTTTTGGCAAGAGAATTCAATATCGTTACAATAAACCTCGATATAATTCAAGACGTTGCGTTTGCCGCTTCTTATTATGAAGCCGATGCAGTGCTTATCGTTTACAACGCAGAAAATATTATCAAAACCGCTAATCTTTCTAACGTAATGTTTACATCGGTACAATAAAAACCAACGGAGGATAAATATGAAACGCATTTTAGCATTTATTACTGTATTGCTCCTTTTTAGCACATTAGTCCTCGCCGCATGCGAGAACAACACGACCGAAACACAAAGCGCCGACGATTCGCAATCGGCTTCGTCGGAAACCGCCGAAAGCAGAGAAGAATCCAAGGAAACCTCCAAAGAAGCATCCAAGGACGAATCCAAAGAGGCATCCAAGGAGGAATCCAAGGAAGAATCGAAGGAAGAATCGAAAAACGAAAGCTCAAATACCCCTTCAAAACAAGTCACCAAGCTTCCCACCAAATACGAAGAAGGAAGCATTTCGCTTGAAGCGGCAAGCTTCTCCGAAAAGCCCTATTTTGCGTTGGTCGGCAGATGCAGTGAAGGCGCAACCGTTACAGGCGAAGCAAACGGCGAAACCGTAACGAGCAAATCCTATCACGGCTGGTATTCGCTCCGTCTTAAATGCACCGGCAAGAACGTTGACGTTAAAATAAGTCAAACCGTCGACGGAAAGCAGATCGGCGAAACACTTGAATATACTATCAAGCCCACCACACCGAGCAGTGATATGTGGCCTACCGTCACCGGCGGCGATTTCCAATTCTTCTTTCAGAAAATGCTTCCCGATTTTCAGGGCAAGAATGTTCCCTCCAACGGCGTTCTTAACAATCTCTCTGCACGTGTAAAGGTTCACCTTGAATCACTTCGCAAGGTAAATCCCAATGCCGAGATCATCTATATGATAGTTCCCTCGTCGATGACGACCTATCCCGAGCTTGTCCCCTCAAACTACAAGCCCGCAACGGGCGAAACCAAGCTCGACAAGACCATGGCGGCAATTGAACGCGGTGGCGGAACGGTTATAAACCTTAAGAGCATTTTCGCAGAGCATAAAAACGACGAAATGCCGCTTTACTACAAGCTTGACAGCCACTGGTCGGATTACGGTGCATACGTTGCTTACAACGCACTTTTCACTCACATCGCAGAAAAATTCCCCGAAGCCGCACCCCGTCCTCAAAGCGATTTTAATTGGAACGAGGGCTTTTACAACAGCGGCGATATGGCGTATTACCTCGCAATGTCGCAAAGCAAAATAAAGGAATATTCGTATTACCGTACCTTTAAGGACAAGGTTCCCTCGTCGGTTACTGCGTTTAACAGATACGATTCGGCTATTTCGCTTACCTACAGCGACGAAATGACCTATGAAAACACAATCGTTACCGGCAACAACAAGCTTCCCAACTGCATTGTAATGCGCGATTCTTATTCGACACAGATGTATGATATTCTTGCCGAAAGAATGAACCGCACCGTTTACCGCGGTATGTGGGGCTACGGCTGGGACAATTGGCTTATCAACAGCGAAAAGCCCGATTACGTGATTTATCTTATCGCCGAATGGAATATCGATGCGATACTTTATAATTAAAAAATTTTCATTATACTGTCTGCGTCCTACCGCAGGCAGTATATTTTTTGCCGATTCCTCATATATTAACCCGAGGTGTTAATTTATGAAAATTCAATGGAAAAAGCTGATTGTATCAATTGCGATTCCGCTTGGTGTCGGCTTGCTTGCAGGATGGATAACGAGCGATTCGACCGATATGTTCGAAGCCGTAAACAAGCCGCCGTTATCTCCGCCTGCTTGGCTTTTCCCTATTGCTTGGAGTATTCTCTACCTGCTTATGGGAATCGCCTTTTACCGCGTTTGGATTGCGGTTACGACCGCCGAAAAGCGCAAGGAAGCTTTTTTGTTCTATGGCGCACAGCTTTTATTTAACTTCTTTTGGCCGATAATATTCTTTAATCTGCAGGAATATCTTTTTGCTTTCGTATGGTTGGCTATTCTTTGGGTGTTGATTCTTTTGACACAGCAACGCTTTTCCAAAATCGATTCGTGGGCAGGATATTTGCTTATTCCCTATCTCGTTTGGGTTGCCTTTGTAGGATATTTGAATCTCGGAATTTGGTGGCTTAATTAAAAACAAACCGTTCGGATTTTTACGTCCGAACGGTTTTATTTAGGTTTTTTGCCTTTATTTCTTCTTGCGGATAATAATTACCGTCAAAGCGGCAGCTATCAAAACGATTGCCGAGGTTATCCAAATCCAAGCGCTGCTTCCGCCTTCATCGCCTTCATTGCTGTCGGATACAGTGCTTGAAGCATCTGCTTCGCTTTCGGGCAGAGTGGTTTCCTCGATGCTTTCAGCGGTGGAGGATTCATTTTCCGAAACGGCTTCCGATTCGGTGGGTTGCGACTCTTCGGGCTGGCTCGATTCTTCGGGTTCGCTCGATTCCTCGGGAACACTCGATTCTTCAGGTTGGCTCGATTCTTCGGGAACACTCGATTCTTCAGGTTGACTCGATTCCTCGGGAACACTCGATTCTTCGGGCTCGCTCGATTCCTCGGGAGGAATTTCCTCGGTTTGCTTTGTGGGAATCATAAAGCAAGCGTCGGGTATCTTTTTGCCCGTCGAGAAGTTATAACCCGTGTAAACGATATAGTTCGAATAAACCTCAACGGTATAACCCTCGCTGCCGTATTCGGGGGTTACGTATTTTCTTCCGTCATAGCTTCGTTGCAACGCGACACCGGTTCCGTACGAGCCGGGCTGACTGTTCGAGCCGACGTGAACGGTGTGGGCAAATTCGCCGTTTATGTTCGAATAGTTTGCGTTTTCATAGAACGAAACGTGGGTGTGACCCGACATAACTATCGCGTCCTTATATTGCTCGAGCAATGCCTTCAAGCGCATATTCTGGGGAAATGCCGCTTTGAAATCGATACAAGCGTTATAGGTTCCCTTGGGGATATCACCTGCGCCGAATTTCGCACCGTTGTAAAGGAAGGGCGAGTGACACGATATGAAAACGTTTGCGGTTTCGCCGTATTGAGAAAGCACGCCTTCAAACCAATCCATTTGCGCCTTCGAGAAGTTATCGTATTTTGCGCTGTCGCCGGGCGCCTTTAACTCTTGCGAAAGGAAAATGAAGATATTGTCCTTAGCACCCTTTTTGCCCTCGAAAAGAACGTAGAAATAGGGCGAATTTTCGTAAGGATGAACTTCGTTTGCGCCCTTTAAATACTTGCTGTGAAGACCGACGTCGGCAGCAGTATTGCCGTGGTTGCCCGTTGCTTCATAAACGTCTTTCAAATCGAAATGCGAGTTATTTATAATTTCGATATGCTTTTCATACTGAGCTTCAAGATCGGGGTTTTCACCACGGTCGCCGACAACGTCGCCGACGATAACGACGATATCCATATCCTTATCGGCCATAAAGTCCATCGTCGTCTTGAGCTTTGCATAAGCACCGCGATTGTGTTGCTCGTAGTTCATATGAGTGTCCGAAAGCGCACCGAACGAGAATTCAAGCTTGCCGAAATCGGGAGTACGCTTGGACGAGGGAATTTCAGCCGTCGCGATTGCATCCTTAATATCGGGTGTTTGGTTAATAAAATAGGTTGTGCTTTCGAAAACGGCAATACCCTTTGCGCCTTGGGGAATCATCATTCCGTCGCTGATTCCGCCGACCGATTTGCTTCCGCTTATTTTTATTGCGGTTGCTTCATCGTAATCGCCAAGCACCTGCTTGCCGTCGGTATAATATATAACGTAATATCCGGTTTTTGCGCCGTTTGCGCTCGGTGTAACGGTTATTTCGCATTGGGCAAAGCCCGCAACCTTCGCCTCGTCACCTGTGAATTTGATCTCAACAGTTGCTTTATCTTGATTTGCAGACACAATGCCCACCCCCTGAAATATCCCAAGCACGAAAAGCGCCGAAAGCGCCGCCGCGCAAAATCTTTTTGCTAACGTAAACACGGAAATGCCTCCTTGAACTATCTTTTTTCACACGAATTATATCACATTAATAAACAAAAGTAAATAGTGTTTGAAATAAAAAAGCCCTCCGCTTATATGCAGAGGGCATAATTCTATGGGAAATTGGTTTTATAGCCACAACGCAGAAAATCGTCAACATTCGTTAAAACAAATTCCCGTTTGTTCACGATTGTGCTTGACAAACGTGAATAAAGGTGTTATCATATGGGCAGAAACGGGAACGGGTCGACACGAAACCGTTTTGATCAATATGAAAGGAAACTAATATGTTTATCGAAGAACGGCATCGGAAAATACTTGAAATTTTAGAAACAAAGGGCAGTATAAGCACTGCCGAAATACAGCGCAAATTCAGCGTCGGATACGATTCGGCAAAACGCGATTTGAGAATTTTGGAAGAAAAAGGACTTTTAAAACGTACCCACGGCGGCGCGATAGCCGTTCGTCAAATTGGCTCAGGGAAGCCCGCGAACGTTACCTGCAAGGATTTTACGGAAGTAAAGCCCAATTATCTCGCAATAGCAAAGAAAGCGGTTTCGATGATAAATGATCACGATGCGGTATTTATCACATCTGCATCGGTTGGCTTTTTGATGGCACAAAATATACCCGAAAACCTAAAAATACGTGTTGTTACAAATTCTATTATTATCGCAGAAGAATTGCGAAAAAAGCAAAACGTTTCGGTATTTCTTCTCGGCGGTGAAATGGATAATAAGGGGAATTGTTACGATGCATTCGCAATCGAAACAATCAAAAAGCTTCGTTTTGACAAGTGCTTCTTGACTTCTGCGGCAATATCTGCCAAGTTCGGTCTTTCGATACAAAAATCCCAAGCGATAAGCTTCTGGAACGCGGTCATCGACAGCTCCAGAAAAGCAATAGGACTGTATCCCACCGAAAAAATAGGCATTGATTCGATTGTAAGCATTTGTCCTGCAAACCGACTCGGTACAATAATAACCGATTGGGATGCCCTTGAAGAGGACTTGGTTCAGTTTGATGAGCTCGGAATTGAATTGGTCATCACCGAAAAAGAAGATTAAACCATCTCCAATAAAAATAGCAAGAAATTTTAAGAACTGTACACTTACGGACAGTAAAAAAGGAAGCACAACAAATTTGTTATGCTTCCTTTAATTTTTATCTCATGTTCGGTAAAGTGGAAATTTTCTATCTTTCGATTACTTTTTCGCAAGGCTCTGTATTGTGAATTCGATAATTTTTTGGTACTATCCAACCATTATAAACTTCTCCGTTTGGATACATAACCAAACTGTCTGCTCTGTTTTCACGTAGCAGACCTTCTTTGGGAAACGGCTTCATGTGGCTTACAATGCCACACGACTGTCTGACTGTCACATTTATTCCGTCTATCAAGAAATTTTGGTTGCAACCTTCCACATAAGGATTTTGATTGATTCCCTCAAATATATCTTTAGCAAAAACAAAACCCGTATTTTCAAATTGCAATTCAGAAAATCTAATCCACTTTATACCCATTTCTTTTGAAAACTCAAGCATTTTGTGCATTTTATCTTTTGTATTGATTCCCGAATCCAACAAAATGGTATTAAAACGTACAGAAACGCCATTGCTTTGAAATTCATCGATATACCGTTTCATTGTTTCAAATGAAACCTTTGTTTGCAATATTTTATCGTTTTCTTCTTCTGTAAAGCTGTGTATTGAGATATTCAAACCGGTAATATACGGACTAATCTCTTCCACATTTGTCCGATCAAATGACCCCCCGTTTGTTGTAATATAGATTTCGCGCTTTTTTAAACCCTTAAGCAACCTTGACAAATACGGATATGTAAAAGGCTCTCCGCCCAAAATCAAAACGGTTTGGTACTCTTCCAGTGCATTTGCTTTATTTATTATATTTTCAACGGAAGTCATTGAGGGCTTATACCCGTCTCTCTCTATGCAAAAATAACAATTTCCGGGACAATAATTTGTTATTTTGATATTCAAGCACTTGCCGTATATCCCGGCACATTGGTTGTTTACCATATGTCTCTCCTCTCAAATATCCTTGCCTTTTTTATTTGGTATTACATTACGTCCAGAAGAGATTTTGCGCGGGTTATGTCCGACACGAAATATTTCCAAAGCAGTTCGCCCGTGAGTCCGTCGGGATAATCGGAAATCGCCGATTCGATATTTTCTGCCGCCTCTTCCCGTTGGGCATTTTCGGAAAACCACTCGTATTCGGGCATAACGCGGTTTTCAAAGGTGCCTTTGGGCATAAGGTCGAGAAATTTATCAAGCTCTTTTGCGGTTATCGGGGAAGAAATTTTTACGAACTCGTCTACCGCCTCGGGCAGGGCGAAAAAGATATTTTCTTTCTCAAGCAACGACAAAATACCGTCTGCTTGACAAGAATCCTCGACAGTCATACACAAAAACAGCGTTTTTTGATGCGAATTAAGCGATTCAAACGGCATTTCGTAATAATAATCGTACGTCAGAGCCATTGAAAGCTCGGTAAAATCGTCGAAAGAAAGCTTGCAAAGTGCGTTTGCGTCCTTTGATTTAATTATCCTTTGGGGGTCGAATTTTTTCGGTTTGAAAAAGTTGAACATTAAATACCTCCTAATCGGGTCTTCCCGTTAAATGTCCTTCGTCCGAAAGGTTGGGGTAATTTAATTGACGAAGCACCTCGTATGCGACTACGGCTACGGCGTTTGAGAGGTTTAGCGACCTTACAAAGCCGAGCATCGGGATGCGGATACAGCGGTCGTAATTTTTATCTAACAACGGCTCGGGCAGACCGTGGGATTCCTTGCCGAAAACGAGATAGATATCCTTATCGTTGGGATATTCAACCTCGGAATGGCATTTTTGCCCTTTGGTCGAACAGAAATAAAATTCGCCCGATTCGTTTTTCGAAATAAATTCGTCCCAATTTCTATAGGTAGTAACGGTTAAATACTGCCAATAGTCAAGCCCTGCGCGACGAATGGTGCGCTCGCTCAGCTCGAACCCAAGCGGCTCGATAAGATGCAAATGGCAACCCGTTACGGCGCATGTGCGCGATATGTTGCCTGTGTTTTGAGGTATTTCGGGTTCGTAAAGCACGATATGTATCATAATTTCATCACCAAAAGACATAAACGTTTGTTTTTGTTATTGTACCATTTCATAAACGCTTTTTCAACCCCTTGATTAATTAAAAAAAGTGTTATATAATAAAAGCAAATAAACAAGTGAGGTTTTGTTATGGCACTCGGAATCATTAAAAAAGATCCCTATCTTGCACCGTTTGAAAAAGACCTTTTGGCACGCTATGATTCGTACCTCACAAAAAGAGCCGAGCTTGTCGGCGGAGATACCGATTTGACCGATTTTGCAAACGGTTATGAGTATTTCGGCATACATCCGACGGAAAACGGATGGGTATACCGTGAATGGGCACCCGGCGCTGACGAGCTTTATTTCACCGGCGATTTTGCAAATTGGGATTGCAAGGCATATCCGATGACACGCATTGAAAACGGCGTTTTTGAAATATATCTTGACGGCAAGGATACGCTTAAGGTCGGACAAAAGGTGCAATGCATCGTCATAAGGGGCGAGGAATTTATGCGACGCATTCCTGCCTATGCGACGCGCGTTGTTCAAGACCCCGTTACATATAATTTCTGTGCCGAGGTCGACGATATTCTTTTTGACGGCTTCGAATGGACGGATGAAGATTTCAAACCGCAAAAAACACCCTTTATTTATGAATGCCATATCGGTATGGCACAGGAGGATGGAAAGGTCGGCACGTTTGACGAGTTTAGAGAAAATATTCTTCCGCGCATAAAAAAATCGGGCTACAACACCATTCAGATAATGGCGATAATGGAGCATCCCTATTACGGCTCGTTCGGTTATCAGGTTTCGAACTTTTTTGCGGTAAGCTCACGCTTCGGACACGCAAGCGGACTTAAACGGCTTATCAACACTGCGCATAATATGGGAATTACCGTGCTTTTGGACGTAGTTCATTCCCACGCTGTCAAAAACGGCGGTGACGGACTTAATTACTTCGACGGCACTCATTATCAGTATTTTCACGAGGGTGAGCGCGGATACCACAAGGCGTGGGATACAAAGCTTTTCAATTACGACAAAAACGAGGTTTTGCATTTTCTGCTTTCAAACCTTAAATATTGGATGGAAATTTTCCATTTCGACGGCTTCCGCTTCGACGGCGTTACCTCGATGCTTTATCACGATCACGGATTGGGAAGCGCTTTCACGAATTACGGCATGTATTTTTCGATGAACACCGATACCGAGGCGGTAACCTATCTTCAGCTTGCAAACGAGCTTATACATTCGCTTAACAAGAATGCGATAACGGTTGCCGAGGATATGTCGGGTATGCCGGGTATGTGCATCCCGATAAAGGACGGCGGTATTGGGTTTGATTACCGTCTTTCGATGGGTATTCCCGACCTTTGGATAAAGCTTATCAAGGAATACCGCGATCAGGATTGGGATATGTTTATGCTTTGGCACGAGCTTACCTCGCGCCGAATCGGCGAAAAGGCTATCGGATATTGCGAATCGCACGACCAAGCGTTGGTCGGCGACAAAACGATAATGTTCCGCCTTTGCGATGCCGATATGTATTGGTTTATGAACGTCGGCAGCAGAAGCGATATTATCGACCGTGGCATTGCGCTTCACAAAATGATGCGTCTTATCACCGCGACAACCGTCGGCGAGGGATATTTGAACTTTATGGGTAACGAATTCGGGCACCCCGAATGGATCGATTTCCCACGCGAGGGCAATGGCTGGAGCTATCATTACTGCCGCAGACAGTGGAGTCTTGCCGATGACAGTATGCTTAAATATCAATACCTTGATAGGTTTGATAAGGCAATGCTTAAGCTTTTAAAGAGCGGACGTCTTATGACCAAATCGCCGAAGAATCAATGGATCGGTCAGGACGATAAGGTGATAATCTACACCGAAAAGGACCACGTTTTTGCCTTTAACTTCCACCCCGAAAAATCCTTTACCGATTATTTCGTTCCCGTTGAGGAAGAGGGCGTTTACAAGGTAACGCTTACGACCGACGATTTCACCTTCGGCGGATTTAACAGAGTCGATGCCGAATATGAATATACCGCCGAAAAACAGCTTGACGGCAGAATAGGCTTTATGTGTTATCTCCCCAACCGCTGTGCGACTGTTTTAAAGAAAATAAAGAAAAACGCTTGAAATACGAAAAATTTATGATAAAATAGCGTATATTATTGTTATTTGGAGTTTTTTGATGAAAGAAATTAAAAATATCGAAGATTTTAACAGCAGAATAAACCGAATACTTATTACCGAGGAAGAAATCGCGCAGGCTATTAAAAACGTAGGCAAGATGATCGACGATTCCTATGACGGAAAACCGATACTTCTCGTTAGTATTCTTAAGGGCGCGTTTGTGTTTATGGCAGACCTTTTGCGTGCCGTGACCGTTCCTTGCGAAATCGGCTTTATGTGTGCAAAGAGTTATTATCAAGGCACTGTTTCTTCGGGCGTTGTTAAAATCACAATGGACCTTGATCAGGATATCAGCAATTACCACGTTATTATCGTTGAGGATATTATCGACACGGGCAGAACCTTGAAGGACGTTTACGAGCTTTTGCTTACCCGCAACCCCTTGTCGCTTAAGGTCATCACCCTTCTTGATAAGCCGTCAAGACGTCTTGTTGACTTCAAGGCAGACCTTGCGCTGTTCACCATTCCCGACCATTTCGTTATCGGCTACGGACTCGATTGCGGAGAATTTTACCGCAACCTCCCCTATATCGCCGAATATTCCGAGGAATAAAAAAATTTGCCGTTGCAACGTAATTGCAACGGCATTTTTTATGCGCTTTGCTTTTTCTTCATTCGTGTCCAGTTGATAAAGCTGTAAGTATCGTTTACAAGGAACATCGCAAAGCAGACGATAACCGAAACGTAAGAAATATCCTCGATTGCGGCAAGTGTCCAAAGGATTATAAGAACGATATCGTTGATTGCGTATGCAAGTGCAAAATAGGGGCTTCTCCTTGCCGAAAAGCAGACGGCAATAAAGCTTGTCGTTACCGAAAAGGTGCTCGGTAAAAGGTTTGCAGTGCCGAATTTCTTAAGAATGAAATAGAAAACAACCGTTACCGCCACGGAGAGGAGAAGAATAACGGCAATCTCCTTTTTGTTAACGTCGTTAACAGTAACCTCGCTCTTTTTGCCCTTATAGGGATTTCTTAACCACGAAACAAGCGCATATGCCGCCATCGGCGCAGACATTCCGAGATAGGTTATCATTTCGCCGTAATATTCAAAGGAATAGGAAATGATGCCGTAGATGACGCTGAATATTATCATCATACCCTGCCCTATCGGGTTGCCCTTTGCGCAAAAGATAAGCGCGGTTGTGCCGATAAGCGAAGCGGCGAGCGAAAGAATGCCCGATTGCGAAAAAAGGAAAAAGAAGGTCGTTATAAGCGTAACCGAGCAAAGCCACATTATTTTTTCGAAATTTGTAAAATAGTTGAGTTTCTTAAGCATTTTTTCTCCGAAAAGCATATTTGACCGAATTATATCACGCAAACTTCCATTTGTAAATAGCATTGACTTTTTTTGTGTTTATGATAAAATAAAAGAAAAAAGCTGAGGTGCGGATATGAAGACATTTTCTATTTCGGGTTACAACCGCGAACGCGGTGCAGACGAACTGATTATATATAACGGCAGCGGTAATACCGGCACAAATTCCTACGGATTTGAAGCCTGCGTGCTTGACGGACGCGTTATCAGCTGCGGTAAGAACAACAATATTATCCCCGAGGATGGGTTCGTCGTTTCGGGACACGGCGCCGCTTCGGACTTTTTGGCTAAAAATCTTTGTGTCGGCGCAAGAGCCGAAATCGATGAAGCAAACGGTATTTTTATCGCAGAAATCGACGATACCGCAAAGCAAATCGAAACCGAAAACAATATTTACAAAATAAACAAGAGAATTCTTGCACGTGTTGCCGAGGGCTCGAGCTTTGACAAGCAAACCGCAGAAAAGCTTCTTGAACAGGCAATTGCCGCTAAAGACAACGGCGATTTTGAAAAGGCAAATGCGCTTTGCGAGGAAGCATATTACTACACCGCCGCTTCGGTAAAGGGCGAAATCCGCGCAGTTTGGCACAGACCTCACGAAAAGAGTGATGCCGAGGTTGAAGCGACCGTTAAAAAGCTTAAGGATGCCGGCTTTAACCTTATCCTTATCGAAACAAATTACGAGGGCTATGCAAACGCGCAAAAGTGTGTGCACGATTATCTTCCCATTCGCCCCTATTATAAGGACGGCTTTGACGTTATCGATTCCTTTATCCGCATTTGTAAGCAAAACGGCGTGAAGATACATTGTTGGTTCGAGGATTTCTTCTTTGGTGTCGAGGGCCACGGATGTCCTATGGCAGAGGTTCACCCCGAATGGATGGCAAGACGTAAGGACGGCGGAATTTTGCACGACGCCTTTGATAATTTCTATTTCCTTAACCCTGCACTTGACGAGGTTCAGGAATTCCTTTTGGGTAGTGTTAAGGAGATTCTCGATAATTACGATTTCGACGGATTCCAGCTTGACTATATCCGCTACCCCGTAATTCACGGCGTTGACCGCTCGGCAGGCTTTGAAGAAACCACCAAGGAAGCGTTCCTTAAGGATACGGGAATCGTGCTTGACGATATTCCCGACACAAATTGCGACGAATGGAAGAAATTCCTTAACTGGCGCGCAGAAAAGGTTACAAAATACGTTAAATCGGTGCGCGACCTTATTCTTGAATACCGCGCAAACGGACGCGACATTGTGCTTTCGACCGCAGTTTTCGGCGACCCCGTTGAGGCAATCAACCTTAAATGCCAGAATTGGCAATATTGGGTAAAGCAGGGTTGGCTTGATGCTATCTACCCGATGGCTTACCTTAACGATGCCGAGGACGTCGGCAACGAGGTTGCTTATATGGTTAAAAACTACGGCGAAGCGCCCAATATTTCGGGTATTTCCCCGATGTATAATAAGCTTCCCGTTATTGAATCGACAAAGCAGGTCGAGGAATGCCGCAAGGCAGGTGCGACGGGTATTGCCTTCTTCTGCGCAGGCAACTGCACCGATATTCAGCTTGAAAAGCTTAAAATCGGTGTCTTTAGAGATTAATTTTACTCCCCAAAAACACAACTGTTTTCGGGGACCCCGAATATTTAGCCCCAAAAACATAACACACAAAATAACACGCAATCAAAACCACCAGTTGAACTGGTGGTTTGCACAGCCCCTATAAGGGGCTAATACAGGCTTCGTCCCTGAAAGGGACTACTGAAGATTTGACACCGCATTACACTCACAGGCAGCCGCTCACGTGCGGCTGTCTTTTTTG
>JAZOTA010000003.1:0-9152 GCA_045657425.1 Eubacteriales bacterium
AGGGCGAAAACCTCAAGGGCGTTTATTCGGCAAACGAATTTTTGACCCGTATCAACCTTATGAAGGCTTATAAGGAAGACAGCAAAACCCCCATCTTCCGTGCAAAGCGTGTTGCAGTCTGCGGCGGCGGTAACGTTGCAATGGACGCGGCAAGAAGCGCACTCCGTTTGGGCGCAGATGAGGTTTATATCGTCTACCGCCGTGGTGAAAGCGAGCTTCCTGCACGTGCAGAGGAAGTCGAACACGCAAAGGAAGAAGGCGTAATATTCAAGCTTTTGACCAACCCGACCAAGATTATCAAGGGCGAAAACGGAATGGTCGGCGGTATGGAATGTGTCGAAATGACTCTCGGCGAGCCCGATGCATCGGGCAGAAGACGTCCTGTTGTTAAAGAGGGAAGCGAATTTGTGCTTGACGTTGATTGCGTAATTATGGCAATCGGCACCTCGCCCAATCCGCTTATCAAATCGACAACCGACGGTCTTGATACCGAAAAATGGGGCGGCATTATTGCCGACGAAAACGGTCTTACCTCGCGCGCAAACGTCTATGCAGGCGGCGACGCGGTTACGGGTGCGGCAACCGTTATTCTCGCAATGGGCGCAGGCAAAACCGCCGCAAGCGCAATTGACGAGCAGTTGAAAAACAAATAAAGGTTAAAAAGCAGAGCGTTAAAAGCGTTCTGCTCAGACCGAAGACAAATGGGACATTTACGTCCTTGAAAGAAAATAATAATACAAAAAGATCACTTTCGAAACAAACGGAAGTGATCTTTGATTTTATCTAAGGAATTAAAAAATATTGTATTTTCAAGGACTTTGAAGAAAAACTTCGACTGTCTTACATTTGTAAGCCGACGCTCGTAATTGGAACCCCAAAAACACGAGCGTTTTTGGGGACCCCGCTTCAAAACTGTCCTCATTTCTCTCGGTCTGTTTTTTGCTCTTTACAAAACAGAAAAAATGTGTTATTATGTTTAAGAGAATATCGAAAAAATAGGAGAAACGAATTATGAAATGCCCTTCCTGCGGACACCTTGAAGACAAGGTTATCGATTCGCGCCCCTCTTCCGACGGAAGCTCGATACGCCGCCGCCGCGAGTGCTTGGGATGTCAAAGACGATTCACAACCTATGAAAATATCGAAACTCTGCCCCTTATCGTAATTAAAAAGGACCTCTCGCGCGAGACGTTTGACCGCAACAAGATCCTTAATTCGATAATCCGTGCCTGCGATAAGCGTCAGGTTACGCTTTCGCAAATGGACGAAGCGGTTACCGAAATCGAAATCACGCTTCAGAACACGTTGCAGAACGAAATAACCTCCGACCGCATCGGCGAATTGGTTATGGATAAGCTTAAGGGACTTGACGAGGTCGCATATATTCGCTTTGCGTCCGTCTACCGCCAATTCAAGGATATAAGCGCATTTATGGAAGAACTTCAAAAGCTTCTCGCCGAAAAATAGCAAAGTTAAGCCGCTGTCTGTATGACGGCGGTTTTGTTTTGCAAAAATGCAATTTTTCTTGAAATTTCCTGCAAAATATTGCAAAAATCTGCTTTAATTCGGTATTGCGCTATTGCAATTTGCAAGAAAAAGTAGTATAATAACGAAATATTAACATGGGTAGGTATATACATATTTCCCAAGCATAATCCTCGAGGCAAATAAAATGACAAAGCAGCAGATCCTTTGGATAACAATAGGAATATATTTCGTCTTTATGGCGGCGATAAGTATAATAAGCAGCAAAAAGGCGAAAAGCATGGGCGATTTTGCCGTCGGCGGCAGAAACGCAGGCGCTTGGATGTCGGCTTTCTCTTACGGCACCGCATATTTTTCGGCGGTAATGTTTATCGGCTATGCAGGCGGTACGGGCTGGAAATACGGTCTTTGGGGCGTTTTGCCGGGTATCGGAAACGCAATCATCGGCTCGCTTTTCGCTTGGCTCGTTCTTGCAAAGCGCACGCGCAAGGTCACCCGTGAAAAGGGCGTCACCTCGATGCCCCAGCTTTTCGAGTCTACCTACGGCTCGAGTTCGATGAAGCTCTTTTCGGCAATCGTAATATTCATTTTCCTTTTGCCCTATTCGGCATCGGTTTATAAGGGACTCACAAGCGTCTGCTCGGTATTGCTTGAAATTGACGAGCTGACCTGTATGATAATCATCGCGGTCGTCAGCGCAATTTTGGTTGTCGCGGGCGGTTACCTTGCGGCATTACGTGCCGATTTCGTTCAGGGCGCAATAATGCTTGTCGGCGTGTTTGCGCTTATCTTTGCGGTGTTTAACAGCGATAAGGTGGGCGGTATTACCGACGGATTCAAGAGCATCGCCGCAAAAACCGAGGAGCTTGAGCTTAACGGCTTTGCGCATATCGGACTTTGGGCAACCGTGCTTATGACCTCGTTCGGCACTTGGGGCTTACCGCAGATGATACATAAATATTACGGCATCCGCGACGATAAAGAGGTTAAACGCGGCACCGTTATTTCAACCGTTTTTGCGCTCGTCGTTGCTGGCGGCGGTTATCTTATCGGCTCGCTTTCGCATTTGTTCTTTAATGAATTACCTAACGGCGGCACCGATTATTTAATACCCAATATGCTTATCGAATCGGGCATTTCCGACGTTTTGGTCGGCATCGTGCTTGTTCTTCTTATCGCGGCAAGCGTTTCGACCCTTTCGTCGATTACCATCACAGCATCTACGACCTTTACAATGGATATAGTAAAGAGCAGAATATTAAAGGACAAAACCAAGGATATTTCTCTGCTTACAAAAATCGTTTGCGTTTTGTTCGTACTCCTTTCCTTCCTTATCGCCTGGAAGGGCGAGGGTACCCCGATACTCGATATGATGAGCTATTCGTGGGGTATCATTTCGGGCAGCTTCCTTGCTCCCTATGCAATCGCACTGTTTTACAAAAAGGTTACTAAAGCAGGCGCGTGGGCAGGTATTATCGGAGGATTTGCGTTGGCGTTGCCTCCGCTTGTCGCAAAATTGATCGGAAGCGATTTGGCACTCGGCGGCTTCGGCAAGCTCTGCGACATGGGTGCGCATTTTGCGTGTCTTGCAATGGCAATTTCGGCTCTGCTTGTGTTAACAGTAAGCGCAGTTACTTATAAAGAAGAAAAACTCCCCAAAGGAGAAGTATAAAATGGAAAACAGAATTTTTAACAAAGAAATGGAGTGTATGCCTCGCCGTGAGCTTGAAGCACTCCAGCTTGAGCGTTTGAAATCGCTTGTCGATTACTGCGAAAGAAATTCCGAATTTTATTCCAAGCGTCTTGCAAAGGCAGGCGTTACCGCGGATAAAATAAAATCGCTTTCGGATATTCAATATATCCCCTATACTACAAAGGATGACCTGCGCGAAACCTATCCCTTCGGTATGATTTCGGTGCCTATGGAAAAAATCGTCCGTGTTCACGCCTCGTCGGGTACCACGGGCAACCCCACCGTTGTTGCTTACACCCGTGAGGATATGGAAAACTGGTCGGAGCAGGTAGCCCGTCTTGCGGTTGCCGCAGGTGCGGATGCAGGCACTATCGTTCAAATATGCTTCGGCTACGGTATGTTTACCGGTGCACTCGGCTTGCATTACGGTCTTGAAAAGATTGGCGCGGTCGTCGTTCCCACCTCCTCGGGCAACACCGAAAAGCAGCTTAAATTTATGCGTGATTTCGGCACAACCGCAATCGTTGCAACCCCTTCTTACTGTATGTATCTCGCCGAAGCGGCAAGAGGTATGTCGGATAAATATCCGATGGATATGTATAAGCTCAAATACGGTATCCTTGGCAGTGAGGGCAGTACCCCCGAAATGCGTGCCGAGATTGAAAAGCATTGGGGAAGCGGAATCTTCTGTACCGATAACTACGGTATGTCCGAGCTTAACGGCCCCGGTATGTCGGGCGAATGTATGTACCGCGACGGCTTGCATATCAACGAGGACCATTTCCTTTGTGAAACCATCGATTCGGCAAGCGGAAGCGTGCTCGACAAGGGCGAAACGGGCGAGCTTGTCGTTACAAACCTCACAAAACGCGGTCTTCCTATGCTCCGTTACAGAACAAAGGATATTACCAACATAAATTACGAGCCCTGCAAGTGCGGCAGAACAAGCGCAAGAATGCATAAGATTATCGGTCGTAGCGACGATATGATAAAGGTACGTGGCGTTAACGTATTCCCGTCGCAGGTCGAAAGTGCGCTTATCGGCATGACCGAAATAAGCCCCAACTACTTAATAGTTCTCCGCCGCGAAAACTATTCCGACTCTATGGAGGTTCGCGTCGAGCTTATCGATAGCAGTCTGCTTGACCGCTATGGCGAGCTTGTTGCGCTTCAGAAGAGAATTCAGGACAATATCAAAAATATTCTCGGCATCGCAATCAAGGTTACGCTTGTTGAACCCAATTCTATCGAACGCTTCACCGGCAAGGCAAAACGCGTTCTTGACCTTCGAAATCAGTAAAGGAATAATATAAAAATGGAAAAGAAACTTCTTTTAGGCAACGAGGCGGTTGCGCGCGGTCTTTATGAGGCAGGCGTGCGTGTCGTTTCGTCCTACCCCGGAACTCCCAGCACAGAAATTACCGAAGCGGTAAGCAAATACGAAGAAATTTATTCCGAATGGGCACCCAACGAAAAGGTTGCCTTTGAGGTTGCAATAGGCGCATCGTTCGGCGGCGCAAGATCGTTTTGCGCAATGAAGCACGTCGGCTTGAACGTTGCGGCAGACCCTCTTTACACCGCATCCTATATCGGTGTTAACGGCGGTATGGTCTGCGCGGTTGCCGATGACCCCGGAATGCACTCGTCGCAAAACGAGCAGGATTCCCGTCGTCACGCAATTGCGGCAAAGGTTCCCATGCTCGAGCCGTCGGACAGCCAAGAAGCGCTTGACTTCACAAAAATCGCTTACGACCTCTCCGAAAGATTCGATGCTCCCTTCCTCCTTCGTCTTTCGACAAGAATTTCCCACTCGCGCTCGCTCGTTACTCTTTCCGACCGTAACGAGGTCGGCGTTCGCGAATACAAGCGCGACGTTATGAAAAACGTTATGATGCCTGCAATGGCACGCAAGGCGCACGCAAAGGTTGAAGCACGCAACGCTTCTCTTACCGAATGGGCAGATACCGAGGCGTTTGAGCTCGGCGTTAACCGTTTAGAGCTGTTTTCCGATGAAATCGGTGTTATCGCGGCGGGCAGCACCTATGCTTACGCACGCGAAGCGCTCGGCGAAAAGGCAAGCTATTTAAAGCTCGGTATCGTTAATCCGCTTCCCGAAAAAGCTATCATCGAATTTGCGAAAAAGGTTAAAACCCTTTACGTTATCGAGGAGCTTGACGATATTATCGAAACCCATTGCATAAAATTGGGTGTAAAGGTTATCGGCCGCGAGGTATTTCCTCCTCTCGGTGAATATAACCAGGCAATTATCGCAAAGGCGATCCTTAACAAGGAAAACGAATTCAATTCCGTTGATTGCGAGGTTCCTGCACGTCCTCCCGTGCTTTGTCCCGGCTGTCCTCACAGAGGTCTTTACTACGCCCTTAAGAGCCTTAACCTTTACGTAAGCGGCGATATCGGATGCTACACCCTCGGCGCACAGGCACCTCTTTCGATGATGGACACCTGCGTTTGTATGGGCGCATCGGTTTCGGCACTTCACGGCTATAACACCGCGCGCGGAAGCGAGGCGGCAAAAAAATCGATTGCAGTTATCGGCGACTCGACCTTTATCCACTCGGGTATCACCGGTCTTATCGATATCGTTTACAACAAGGGCATTTCTACCGTTATCGTGCTTGATAACTCGATAACCGGTATGACAGGCCACCAAAACAATCCGCTTAACGGCAAAACCATCAAGGGCGACCCCACAACCGCGGTTGACCTTGAAGCACTCGCAAAGGCAATCGGCATCAACCGTGTCCGTGTTGTCGACCCGTTTGATATCAAGGGCACAAAGGCAACCGTTGAAGAAGAATTGCAGGCAAGCGAGCCCTCGCTCGTTATTTCGAGAAGACCCTGCGCGCTTCTTAAGAGCGTTAAGCACGAGCCTGCGCTTATAGTTGACCAATCGAAGTGTGTCGGCTGTAAGGCGTGTCTTAAGGTTGGATGTCCCGCAATTTCCCAGAAAAAGCAAGAAAACGGCAAAACCAAGGCGTTTATCGACCCCAACCAATGCTTGGGCTGCGGTGTTTGTATTGAAACCTGCCGTCTTGACGCTATAGTTAAAAATAATTAAGGAGGCGGAGTGAAAATGAATTCTATCAATATTCTTATTGTCGGCGTAGGCGGACAGGGAACACTTCTTGCCTCGAAGCTTATGGGCAAAATTTATATCGACAAGGGCTATGACGTAAAGGTCAGCGAGGTTCACGGTATGAGCCAGCGCGGCGGTAGCGTCGTTACATACGTGCGTGCAGGCGAAAAGGTCTTTTCTCCCGTTATCGAAAAGGGCGAAGCCGACGTTATGATTTCGTTTGAAGCACTCGAAAGCGCACGTTGGTTGCCTTATCTTAAAAAAGACGGCGTTGTTATCTCCAACACCGCACAGATCGATCCTATGCCCGTAATTATGGGCAATGCCGAATATCCCGAAAACCCGATAGGACAGATTCAAAAATCGGGCGTAAAGGTGGTTTCGGCGGATGCGCTCGCACTTGCCGAAAAGGCAGGAAGCGCAAAATCGGTCAACATCGTTCTTTTGGGTATTGCCGCAAAGCAGTTGGGTATCGATAAGGATGAATGCCTTGATGCTATCCGTGCAACAGTACCGCAAAAGACAATCGAAATTAACGAAAAAGCATTTGAATTGGGATATAATCTCTGATTAAGGAAGTGAAAAAAGCAATGGGAATCTTCAAGCCGGAGGTTGAATGCGCCTCCCGTGATGAAATGAAGGCGCTTCAAACCGAACGTCTTAAAAAAATGGTAAAGAACGCTTATGAACACGTTCCGTTTTATAAGCAAAAGCTGGATGAAGCAGGTGTTTCTCCCGACGATATAAATTCGATTGACGATATTACAAAACTTCCTTTTACGGTAAAGACCGACCTTCGTGACAATTATCCTTTTGGACTTTTCGCAGTGCCGAACAGCGAGCTTGTTCGTGTACACGCCTCCTCGGGCACAACGGGTAAGCAAACGGTTGTCGGCTACACCAAAAACGACATTAACGTTTGGTCGGAAAGCGCGGCGCGTGCTATCGTCGCAACCGGCGGAAGCAAGGACGATATTGTTCACGTTTCCTATGGCTACGGCTTATTTACGGGCGGCTTGGGACTTCACTACGGCGCCGAATATCTGGGCGCGACGGCAATTCCCGTTTCTACGGGCAACACCGCAAGACAATTGCAAATCTTTCAGGATTTCGGCTCGACGGTGCTTTGCTGTACCCCCTCTTACGCAATGTATTTGGGCGAATACAGACGTGACAACAACATTCCGCTTGAAAATTTAAAGCTTCGCGCAGGCATCTTCGGTGCAGAGCCCTGGACCGACGAAATGCGCCGTAAGATCGAGGAGCTGTTGGGCATCGAGGCATACGATATCTACGGACTTTCGGAAATCGCAGGTCCCGGCGTTTCGTTTGACTGCGAAATTCATAACGGCTTACATATTAACGAGGATTATTTCTATCCCGAGGTTATCGATCCCGAAACCTTACAGCCGCTTCCCGACGGACAGATCGGCGAGCTTGTTTTCACCTGCATCGGTAAGGAGGCGCTACCGCTTATCCGTTACCGCACGCGCGACCTCTGCTCGATCACGCACGAAAAATGCGCTTGCGGCAGAACCTTGGTAAGAATGAGCAAGCCCGTCGGACGCAGTGACGATATGCTCATCATCCGCGGTGTAAACGTATTCCCCTCCCAGATCGAGCACGTTCTTCTTCAGGAGGGAATGGAGCCGAACTATCTTATCACTGTTGACAGAATCAACAATCTCGATACCCTTACGGTAGACGTCGAAATGAATCTCGGCACCTTCTCCGACACCGTTAAAGCGCTTGAAAACGCAAAGAAAAAGCTTGAAAACGCTATGCAAAGCACGCTTAACGTTCATGCCAACGTCCGTTTTGTGGAATACGGAACGCTTCCCAGAAGCGAGGGCAAGGCAAAGCGTGTAATAGATAACCGCAAGAAATAAAATACGAAAGGACAACAGATATGTATATCAAACAGCTTTCCGTTTTCGTTGAAAATAAAGACGGCAGACTTGCCGAAATTACTACAATAATCGCAAAAGCGGGCATTGATATCCGCGCGCTTTCGATCGCTGATACAACCGATTTCGGTATTCTTCGACTCGTTGTGGATAAACCCTATGAAGCAGAAAAGATATTGAAGAACGCAGGACTTACCGTTTCGCTTACCGACGTTATCGCCATCGGTATCCCCGACAGACCGGGCGGATTTGCCGAAACCATCACTGCGGTTGCAAGTAGAGCCGTTGCGGTTGAATATATGTATGCATTCATCTCGCGTGAGCAGGACCGTGCTTATCTCATCATGCGCGTTGCCGACAACGAAACCGCAATTGCCGCACTCAGGGCGCAAGGTTGCGATCTCCTTGACGGAGAAAGCGTTTACCAGTTATAAGATAGGGCTGTCGTTTTTGGGCTAAACCGAAAATATGCGACTGTGTCGGATATTTTCTATCGCGCTTGGCAAGGCGGGCAGTAGGTTTCTACAGCACGCGCCTTGCAAAGACACGATTTTAGCCTCAAAACCGTTCGCCCTCAACAAATCAAAATTTAACGCTGTCGCTTTCGGCAAAACCGAAAACGGCAGCTTGTTTCTATGAGGATTTGAATTATGAAGCACACAGAATGGATGACTGCGATTTCCACCAATCGCACCGATTACGAATTTTTAAAGGAAATAAAGGGCTATTCGATTGACGGTATCGAGCTTTCGGTCAACGAGTGGGACGTGCATAAAATCGATTGGTCGGGGTTAAAGGTAAACGCTGAAAAGGCGGGAATCACGCTTTTGTCCTACCATTTGCCGTTTGGTGATAAAAGCGATATCTCCTGTATCGATGAAGCTTTGCGCAAAAACGCTATCGCTTGGCAAAAGGAATTGATCAAAAAAGCGACCGATATCGGCATAAAACGCTTTATCATTCACCCGTC
>JAZOTA010000004.1:0-85985 GCA_045657425.1 Eubacteriales bacterium
GCAAAGGG
Organism: Eubacteriales bacterium; assembly: GCA_045657425.1. Classification (GTDB taxonomy): domain Bacteria; phylum Bacillota; class Clostridia; order Oscillospirales; family CAG-382; genus Coliplasma. The sequence continues at coordinate 9 of JAZOTA010000004.1, forward strand.
TGCGCTTGCTTTTCTGCCGTCGGGAGTTGCGCCCGTATTTTTACCGTACATAACGTTTGATGTGATTGTCAGCACGGAAAGAGTGTGGATTGCTTTTCTGTAAGTGGGTGTCTTGCGAAGCTCGGTGATAACCTTGTGGGCCATATCCTTTGCAATAAGGTCAACTCTGTCATCATCGTTGCCGTATTTCGGGAAATCACCTGTTGTTTTAAATTCGGTGATGAATCCTTTGCTGTCTCTGATGGGTGCAACATCGGCATATTTTATTGCACTCAAAGAGTCTGCAACAACAGAAAGACCCGCGATTCCAAATGCCATAAAGCGTTCAACAAGTGTATCGTGCAAAGCCATCTGTGTTTTTTCATATGCATATTTATCGTGCATATAGTGGATGATGTTCATTGTGTTAACGTACAGCTCGGAAAGCCATGCGATATATGTATCGAATCGTTCCATAACTGTTTCGTAATCAAGCGCATCGCCGTTAAGAACCGACATTTGAGGACCGATATGAATACCGCTTGTGGTATCATAACCGCCGTTGATTGCAATAAGCAAAAGCTTTGCAAGATTGCATCGCGCACCGAAGAACTGCATCTGTTTTCCGACCTTCATCGCAGAAACGCAACAAGCGATCGCATAGTCATCGCCGTACACAGGGCGCATGATGTCATCGTTTTCATACTGAATCGAGTCGGTATCTGCAGAAACTTTGGCACAGAACTTCTTAAAGCTTTCGGGAAGTTCGGTTGACCAAAGAACAGTAAGATTAGGTTCGGGAGAAGAACCGAGAGTGTAAAGCGTATTCAAAATACGGTAACTGCTCTTGGTAACAAGCGTTCTGCCGTCTTCGCCCATACCGCCGACCGCCTCGGTTATCCACATCGGGTCGCCGCCGAAAAGCTCGTTATATTCAGGTGTACGAAGATGACGTGCAATTCGAAGCTTGATAACGAAATCGTCCAGAATTTCTTGAATTTCTTCTTCGGTAAGAGTGCCATTTGCAAGGTCGCGTTCAAAATAAATGTCAAAGAAGGTGCTTACACGACCCAAAGACATTGCCGCACCGTTTTGCTCTTTAATAGCTCCAAGATAAGCAAAATAAGTCCATTGAACCGCTTCTCGTGCGTTTGAAGCAGGACCGCTGATATCATATCCGTACATCATTGCCATTTCTTTTAAGTAACCAAGAAAGGCAATTTGTCTGTACAATTCCTCGTTAAGACGAATCGTGTCGGTTTTAAAGTTTTTGATAGCAGCCTTATCTTTGCGCTTTTCTTCAATAAGACGGTCAACACCGTAAAGCGCAACACGACGGTAGTCGCCGATAATTCTGCCGCGTCCGTATGCATCGGGGAGTCCTGTGATAACGTGGCTCTTTCTTGCCGCTCTCATTTCATCGGTATAGGCGCGGAAAACGCCGTCGTTGTGTGTGGTGCGATAACGGAATTCATCTTCAACGTTCTCGCTGAGCTTATATCCGTATGCTTCGCACGCTTGACGCACCATTCTAATACCGCCAAAGGGGTTAACACCGCGCTTTAAGGGACGGTTTGTTTGCATACCAACGATAATTTCGTTATCTTTGTCAATATAACCGGGTGCGTAGCTTGTAAGTGAGGAAACTGTGGTCGTATCGATATCAAGCACACCACCCTGCTGACGCTCGAGCGCAAACAGAAGGTCAACCTTTTTCATAACGTTCTTCGTTCTTTCGGTAGCGCCCGAAAGGAAAGAAGCATCGCCTTTATATTCTTTATAGTTCTGCTGAATAAAATCTCTTACGTTGATTTCATTCTGCCAAACTCCGGATTTAAATCCATTCCAATTAGTATGTTCCATACAAAATACCTCAAAAAAAAACAAAATAAGGCAAACCAGCTTTTACACTGATTTGCCCAGACGGTCGGCATTATACTTTTACACTTCCCTGCAGTAATCTGCAAACTCCGTCAGTTATGTAAAAGCTTTGATTAGATTATAACCTATTTTTTTATTTTTGTCAATTAAAAATATATACAATTTAAAATTACTCAACTTAAATCATTCAATGCATTTTTCATATTTAAGCGTTCTTCTTCGGTTGCTTTTACGCTGATACCTGTAATAGGGTCATACATATGTTGGTAGCAGAAAACTACAACACCGCCGCATTCTTCACGTGTTTTTATATATTCAAGGCAACGCTTTATAACGTCTTTATTTTTTGACCATTCATCTTTACCGCTTCCTGCATTATTATCAACACCGCTTTTAGCTTTACCCAATGATAATCCTGCATAAATTTTGACGTTTTCGTTTTTAATAATGTTGTTCCAAACATTATATACCTTAATAAAATCGTGCGTTTGATGCTCAAGACCGAAGTATATTTGAGGACAGATATAGTCAATATACCCTTCTTCAGAGCACCATTTATAAATGTCTGTATAAAGTTCATTATATGTAACTTCGATGTTACCGACAGGACTTATACCAAAAAGCTGATTTTTTCCTACAGATTTTACTGCGTCATAAATTCCGCTTACCATAAGGTCAAGCATTTCGTTTCTGAATTTGCGCAAATCTTTTGTACCGCCGTTGTTTTTATATTCGGCGTATGCGGCAGCATCAAAATATTCATCCATAACAGGATAAAAGTAATCGTCAATATGCACTCCGTCGATGTCATATAATTCGGATACTTCCCTTGCACCCGAAGCAATAAGCTTGCGCACTTCTTCATACGCGGGATTCAGATAATAACGCCCATTAACCTCAACAATATATTTACCCTTTTTATCTGCATCATTATACCATTGTTTTATTGGGTATTTATCAGGAACGCTAACGATTTCGTTGCTTCTCATACCTCGCATCGGATTAATCCAAGCATGCACCGATAAACCAAACTCTTTTGCAAGATCAACGATAATCCCAAATGGATCATAGAGTAATTCGTTTTTAAAATCCCCGTTAATGTAGTTGGAAATCGGGAATAATTCACTCGGATAATAAGAATCTGCATAAGGTCTTGCCTGAACAATTACAGTATTATAACCATCGTTTTTCAAATTATTTAGAACTGTATTAATTAATGCTTCAAAAGATTCTTTATCACGCTGTTTACCGTCTTCTTTTAAAATTCCCAGCATATCGAATTGCGTAATCCAAACGGCTTTCATAAATTCACGTTCCTCGCAATCGTCAATAATTTCTTCGCTTATTTCCTCACTGACTACCGAGTTTTGTGAAATATCAATTTCACTTTCCGGCGTATCGTTTTCGCTTTGTTCAACAATTTCTGCCGATTCGGTTGAACATGAACACAAAAATATTAAAATCGAAAGCAATAAAATTACAGTCCTTTTCATATCGCACTCCTTGAACACTATAATTGAATTATATTGTTTTTGTCAAAATATGTCAATATATAACAAAGAAGTGCCGATTGGCACTTCTTTGAAAATGTTTAATGTGTATCGTCATCAAATTTGGGCTTGACCTTGTAAAAATCAAGAATCGGCAACAACACCAAAGCCGTAAGACCTGCAGTAAATCCGCCGTTATAGAGAACGAATCCGCCGTGCATATTCGCTGTTGAAGTGCAGATAACTGCGCTTAAAAAGCCCGCTGTTATGCCGACAAGCTTGCCATATTTACCGCTGAACGCACACAAACCTGTTGCAAACGCAAGACCGTTTATATATGCCTGAGTCGACAAGGTCCAAGGAATATCCATATCAAGTATTGCACATATTCCGCAAACAACAAAGAACAACACACCGTATCCGACAACGATCGGCGCAACTGTACGTGGCTGCTGACCGTCTGCAGAAAAGGTTAATGCCGCAAAAACAACACCGACTGTAGGTCCGGTAAAGCCAACACCTTGAGGTAGAAAATCAAAAAATTCGGGTAGAACAATAACGGTATTCAAATAAGCAAGAATACAAAAACCGTAAATACCGAAATTTATCAAGCAAACCGACATACCGAACTTATCAACAAAATCCACGCCATAGCTTACGCTTCTGAAAAGCTCTTTGAACCCTCTGAAGCTGAAACGGTTAAGAATAAAACCTGCAATAATCGCCGACGTGAACAGTATTGTAAAAAATACGTTCATAAATCCGCGATATGCATATTTCAAAGCATAATATGCATCGTTTTCGATAATAAGCGGTTCGGGAGCATCAATTCCCAAAGAACTGTACAAGAACGAATAAACAAAAATACCGAGTATGCCTATCGCCAAGCCTGCTTTAAACATATTAAAACCGCGGTGCATTTTTGTTGTACCGGGAAGCAGCGCAGGTACGACAAATCCTGCGGCAAGACCGAATAAAATCGCAATTATAACGCCCAATACAGTGGCTCTCGGCTCGGTCGCTACAAATTCTTCATTAATCGTATATCTGAAAATGAAGTCGCTAATAAACGGACCTAATGCCGTCGAGAACAAAGCAACGTGGACATATTCCTTAAAACGCTTTTTGCGAACGATACAAAAAAGCAACACACCGAAAACCGTAGGCCACATATTGAGAAAATTGAGACCGTAAAATCCGTGTGCTATTACCAACATATATCCTGCAAGGGTAGTTGCTTTCGCCTTAACCTTGCTGAAATATATTAAAACGTTTGCCGCAAGTCCGCAAATAGCTGCATTGAAGAACGTACTGCCAAGTCCGCCAAGTGCGAAATAGTCGGTTACAAGCTTAGACGGTGAGGTTATAATTTTGAACAAATTGTCCCAAAATTCGACCTCGTTGCTATATAAAATTGCAATCGGAGTTGTAATAAAGAACAGCACCGTTACATAAAGCGTAAAAAGGCTTATAACCTTATGCGCATTTTTAGCGTGATGTTCTTCTGCATCGAAAGCAGATATGTGATGTGTAAGCTCGTGTGTAAAATTCATACAGTCACTTCCGCAAATTTTTATAGTATGAATATAGCAGACAATATCAAATATCGCAATGTCAAAAATTAAATATTATTGTATAATTATTTAAAAAATATTGTACTTTTTATATATTTAAGCAAATAATTCCTGTGCTCTATTACTGCAAATAATTCTATATTAAAGTTTTGCTTTCGATCCTGCGTTTGAGTTCGTACATTGCGGAAAATTAGACAAACAAAAAGACGATTGATTAACCAATCGTCTTTTTTATGGCCCGCCCTAAGGGATTTGAACCCCCGGCCTACGGAATCGGAATCCGTTGCTCTATCCGCTGAGCTAAGGGCGGTTTTTGTTTTTGTATGAAAAAATGTAATACATAAACCAAAAAATAATGGCTATGAAAACGAATATCAACGAAAGCATCACAGTAACAATACCGTCAAGCGCGCTTTTTCCGTTCGATAAAATATAAATTACCTCGGAAGTTAAAACACCCATAAACGAAGGAATTGTTACCGAAGCAAAGTCCATAATAGCATATTTACGAATTTTGCAGACTCTGTGTTTCTTAATATAGTTCAAAGAAATCCAAAAAGGTATTGTATATATACACGCTATCGGCATTAATGAAAGAACTACAAAAAGAAATGCGTTTTCGATATTGATAAAATAAGAAAATATCGAATAAAGCGGTGATAGTAAGAAACAAAACACCGCCTTAATAATCAATATTTGCTTTGAATACAATTTATCCATTGTTTTCGTTTTTTCTGATGGTCGAGCGCTTGATTTTTCCGCTGATAGTTTTAGGAAGCTCTTCTACAAACTCAACTATTCTGGGATATTTATAAGGCGCAGTAACCTTTTTAACGTGATTTTGGATTTCTTTTTTAAGCTCATCGCTTGCGGTGAATCCCCTTGCAAGAACAATTGTCGCTTTAACAACCTGTCCGCGTACGGGATCGGGTGCAGCTGTAACAGCGCATTCAAGTACAGACGGGTGCGTCATAAGGGCGCTTTCAACCTCAAACGGACCTATTCTGTAGCCGGAACACTTTATTACGTCATCATTTCTGCCAACGAACCAATAATATCCATCGGCATCACGCCAAGCGGTATCGCCGGTATTATACGAGTCGTTAACGAATGCGCGCGCATTTGCCGAATCGTCCTCTTGATATCCTTGAAAAAGACCGGCAGGATAGTGCTTTGAAAGGTTCTTAATAACAATCGAGCCAACAATACCGTCTTCGCAAGAATTACCGTTTTCATCAACGATATCAATATCATAATCGGGAGAGGACTTGCCCGTAGAACCCGGCTTAATTTCGATACCGTCATAATTTGCAAGAAGAACAGGTGTTTCGGTCTGACCGAAGCCTTCGGTTAAAGTCAAGCCGGTAAGCTCCTTAAACTTATAAAACACTTCGGGGTTTAAGGGCTCGCCTGCGATACAGCAATGCTTTATAGAAGAAAAATCGTATTTACTTATATCCTCTTTAATAAGGAATCGGAAGATCGTGGGAGGAGCGCAGAAGGTTGTAAGTTTAATTTCTTGAATAAGCTCAAGCGTGTTCTTTGCATCAAACTTAACATTATCGTATGCAACGATTACCGCGCCGCAAATCCATTGACCGTAAATTTTGCCCCAAGCAAATTTTGCCCAACCCGAATCTGACATAGTGAGATGCAATTTTCCTTCTTCGGTATGCTGCCAATATTTTGCCGTAAGAATATGACCCAAAGGATATGCATAATTATGCAAAATCATCTTCGGCATACCGGTAGTACCCGAAGAAAAATACAACAACATCGGATCAGTAGTTTCATTATAAATACGGGTCAATTCATACGAATAGTTGCAATATGTATTACGAAAATCGATAAAACCCTCGGGAATATTCTCGCCAACAATTGCAACTTGGTTAAGAGTGGTGCAGTCCGATTTTGCTTCGCAAATTGACTTGATTATCTGTTCATCATCAACCGCGACGATCATTTTAACGTTAGCCGCATTGCAACGGTAGACGATATCTTTTGTAGTAAGCTGATACGTAGCAGGAATGCACACAGCACCAATCTTACACAATGCAAGAATACAAATCCATGCCTCTGCTCTCTGTTTGAGCATAAACATAACTCTGTCGCCTTTTTTAATGCCGTTACTAATGAAAAAGTTTGCCGCTTTATTGGAAAGCAAACGAAGATCTTCAAAGGAGTACATTTTTCTTGTACCGTAATCATCGCAGTACAACAAAGCCGGCTTGTTTTTATCAAGCTCAGCCCAACCGTCGACAACGTCGTAAGCAAAGTTAAACCTATCCGGCACATTTACTTTATAATTTTGTTTAAAGTCTTCATAGGAATCGAATTCGATCCTCGGCAAAAATTTTTCTAACATAACGTTTTACCTATATTAAAAAGAGTTAGTCTTCAATAATTCGGATAGTCTTGATAACCTGATCCTCAAGGGGTTTATCACTAAAATTGGTTTTTACGGAAGCGATTTGATCGACAACGTCAATGCCCTCGATGGTTTTACCAAATGCGGCATATTGACCATCAAGGAAGGTGCTATCAGCGTGGCAGATAAAGAACTGACTCCCTGCGCTGTTATAGCTCATAGAACGAGCCATGGAAATAACACCGCGTTTATGGGAAATATTATTCTCAACGCCGTTGATTGCAAACTCGCCCTTTATTGTATAACCGGGGCCGCCGGTACCAATACCGTTGGGATCGCCGCCCTGAATCATAAAACCCGCAATTACACGATGAAAAATTAAACCGTCATAAAATTTTTCGTTTGCCAATTTAACAAAGTTTTCAACGGTTATGGGAGCGATATCGTGATAAAGCTCAAGCTTAATCGTTCCGCCGTTTTCCATTTCGATTTCTGCGTATACTGTATTTTTCATAATGAACCATCCTTTAAATTATTGAAAAAAAGCCGAACACCGTTACAGTGTTCGGCTTTTGGTGATCCATCGGAGAATCGAACTCCGGACACCATGATTAAAAGTCATGTGCTCTACCGGCTGAGCTAATGGATCGTCTGCAACCGCAGAATAGAATAACACATAGTAATGCAAAATGTCAATAGCAAATTGCAAAAATTATTGTTATTTTTGAAAAATTATTTGTCTATTTTTATTTCTATTAATAAAAATCAATAAAACCTGAAATTAGCAATTACCTTGCCTAACACAAACACTTCTTTGGCGTAAATCGGTTGCATTGTATGGTTCGCAGGTTGAAGGCGGATTCTGCCGTTGTCCTTATAAAAGCGCTTGACTGTTGCTTCATCCTCGATCATCGCGACAACAATTTCCCCGTCATCTGCATAGCGTTTGCTTTCAACAACCACAATGTCGCCGTCAAGAATACCTGCTTCAATCATACTTTCGCCCATAACACGCAACGCAAACAAATTGGCTTTGCCGCGTGCCATCGAAACGGGAAAATCAACAAATCCGTCGTAATTTTCAACAGCCAAAATAGGTTGTCCCGCCGTTACCTTACCAATAATCGGAACCTTCTTCATTTTTGAAGATTCACTCGAAGCGCCTGACTCAAGAGTTAATGCACGGCTTTTGCCCGATGACTTTTTAATGTAACCTTTATTCTCGAGTCGACGCAGATATTCGTGAACGGATGATGTGGATTTTATGCCGACAGCAGAGCATATATCTCTTACTGAGGGGGCATAACCGTTTTTTTCGATACAATCATTGATATAATCATATACGTCTTTTTCTTTTTGAGTAAGTTCAACCATTGTTTCACCCCTCTGCATTTTCTGATTTCTCGATAGCAGACCTTAAAAGTGCTCTTGCCCGTTCATGCTTACCGGATATGTAAAAATAACCGTAAAGACACTCAAGCCCTGTTGCACGTCTGTAATCAACCGCGTTAGCGCTTTTTGAATGGTGAGTATTACGGGCATTTCGTCCCGTTTTGTAAAACCATAACTCGGTTTCGTCAAGCTCATCGGTCATAATTCCTATAAGTTTGCTTTGAGAAACAGCCGTAATAATTTTCTTGATATCTTCATTAAGTTTTGAAACAAGGCAGTCGCCGTCGTTAATTACGTATTCACGTGCAAGCGTTTCAAAAAACGAATCGCCCATATACGCAAGAACAAGGGGACTGTAGTTGCGTTTTATAAACTCTAAGCTCTTTTCCATTTTACGCCTTGACGAGTATCTTCAAGTATAATTCCTTTTTCAAGGAGCTCGTTCCTGATTGCATCAGCTTCCGCAAAATTCTTTGCTTTTTTTGCCTCGGTACGTTTTGCAATCATTTCTTCGATATATTCAACGTCGTCATCCTTGCTTTCGTTACCAAAGCCGAGCAATTCGCAAAGCGAAACGTAGATTTCTTTAACAGCAGAAATATATTCGCCCGAAACCTGATTTGTAATCACGCTATTGATATCTCTGGTCATTTCAAAGAGATAACCGATAGCGTCGGCAGTGTTAAGGTCATCATCCATTGCATCGATAAAGGATTGTTTTTTTGCAAGCAAAAATTCGATGCTTTCCTTTTCACGGTCGGAAATTTCACCCAAAGCATTCTTTTCTGCAAATTCGATATTTACCAAGCAATTTGTAAGACGCTCAACCGCCGCCAAAGCTTGCGAAAGAATGTCGTCGCTATAGTTGATAGGGCTTCTGTAGTGCGAAGAAAGTAAGAAGAAACGCACCGCCTTATAACCATATTTACCTGCCGCATCACGCACAAGGAAGAAGTTGCCTGCAGATTTGCTCATTTTCTTATTATCAACGTTAATGTGACCGTTATGCAACCAAAAACGTGCTAAAGTGCAGCCGGTTGCGCATTCACTTTGCGCAATTTCATTTTCATGGTGAGGGAAAATAAGGTCAACACCGCCACCGTGTATATCGATATCGGTGCCGAGATATTTGTTAACCATAGCCGAGCATTCAATATGCCAACCGGGACGGCCCTCGCCCCAAGGCGATTGCCAAGAAATTTCGCCTTCCTCTTTTTTACCCTTCCACAAAGCAAAATCAAAGGGATGCTTTTTAATTTCACTTACGTCGATACGCGCACCCGCTTCGAGCTCATCCATATTGTGATGTGACAATTTTCCGTATTCTGAATCGCTTTGAGAATCAAAATATACGTCGTTGCCCGAAACGTAAGCATGACCTTTATCAATAAGCATTTGAACGATTTCTATGATCTTATCGATGTTCTCGGTTGCACGCGGATGAACGGTAGCATCGTTAACACCAAGTCCGTGCGCATCGGTAAAATATTCATTAATAAACTTTTGGGCAATTTCGGGTACTGTGCAGGAATTTTCTTTCGCCGCACGAATGAGCTTATCATCAACGTCTGTGAAATTCTGGACGAAAGTGACCTTATTACCGCGGTACTCAAGATATCTGCGAAGCATATCGAAAACAACGAAACAACGCGCGTTTCCGATATGGAAATAATTGTACACGGTAGGTCCGCAGACGTACATCTTTACTTCCCCGTTGCGAACAACAAATTCTTCTTTTTGCCTTGTAAGTGTATTAAAAAGTTTCATAAAATTGCCTCTTATTTGTTAGTGTCGATAAATTTCCAATAGGATTTAATATAGTTTACGCCCGAAAGAACCGTAAAGAACAGCATTGCAACGGTAGAAACTAAAGTAATCCAACCGTGACAGAACGGAAAAATCACAGGTTCAAGCATAACCGCGGAGGTTGCGATGATCTGGGTAACGGTTTTGATTTTTCCAAGACTGCTTGCGGCAATAACCGCGCCGCTCGATTTTACCACTACAAGACGCATTGACGTTACTGCAAGCTCTCTGAAAACAACAACGATCGCTGTCCAGAAGAACAAATGCTTGATTATTTCAACAGAAACGGTCGTGGTAAATCCGACAGTTTGATAATCAAAAATATATCCCGAAAAGCATATTGCAAACATTGCGCCAAGTATCAAAAACTTATCCGCAAGCGGGTCCATAAATTTACCGAAATCCGTAATCAAATTTCTTGACCGCGCTATATGACCGTCAAGAAAATCGGTAACAGACGCGGCAATAAACAAACTGGCCGCAATAATTCTGCTTGTATTGGGGTTTTCAAAAAAATTGTAAGTTAAGAAGAAGATAAAGAACGGAATTGCAAAAATTCTTCCTAAAGTCAATTTGTTTGGGAGATTCATATTATGTACTCCTGAAAATTAAATTAGCATATCTTGCCGAAAAGATCGTAATCGAGAACCTCGGTAATCATAACGTTAACAAATTCGCCCTCTTTTAAACGCTTGGGAGCTGTGAAATATACTTTACCGTCGATATCGGGAGCATCGGCATAGGATCTGCCGAAGAAACATTCCGAAACGGGATCATATCCTTCACAAATAACTTTAAGCGTTTTGTTAACGAATCCGGCATTAAAATCGTTATGAATACGGTTTTGGTCACTCATTATAGCATCGCAACGTTTTTTCTTTGTCGCCGCTGTAACCTGCTTGGGCATATCATACGCAGGCGTGCCTTCCTCGCGGGAATATTCAAACGCGCCGAGACGTTCAAACTTCACCTCTTTAAGGAAAGAACGTAATTGATTAAACTGCTTTTCGGTTTCGCCCGGAAAACCTACGATAACGGTGCTTCTGATAATTATTCCGGGCACCTCATTTCTCAACTTTGCAACAACGTTTTTAATGCTTTCGCTTGTATCTCTCCGATTCATATTCTTAAGCACTTCGTCGTTGATATGTTGGATAGGCATATCAATATACTTAACAAGCTTGTCGTTATTTTTAAATTCTTCAATCAAGCCGTCGGTAATTCTGTCGGGATAACAATACAATACTCTTATCCACTCAATTCCCTCAATTTCAGAAAGTGCAGAAATCAAGCTGTCAAGCGCATACGTACCGAACAAGTCCTCGCCGTATCTCGTGGTGTCCTGAGCAACAAGGCATATTTCCTTAATACCCATTTCGGCAAGCCCCTCGACCTCTTCAATAATATCGGTCATATTACGGCTTCTGAATTTACCGCGAATATCGGGGATTACACAGTAAGTACATCTATTATCACAGCCCTCTGCGATTTGGACGTAAGCAAAATAGTCGGGTGTTGTAATGACTCTTTCGCCGCCGAGCGCAACCTTGTCAACGTCTTTAAAGCTACTGAACGTTCCGCCCTTATAAGCAACTTCAACCGCTTCACAAATATCGTCAAGCGAGCCGGTGCCAAGAATACAGTTGACCTCGGGAAGCTCCTTTAAAAATTCTTCTTTATATCGTTGCGGCAAACATCCCGTTACAACTATACCCTTAAGGTCGCGATTTTTCTTAAGCCATGCAATATCGAGTATGTTGTCAATTGCTTCATTTTTTGCACTTTCGATAAATGCACAGGTATTGATAACGATAACATCAGCATCGATATCTTCGGCAACGATTTCCATACCGTGATCAACAAGCTTTGCCAACATAACCTCGGTATTTAAAAGATTCTTGGGACAACCAAGGGATACAAACCCAACTTTAATGGACATAAGTGCTACTCACTTTCAAATTTTCTAATAACATCAACTATATCCGAACCGGAAAAACCGGCACGGACAGCTCCGGCATAAACCTTTTGCTTGTATTTTATATCGTCAATACGCGACATATCATACTTTTTTGTTATAAATTTCTCGATACGTTCCGATTGATCCAAAACGACATATTGACAGATTGCATCTTCAATATCATCTTTTGAAATTCCACGCTTATAAAGTTCATTCTTTATACGGGCTATCCCCATATTTTTGAACTCATAAAAGGTTTCGGCATAACGCTTCGCAAGCACGTTGTCGTTGACGTATCCGCGTTCAACAAACAATGCGGCAACGTCTGCAGAAAGTTCTTTAGGAAATTTTCTGCACAATTTATCATACAATTGCCGTTTTGAAAGATCGCCGTATGATAAAAAGTCAAACGCCTTTTTTATACAAGCCAATCTTTGAACCGAAGAAGAAAGGAGTTCAATCGTTTCCTCGTCGATTTCAGTTCCCTCTTCTAAATCCAACGTTTCGAGATCGTGAACGGTTATGCGATAGCTTTCGCCGTCACAGATAACCGTTGCTTCATTACTGTTTTCGTCTTTATAAATACGTGTTACAGTAAACATTTTATTCTTCGTCAAATAATTCTTCGGCGCTTACGGTTTCGTAACATTCAACGCCATTTCCCGAGAAGTGCGCCATGATCTTTTCACAAAGCTCAGCCGCCAATGCTTCGTCCTCTTCAAGCAATGCGCGAACCTTATCCTTGCCCTGACCCAGTTTCTCACCGTTGTAGGACAACCAGGAGCCGCTCTTGTCAATTATGCCGCAAGCAACGCCGAGCTCAATAATTTCGCTTTCCTTTGATATACCCTTGCCGTATATAATATCAAATTCAGCCGTCTTAAAGGGAGGCGCAACCTTATTCTTAACAACCTTACACTTAACGTGGTTACCGATAATTTCACTGCCGTTCTTAAGTTGCTCGGACTTGCGAACATCCAAGCGCACAGAGGCATAGAACTTCAATGCACGGCCGCCTGTGGTGGTTTCGGGGTTTCCGTAAACAACACCAACCTTTTCTCGAAGCTGATTTATAAAAATAACGATACAGCTCGATTTAGCGATAGCGCCCGAAAGCTTACGCAATGCCTGCGACATTAATCTTGCATGAAGACCGACGTGGGAATCGCCCATATCGCCGTCAATTTCATTCTTGGGGACAAGCGCAGCTACAGAGTCAACAACGACCGCGTCAACCGCACCGGAGCGAACCAACGCCTCGGTAATTTCCAATGCCTGCTCGCCGTAGTCGGGCTGTGAAACAAGTAAAGAATCGGTATCAACACCCAAAGCGCGTGCATAAATCGGATCAAGTGCATGCTCTGCATCGATAAAAGCTGCTTCTCCGCCCTGCTTTTGAACCTCTGCGATTATATGAAGCGCAAGCGTAGTTTTACCCGAGGATTCCGGGCCAAATATTTCAATAATTCTGCCCTTAGGCACACCGCCTATTCCTAATGCAACGTCAAGAGAAAGCGAACCGGTGGGAACGCTTTTAACTTCCATACCTGCATTTTCGCCAAGGCGCATTATAGAACCCTTGCCGCATTGCTTTTCAATCTGCGCAAGTGCGGTTTCAAGAGCGATTTTTTTACTGTCGTTTTTCGTATCTTTGATTGCCATAAAGCACAACCTCCATGCGAACTTTTGTTCTATTAATGATATCATACATTAATCTAAAAGTCAATTAAATTTTCATAAAAATACCCTTAATTATTCTTTAAGTTACATATTTAGTCAAAACTATATTAAATTTTCACAAATTAGATTTTTTTTGTTAAATAAGTCAATATACAAATCAAAAATTTTTAGTTAAAATAAGTGTACATAAATTAGCAAATGCAAGGAGTGTAATTATGGCGCAGAATCAACACCATGGAAAAATGGGGCTCATCGTTCTTAAAAGCTGTGCTCAGCTTGGCAGTGAAGTGGACCAATTTATTCGTCAATTGAGAAATGAAGATGACGGAGAAAGCTACATCATTCCCATCGAGGAAGTTCGTTTTAGCAACGGTGAAGGTAAAGTAAAGATCCAAGACTCTGTCAGAGGCAGAGATATTTATATCCTTTGCGATATCGGCAACTATAGTTGCACCTACAACCTCTTCGGTTACGAAAACAGAATGAGCCCCGATGATCACTTCCGTGATATCAAGCGCGTTCTTTCGGCAATCGGCGGCAAAGCAAGCAGAATTACAGTTTTGATGCCCCTTCTCTATTCCTCGCGTCAGCACAAGAGAAAAGGCAGAGAATCGCTTGACTGTGCACAGGCACTTGAAGAACTTCAAAATCTCGGCGTAGATTGCATCCTCACATTTGATGCTCACGATTCTACCATTTATAACGCTATCCCCGGCACTTCCTTTGAAAATATCTACCCCACCTATTCGATGCTCAAGCGCTTCATTCAAAACGAAGGCGATGATATTTTCAAGGATAACATGACCGTTATTAGCCCCGATACCGGTGCTATGGACAGAGCTATTTATTACGCAAACGTTCTCGGCCTCGACGTCGGCATGTTCTATAAGAGAAGAGACCATTCGAGAATCGTTAACGGCAAGAACCCGATCGTTCAGCACGAATATATCGGCGGTCCTCTTGAAGGCAAGCGTGTTCTCATTATCGACGACATGATCGCTTCCGGTGAATCTGTTATCGACGTTATCAACGAAATCCAAAAGCAAAACGTAAGCGACGTTTATGCTGCGGTTTCCTTCGCATTCTTCACAAGCGGTCTTGAAAAGTTCGACAAACTCTATGAAGAAGGCAAGCTCAAGAAACTGTATTCCACCAACCTCACCTACGCTCCCAAGGAATTGCTTGAACGTCCTTGGTTCGTACAGGTTGACATGTCCAAGTTCATTGCAAAGATCCTTTGCACTCTTAACAATGACGAATCTATCTCGCCCCTTCTCGACAGTGCGGCAAGAATCCGTCGTCTTTTAAAGAGATATAACCAAGGTTAATTTGTATATTAGCGAAAATATGTTGACAAAACTGTTTTTGCATGATATAATGATTAAGATATGAAAACTTTTAGTTTTCTCCTTACTCCATCATCAAGATGGAGTCAAAGTCCAGAAGGAGGTGTAGAATGATGACTAAGTACGAAACAATTTTCGTTGTCAACAGCGCTCTCGGCGAAGAAGCCGTTAAAGCACTTGTTGAAAAGTTTACCTCGCTCATCGGCGCCAACGCAGAAGTTGAAACCGTTAACGAGTGGGGCAACAGAAGATTTGCGTACCCCATCGAAGATTTGACTGAAGGCTATTATGTTCTCGTTAAATTCGCATCGGCTCCCGATTTCCCGAGCGAACTTTCCAGAATTTATAATATCACCGACGGCATTCTTCGTTCGCTCATCGTAAATTGCGAACAGTAATGAATTCATTCGCTGAATAAGTGAGGTAACATTATGGCATTCAACAGAGTTATCCTTGTTGGCAACCTTGTCGCCGACCCCGAATTGAAGACAACCACAAACGGCACAAACGTTACGAGATTCCGCATTGCTGTTAACAGAAGCTTTACTCGTACAGGTGAACAGCCCAAGACCGATTTCTTTGATATCGTCGCTTGGCGTCAAACTGCTGAATTTGTTTCTCGTTATTTTACAAAAGGCAGACCGATTCTCGTTTCCGGTACTCTTCAAAACAACAATTGGACCGACAACAATAATGTTAAGCATTATACCGTTGAAATTGTCGCTGATGAGGTATCTTTCGTAGATCGCAAGAGCGACAGTATGCCCGGACAACCCTCTATGTCTAATGGAGCACCTACTTACAGCACCCCCTCGGTAGATTCGGGATTTGAGGATCTTTCCGCAGATGACGAACTGCCCTTCTAAAAAAATTATAAGGAGAATAACATGGAAAACGAACAGGTAGTTGCTACCGAAGAGACCGTTGCTCCCGCTGCTGAACAGAACGAAGTTAGAGAAGCTAGAGAACCTCGTGAACAGCGCGACGGCGCACGTGCTCCCTTCCGTAACAAGAGAAGAAAGAAAGTTTGCGCTTACTGCGCTGACAAAGTAGATTTTATCGATTATAAGGATACTATGCGTCTTAAGAAGAACCTTTCTGAACGCTACAAGATTCTTCCCCGCAGAGTTACCGGTACTTGCGCTCGTCCCCAAAGACAGCACAGCATCGCTGTTAAGAGAGCAAGACACCTCGCGCTCATCCCTTATATCACCGACTAAATAATCCATGCGGACAACCAATCGGTTGTCCGCACTTTTTTGAGGCATTATGTTTAATATAATTAAAGATATATTAAAATCAGAAGGAATTGACCACGTCGGAATGATTCCTTTAATCGAATGCGAAATTATTAATGAAAGAATTTTGCCCAAAGATGCAAAAAGTGTAATAGTATTTTCGATTCCCTACCGCTCAACAAAAAACACCGCAAACGACGGATTTTCGGAATATGCAAGAATTTATGATTACCATAAATTTGCACAAGAGCTTTATGAACGCACAATTGATTTAATGAGTAAGAAAACCGGCTATAATTTTTACGGTTTTTGCGATCACTCACCGATAAACGAAAAGCTCGCAATTTCAAAAAGCGGCCTTGGTGTTATCGGCAGGAATTCTCTTTTTATTGATAATAAATACGGCTCGTTTGTTTTTATAGGTTCAATTCTCACCGATGCAGAATACTTTGAAGGTATTGCAAATATCGATGTTTGCATTAACTGCCAAAAATGCGTCGTTGCTTGCCCAAACGGAGCAATAAATAATATCGGAATTGACCGCACAAAATGTCTGTCCGCCATCTCCCAAAAGAAAAGCAAAACAGACGAAGAAAAGGCAATACTTAAAAAGCACAACATTGTATGGGGCTGTGATATTTGCCAAAACGTTTGTCCATATAACGAAAAGGCAACAATATCGCCAATAAAACGCTTTAAAGACACCCGTGTTGATAAAATAGATAAGGATTTTATTGAATCCTTAAGCGAAGAAGAGTTTAAAAAATACGCTTTTTCTTACAAAGGCAGAAAAATCATAACCGATAACATTGAATTTAAATAATACTTGCTTGACTACCAACGAATTGAATGATATAATATAGAAAATATTAATTGGAGTACAAATATGGACGTAAACGCACAAATAAAGCAAATTGCCGATAGAATTAAATATCTTCGCGATGCAGTTGATATGACTGATATTGAGGTTGCGAATGCTTTGGGCATCACTGTTGAAGAATACGCAAAATACGAAAACGGCGAAAAGGATATTCCCATAAGCGTTATTTACTCTACTGCTGCTGCATTGGGTGTAGACCCTACCGAATTGATTCTTGGCGAAGCGCCCCGTATGGCTGAATATTGCATTACACGCAAAGATGCCGGCATTATGATTGAGCGTTATCCCGGTTATTCATTTGAAGCGCTTGCACACAATTTTATCGGCAGAGATAAAGAGCCGATGATAGTTACGCTCTCGTCCGCGCAAGAACACGCGGCATTAGTTTCGCATAGCGGACAGGAATTCAACTACGTCCTTGAAGGAAAAATCGGCATTACTCTTGGAAACAGAACCTTCGAATTAAGCGCAGGTGATTCAGTTTATTTTATGCCGTCTATTCCCCACGGACAATTTGCGATAACCGAAACTGCAAAATTCCTCACGATAATTGATAAAGAAAATGGCTGATTTTAAAAAGAAAAAGCAATACGGCCAAAACTTTTTGACCAACGTTGCGATACCAAAAAGAATAGCCGCAGAAAGCGGCATTACATCCGATGATTGTGTAATCGAGGTCGGACCCGGATTCGGAATTCTCACACGCGAGTTGTCTGCAATTGCACACAAGGTTGTTGCAATTGAAATCGATACCGAGTTAATGGACATTCTTCCGCAAAAGCTTGCCGATTGCAATAACGTTAAGATCATCAACGCGGATATACTCAAAATTGATGTTGAAGAACTTATCAAGACCGAATTTGAGGGCAGAAACGTTTGCGTTTGCGCTAACCTTCCCTATTACATAACAACCGATATTGTTATGAAGCTATTAGAGGGAAATTTTGGTTTTAAGACCATTACAGTTATGGTCCAAAAAGAGGTTGCAGAGCGTTTTTGCTCGCCTGCGGGTTCCGACGGTTACGGCGCAATTACCGCTTCAATCGGTTATTACGCCTCGGTCAAGCGCTTAT
The DNA here is from genome assembly GCA_045657425.1 of Eubacteriales bacterium. Taxonomy (GTDB): domain Bacteria; phylum Bacillota; class Clostridia; order Oscillospirales; family CAG-382; genus Coliplasma. The sequence continues at coordinate 18,673 of JAZOTA010000004.1, forward strand.
TTACGGTAAAAGCTGGTTCTTTCGATCCAAGGCCAAAGGTCGACAGCGCGGTAATCCGTTTTGATTTGTACAAAGTGCCGCCCGTTTCACCTAAAGATAAGAAGCTTTTCTTCGATGTTATCAAAGCCGCTTTCTCGCAACGCAGAAAAACGCTTTCAAATGCCTTGATATCGTCATTCGGTTCAAAGCTGACTAAACAAGATTGCAACGAAATTATTGTTGAATGCGGCTTTTCGGAAACCGTACGCGGCGAAGAATTAGATATTTTCGCTTTTTCAAAAATAGCAGACGCGATTTTCAACCGTTTAAATTAAATATACGCTAATTAAAAGACCGTATCGAATCGATACGGTCTTTTTTGTTATCTACTACCTTGTATTTAAACGAAGCGCCGAAATCTTGAGCCAATATTCAAGTGATTCAAACTCGAAAATAATAGAATCGGTTTCTTTGTTCTCGCCGCATTTGTTTAAAATATTCGCCTTTACAGACGCCAGCTTCGACATTGCCTTGTTGCACCAAGTAATTTTTTGCGTAACCGATGCATTTTCAACGTTAAATTCACCCGAGAATTTAATAATTTCATCACATTGCGATTTAATATAAGCAATGTCATCTGCATTTAGGATTTGATAAAGATCAGATAAATTATCAGCTTTTGCTTTGATATACTCCATCTGTGCAGATGCGGTTATCGAAAGCTTGTTGGTTTGTACCGCAGGAGCACGGAATGCGCCCTCGGTAATCGGCTTATAATAAGACTTTGACGTGATTGATGCAAGTGCGAAAATCGAAACACCGTCAGCGCCTTTTTTGATAACGTCATCGAGCTGGATGGCAAAATTGTTATCGGTGGTTTCAAGGAAAGCTGCAATGCCTGCCGAATAGAAAATTTTATCTTCGGTAATGGAATTATAGCTCTTTACACTTGGTGAAACAGAATTGTTATCCACACCGTATGACATAGAAAACACTTCGTCAAGATATCCCTTATTAATTATCGACCGGACGTCTTGAAAAATATCGTTTTTCGCCATATTTATGTCAGGATAGGTAGCCGCTGACAACCAAAGATCGGGTTTGTTTTCACGAATCATATCATAAACCTCGCCGATAAAGCTTACTATGATATTACATCTAAAGTCAACCCACTTTTTATGCTCGGCGGAATTCTTAACAAAGGTTCTCGGATCTTTTGTAATGCCCGTTTCTTTGGAAAATGCATCGATAATATCCTGATTGTATCCAAAATCATCGGTGCCGTAATTCAATTCGGGCATTCTTACGTAGTCAAGATGCAAACCGTCGAGATCGTAATTAGTAACCAGCTGTTCATAAACGTTTAAGATAAGATCTCTGCATTCTCTATCGTTAGGATTAAGGAAGATAAAATAATTATCATTAGCCGTATAATAGAAATAATCTCTTCCCTTTATGTCAACAAGATACTTATCCTTATAGCGATCAAATGATTGGTTGTAATAATTTCTGCCGTCTTTATAGTAATAACCAACGAAGAAATTATGAACCCAAGCGTGTACCTCGATACCGTTTTCGTGACCTATTCTTATAAACGCTTCAAGAACATCAAAATTTGTGCTGTTGGGATATTTTGCAATTCCATCAACTTCAACCTTTGAGCCTATACAATAACCCTCATACCAGGTTTCAAGATACAATGCGTTTATATTTAGTTCCTTCATTTTCAGTACCGTCGCTCTGACCTCATCATCGCTTTTTTCGGTACCGCGATACCAAACCGCACGATTTTCAACACCGTTCGATTCATAGAACGAATATTGGAGCTTTTCGCAAGTTGAAATAACAGATTCGGCTTTCAAAAGTGCGGTTTCAAAATCAAACGATTCGAATGCATCTTCAGCTTCGGCTATAACGTTATCCATAAGAGAAAACTGCGCAGAAATGTTCTTATAATCAAGATTAAAAAACGCTTTTTTAGCCGCATCTAATTTATCGCACACCAACGCATAATCGTGTTTAGCATTTACAAGACGCTGTTGAGGTGTTTTTATAAGCACAACATTGTTATTTTTAATATCAAAAACAACGGTTTGACCAATCGCAAACGCTTCTTCAAGCGCAACCTTGTTCGTGCCGTGTCCGGATAAAACAAAGCCGTCTTTAGGAATCGACATGTTCCCGTCATAACCATCAGAAACAGCAATACCGTTTTTATCAATCGCTATTTCATAACCGTAAGGATTTGTTTGCGTGGAGGGCTTGTCCTTATACAAAATTAAAGTGTTTTCTTTTCTGACGCCATTAACTCCGTCAATTTTTAAAGTCTCTACCTCGTAAATGTCTCCGCCAAAACCAATCGACGCATTATCGCCGACTTTGACATGTTTAATCGCTTTGTAAAATTCAGAATCCTTATGAATACTTAATACAAATCCGTTTTGAGGGATTTTGCTGTCGCCTTTACCGACGTTAACACTTATTACCTTTCCGTCTTCAACGACAATTTCACTGCCGTAAACGTTTGAACCGGTGGTTTTGCCGTATTCGGAAGTATAGATAACCGAAACACCCTCGGGCGCACGTACACCGTTTTCAAAATCGAACGCAAAATACTTACCGTTGATTTCAACATATTTATTAGGAATGGTAACATAATCAATATAACAAGTATCGATCTTTTTACCAACTTCAAATTCGTCTAATTTTGAGATAGCATCATCACCGACAAGTGTGATGACAAAACCGCTTCCCTCGGGAATGAGCGATCTTTCGCCTTCTTTGCCGATTGTAACAACGTAATCGTTAACAATAACAATATCAATACGTTTAGAGTCAATTTTAGGCGTTACAGAAGATGTAGATTTGCTGTCAAAAAAATAAACACCGTCGCTCTTAATGTTAGAAACATTTAGATTGTCACTATTCAGTTCAACAACACCGCTTTTCATAACAACTGCGGATTTATCACTGTAAGAATTGCATTTATTCAAATTTGAAAACGCTATCCTTTCAACGTTATTAAAATAATGTTCTGCAAAGGAAATGTTATATTCACCGGTAAATACAAACATCACTTCCCCTTTTTTAGCGGCATCGATTCTATCCTTCTTTTTAATTGACATAATCTTACAGCTATAGTTGGTTGCAGCTTTCGCAGTTACAGTGATATTATCAATTGAAATATCGCATCCCTTAAATTTATCGGTTATGTAATATATCTTGTTTTCCGAAAATCCATACTCTGGATCAACCAAGCTAACGCGCCTTGTTGCGGTCGATATTAAATAATCGGGTGCGATCGTTGCAAGGTCGGTTCTTTCAATATCTGCACAAATACTTTCAAAACCATCCGCCTTAATAAGCTGTCCAACGTTCAATCTCACGTCTTTAAGCATCTCCGTCGGGATAGAAAGAGCAAAGCCGTTAAAAGGAATAACGCCGTTTTTTGTTTCTTCGGTTCGACCTACTACATCAAATTCGTAACCGTCATCGGTTAAAGCGGCGCGAACAGAAATAATTGTCCTGTTTTGCGCTTCTTCGCCGACAACATGTGAATATTTTCCGTTCAAACGGTAATCCTTGGTATATAAAACAACGTCATCACTAACAGGAGAACAGTTAACTTTATTAATTTCAAATATCTTCGTGCCGATTTTTACTGTAAAATCATAATCAGACGAAGGCGCGTCGGAGGACGCACTTTCGTCTGCATTATTACTTTCACACGCAACCAAATTCACAAAGATAAAAAGAAATGCAAGAAATATGCAAATTAATCTTTTCATTCGTAATCAACCTTTTTGCGTTTGTATAATTTAATTTTGTTAGCAATATAGAGCGCTAAAATAATGGAAATAACAACGGCGCAAATAATATATACCGTGTAATTGCTGCTTTCCTCGGTTATAGTGGCACCGAGAGCAGTCCATTTATCAGCCATATACCCTTTTGTTTCCTCGGGAAGATTTACAAAAGAATCGGTAAATACCTTTTCGGAGGATTCATAAAGAATCTTATATGCATCGGGGTGCAATTCTTCCAAGAAAGCTATGTAATCCTCATTTTCTACAACGGCTGTATTGGGAGAAGCATAATACATATACTCCGCATTTGCCTGTGCAATCGCAGGATCCATAAGGAAATTAATGTAAAGCTCAGCCGCTTCTTTGTTCTTGGAATTCTTCAAAATACAAGCGGCATCAATGAACATATTGGTGCCTTCCTTGGGGTAATAGAAAGCAAGGTCTTCATTGTTTCCGTACATCGTGAAAAAGTCACCCGCATAATAGGGAGCAACGTACGCTTCGCCGCTTTCCATCTTATTGAAGACTTCATCCATAACGTAGCTTTGAAGAAACTCTTTTTGTTCCGCAAGAAGCTCATACGCTCGATCCCAAACCCCTTTATCGGTGCTGTTGATGTCAAGCTTATCATAAAACTGTGCAGTAGCAAAAGCATCACGCGAATTATTGAAGTTAAGTATTTTTCCCGTATATGTGTCATCCCACATCAAAGACCAGCTGTCGGGCTCGCCTTTAATTTCTTGAGAATTATAAATTATGCCAACCATACCAACGTTATAAGGAACGCTGAATTTGTTTTGGGGGTCATACTTAGTGTTTTTATATTTTTCGTCTATATACTCATAATTGGGAATGTTGTCAAAATTCAATTCTGCCAACATATCCTCCTCAATAAGACGGCCGATCATATAATCGGAAGGTATGATTACGTCATAATCAACGCCGCCGCCCGAAAGCTTCGCATAAAGACTTTCATTGGAATCATAATTATCGTAAACAACTTTAATTCCGGTAAGCTTTTCAAACTCCTCGTTAACATCTATCGAGCCATCGGAACCGTCGGAAATATAATAACCCCAATTATAAACACTGAGTTCAACACCTTCAAATCTTGAATAATCAATATTCAAAGTGTTTTCGTCATATTCAATTTCAATATATTCATACGCTTCGGCGCATCCCGAAAACGATGCTAAAGCAAAAAGCGCAATAAATACAAAGGAAAAAAATCTTTTCAATTCTTAATCCCCTCAAATTATTTTTGTTTAGTATGGGCATTCTTATCTTTGCCAACAAAATTAATAAGCACAAGCAATACCAAAACCGCAACAATAATAACGGTATTTGCGGCATACAACGTAGGACGCACACCTTTTTTTACTGCGGAATAGATATAAATCGGGAGAGTTTCAAATCCCGTACCTTTTACGAAATAGCTTATAACAAAGTCATCCAAAGATAACGTAAACGCCATAAGCATACCCGAAATTACACCGGGTAATATACACGGAAGCTCAACCTTGAAAAAGGACATCAAAGGAGTACATCCAAGGTCCATTGCGGCTTCGGGTAAATGCCTATCCATTTGCTTGATCTTGGGCAATATCGAAAGAATAACGTAAGGTAAGCTAAACGTAATATGAGCTATTAGCATTGTCCAGAAATTAAGCGACGACTGCATGCCGATAAGAGTGCCGGTGAAAACGAACAAAAGCATCATCGAAACACCGGTAACGATATCGGGATTCATCATAGGAATATTGGTTACAGAAAGCAGACTTTTTCTTAAATATCTGCTTCGCATACGGCTGATTCCTACAGCGGCGGCGGTACCGAGCACACCCGAGATCGCGGCAGTTGTAACAGCGAGAATCAAAGTGTTTTTAAATGCATCGATAACCTTAGAGTTGTTAAACGCTTCTTGATAAAATCTGAACGAAAAACCTGTAAACTCACTCAAGCTGTTACTTGAGTTAAATGAAAATACGATCATCACGATTACAGGCGCATACAAAAGCAAAAAGATGATAATTGTGTAGATTTTAGACAAGGTCTTCAAAGAATCATACCTCCGTCTTCTTCATCATCGGAAAACTTATTGATAACCGCAATCGAAAGCATAATGATAATCATCAAAATAAACGAAATCGCACTACCAAAATTCCAATTTTCACTATTCAAAAACGAATCCTCGATAACCTCACCAATAAGACGGTTATCGGTTCCGCCCAATTTTTTAGAAATATAGAACGTACTGATTGCAGGAACGAACACCATGGTTATTCCCGAAACGATACCACTCTTGGAAAGCGGCAAAATAACCTTCATAATAACTTGGAATTTGTTACAACCAAGGTCTTGTGAAGCCTCGATAACATTCTTATCAAGCTTAGAGATAACGGTATAAATAGGCAACACCATAAAGGGCAAATAGTTATAAACCATACCCAAAATAACCGCAAACGGAGTATTGATCATATGAATCGGGTCATCCAAAAGACCGAGCGCGGTGTTGATAACGCCCGTATCCTCAATAAGATTACCCAAAGAGTAGGTTCTGATAACGAGATTAGTCCACATAGGCAACATAATAAGCATAATTGCCAACTTTTGCGTTCTGGGTTTTGATTGCGAAACAAAATATGCCAAAGGAAATGCAATCAAAAGACAAATCACGGTAGCAAGAAATGCATAAGCAACCGAACGTGAAAATATTGATAAATATTCCTTTTCGGCTAACTTTTCTATGTTTTGAAACGTGAATGAGCCCGTACCGTCTGTAAACGTGTAGTAAACTACCATAATCAAAGGTATTACGATAAACAGCACCGACCAGACGGTATAGGGTGCCGCTACGAACCTTTGAAGTAGCGATGAGCGTCTATTCATTTTCTTCCTCTATGTTTTCGGAGAGTTTATCCAATTCATCACTGTACGAGCTATAATCGCCGAATACACCCGAATATTCGCTTTTCTTCATAATGTGAATTGCATCAGGTTCAATATAAAGGCCAATATTAGCTCCGACAGGTTCATAATCGGTTGTTTGAATCATCCACTTAAAGCCATTGATATCAACGATGATTTCAAAATGAACGCCTTTGAAGGTTACACTGGTAACCTCACCGGAAAGCATTCCCTTTTCAACAGGCACAACGTCAACGTCTTCAGGTCTGATAACAACGTCAACGGGTTCATTCTTTTCAAAGCCCTTATCCAGGCAATCGAAGGTCTTACCCGCAAAAGATGCCTTAAAGTCTTCGAGCATAACACCGTCAATAATGTTACTTTCGCCAATGAAATCGGCAACAAAAGCGTTTTCAGGCTCGTTATAAATATCAAGCGGAGAACCGATTTGCTGAATTTTACCGTTATCCATTACAACGACAACGTCAGACATCGAAAGAGCTTCCTCTTGATCGTGAGTAACGTAAACAAACGTAATGCCAAGACGTTGCTGAATATTTTTAAGCTCAACCTGCATATCCTTGCGGAGCTTAAGGTCGAGTGCTCCGAGCGGTTCATCCAACAAAAGAACGCGGGGTTTTACCGCCAAAGCGCGCGCAATAGAAACTCGTTGCTGCTGACCGCCGCTTAACGAGTTGATATTACGTTTACCGAAACCTTTAAGATTAACGAGTTCAAGCATCTCATTAACTGTATTTTTAATTTCTGTTTCATCTTTTTTCTGCACGCGAAGACCAAACGCTACGTTCTCAAACACATTAAGATGAGGAAATAGCGCATATTTTTGGAAAATAGTATTAATCTGACGTTGATAAGGCGGAACGTCATTAATTTTTTCACCTTCAAACAAAACTTCGCCGCTATCCGGCTTTACAAAACCGCCCAAAATTCTTAACGTGGTGGTTTTGCCGCAACCTGAAGGACCCAAAAGAGTAACAAACTCTTTTTCATTGATATCCAGACTCAAATTGTCAAGTATTTGTTCATCGTCAAACTTAACAGAAATGTTATTGAGACGCACCAATGCGCCGTGTTCAAGTTCGTTCAATTCTTTTTCTCCGACATATAATATAGTCATATATTATTTCCATAATACATATTATTAATAATACAAATTATTTACACTTTTGTCAATACTTTACCATAATATTTCTCTAAATGAAAGAAATCGACAAACATGAAAAACGGCTTTAATTTATGCTCACTATTTTTCAAGGGAATGTTAATCGGTTCAGGCGCTGTTATACCGGGTTTAAGCGGCGGTACAATGGCAGTTGTCACCAATACTTTTGAAGTTATCGTTGAATCTGTCGCAAATCTATTCAACCATATAAAACGCTCATTATATATACTTGTGCCGATTGCTTTAGGTGCAATTATTTCAATATTATTTTTGTCTTTACCGCTTAATTATTTTAGTGTTGAATTCCCTTTATTATCAAAGATAACTTTTTTACTAATTTCGTTATTTAGCATATTTTTCTTTGCGAAAAGCAGCATTGAAATTACGATAAATATTGGAAAAGTATTATCCTTTATCTCGGGAATATTAATTTCATTTTCAATTTCGTATATGACCGAGTATATTTGTGTTTTTGACATTGAAAGCAAGCCGATATTTTTGATACTTATCGGCTTTCCGCTTGCAATTGCACTTGTTTTACCGGGAATAAGTTTTTCATATATGCTTTTATTCTTTGGTATATATGAAAAGACGTTATCTGCAATACATACTTTGGATTTACATTACCTTATTTTCCTTTTTATAGGCGTTGCGTTAGGAACTTTTATGTGTTCAAAATTATTATTAAAGCTCATAGAAACCCATAAACAAGAAACATATTCATTTGTGCTGGGATTTGTAGTTAATTCGATGATAGATATGTTGATCAATTAACATTTATTAACAATTAGTTAACAACTTAAGCTCCTAAATATGTTATCATAAATCAATATTTATAATTTCTTTTAGGAGATAAATATGATTACGAAAAATTTGGCAAACGCCGTTGAAGATATCGGCTTTACTTATGTAGAGGGAGCTAATTCCGACAAAAGCCACGCTTATGCAGTATACGGCGACTATCTTGTAACAGTATATGAAGAATCGGGAAAGAAGGTTGCATATTTCAACTTCCGATTTTCCGACAGTGAAGAAAATGACTTGAAAAAATATGATATGTCCGAAAGCTTTTCGGCTGATTTGGAAGAATATTCCGTACATGATTACTCCATCGACGAAGACGGTATGAGAGTAGTTTGTAACGGCAATATTCCCGTTTTTCTCAAGCTTATCGACAGATGTATTTCGCTTCTCAAGGATAACGAAATCAGAGGCATTGAATACTGCTCGAAATGCGGCAATAAATTTGGCTCACGCAAGCCCAAAAAGGTTACCGACGGCATAGAAAACCACTTAATGTGCGAACATTGCGCTTTGGAAACTGTTGAAGAAGTTGCAAATCGCGTTGTTAACGATGAAGAAGACGCAAAAAAAGGTTCTACAGGTAAAGCCATTTTGTTTTCTTCCCTTTTCGCTCTTGTCGGCGCATTTCTCTATTTCGTGCTTTATTATTGGCTCTCCCCTGCTATGAGCGAAAGTGGACTTAACGAAATCCGTTATATCTTCTGCGTTGCCGGCTTCATTACCTCGATGCTTGCATATTTCGGTTACGTTATGTTCCATAAAAAAGCGTCTGTTTGCGCTTATGTAACTGTAACAGTCAATGCGTTGTTGTTTTCTGCAATCGGCCAATATCTTGGTATTGTGTTTGAATTTATTGCAAAAGAAGGTTTTTCGCTTTCCGCGTTGTCCAATAAGCATTTTTGGCTCGTTCATCTCCGCAATACCATCCCTGCAGATCTTGCAACAAAGTTTGCCGATTCTAATTATTCAGGAGTCTTTTGGAAAATGCTCGTTATCAGTCTTTGCTTTGCTGCAGTCGGATCGGCAATTTTCCTCCTTTCGCTTCGCGACAAAACTGCAAAGAAGCCCGAAACTGTTGAAATTGAAACTATAACCATTAAATAGTTAAATATACAAATTTCTACAACCTAATAAAGTATTTATGACCTCCGATTTGGGAACACTTTTAGTGAAACCAAACGGAGGTCATTTATGTTCAATAAAGTCGAAATATGCGGTGTTAACACCTCAAAGCTGAAGGTGCTTTCAGAAGAAGAAAAAAGAGAACTGCTTTTTGAAATTAAGTCAGGTAATAAAAAAGCCCGAGAGGAGCTTATAAACGGTAATTTACGATTAGTATTAAGCGTTATACAAAGCTTTAAGAACCGAAACGAAAACCCCGACGATTTATTTCAGGTCGGTTGCATCGGACTTATAAAAGCAATCGATAATTTCGATCCAACGCTTGAAGTGAAGTTTTCAACCTATGCTGTGCCAATGATAATCGGCGAATTACGAAGGCACTTACGTGATTATAACGCAGTAAGAGTACCGAGATCGCTGCGCGATATCGCCTATCGTGCATTAAAAGCAAAAGAGCTATTATCAACGAAGATGTCCAACGAGCCAACTGTTGAAGACATAGCCAAGGAATTAAACGAAGATACGAAAACCATATCAAAGGCGCTCGATGCTATACTTGATCCGATTTCACTTTATGACCCGATTTATAACGATAACGGTGACACACTTTATATTTTCGACCAAATAAAAGACGACAACGAAAACGACGAAAGCTGGACCGATAATATAGCCATCAAAAGCGCAATATCGCATTTAGGCGACAGAGAACGTCAAATACTCTTAATGCGCTTTTATGCCGGAAAAACTCAAACCGAAATTTCAAAAGAAATCGGCATATCACAAGCACAGGTAAGCAGACTTGAAAAAAGTGCTTTGGACAAAATGAGAAAACAAATGAGTTAAAAATGGCTGCGTTAATTACGCAGCCATAGTCATTATTTTGCTTTAGGATACTCGTTGCAGAGCAAATAAATGGGTTCCTCGTCTTCTTCAATAGTGGGAAAACGGCCTTGATTTTCATAAAAACGATTATCAACATTATCGTCGTTAACCATAGATACTTCACCGATAAGCACCTTACCAAAGCCCTTTTCTGCCCAAAAAGCGTGATACTGTCTTTGAGGAAGCGTAATACTTTCACCGGGAGTCAAGCGGATCTTTGTGCCGGCAGGAACGATTTCGGTATGTCCGTCAATATAAACGGTAACGTCTGTATCGGCAAGCTGATCGTCTTCTGTTGCGTTATAAACCTCAACAATAAGATTTCCTCCGCAGCGGTTTATAATGTCCTCCATCTTATTGTGATGAAAATGCATTGGCGAATATTGGTCTTCGTCAGAAATAAGCAGCTTTTCTGCATAGCTTTTCCAGGGCTTATTTATATTACCGTTACGAATAGTAAACAAAAACAAGCCGATGTTTCTAAAGTCGCCGTGACCGTAATCGGTAACGTCCCAACCGAGCATATTTTCACGAATTTCATCATATTCGTGACCTTTTTCTTGCCATTCTTCGGGTGTGAAATATGCGAACTTGGGAAGCTTAAAGTTCATTTTATCGATAAATTCAATATTTTCAAGCAAAATCTTGTTAATTTCAGAACGTTTCATATCAAAGCTCCTTATTATTATACCGAAATTATAACAAAGCGAATTACTAATGTCAACAATATAAATTCAAAAATTTTTCTTGAAAAACATATTCACAAATGCATTTTTTTGTGATAAAATACTGCAAAAGGAGGTTGGAATTATGAAAATGACGTTCAGATGGTACGGTGAAAAGGATTGTATTCCCCTTTCGTACATAAAACAAATTCACGGCATGACGGGTGTTGTAACCGCTGTATACGACGTTCCTGTCGGTGAAGTTTGGCCCTTGGAATCGCTGCAAAAGCAAAAAGCTCTGTGCGATGAAGCTGGACTCGAAATGGAAGTTATTGAAAGTATTCCCGTCCATGAGGATATTAAACTCGGACTTCCCACAAGAGACCATTATATTGAAGTTTATAAGCAAAACATCATCAATTGCGGCAAAGTGGGTGTAAAGTGTGTTTGTTACAATTTTATGCCCGTATTTGACTGGTTACGCACAAATCTTTATTTTCAACATAAAGACGGCGCTAACTCTTTATCCTATAGTGAAGACGATTTTGCAAAATTAGACCCCAGAAATCTGCATCTTCCCGGTTGGGATGAAAGCTATTCTCCCGAAGAGCTTAACGAGCTTTTAGATAAGTATAAAGACGTTACAAGAGAACAGCTTTTCGACAACCTCGTTTATTTTCTAAACGCCATTATGCCTGCATGTGATGAGGCCGGCATCAACGTGGCAATTCACCCGGACGATCCGCCTTGGGCAGTTTTTGGGCTCCCGCGTATTATTTCGACCGAACAAGACCTCGAAAACCTTTTAAATGCTGTTCCTAACCCCCATAACGGCCTAACCTTCTGTACAGGTTCACTCGGTGCAGGTCGATTCAATGACCTTGTAAATATTTCCGCAAAATTTGCAAAACGCATTTATTTTGCACATCTCCGTCAGTTAAAATATATTAACGAAACCGATTTTTACGAAAACGGTCACCAAACTGCAAGCGGCAATATCGATACTTATGAAATCGTCAAAGCGCTTGTTAAAAACGGCTTCACCGGTTATGTACGTCCCGACCACGGAAGAAACGTTTGGGGCGAAGATGCAAAACCCGGTTACGGTCTTTTTGATAGAGCAATGGGTGCAACCTATTTAACCGGCTTATTTGAAGCAATCGAAAAAGATAACGAGGTTTAAAATGATCAACGATTTTAAATTTATTCCCGTCGTAGTTATCAATAATATAAACGAAACTGCACACATTTTAGGCGAGCTCTGCAAGGGTGGACTTCCCTGCGCAGAAATCACCTTCCGTACAGCTTGTGCGGCAGATGCAATCAAGCTCGGCAAAGAGCTTTATCCCGAAATGTGCATTGGTGCAGGCACTGTTATCAATCTTGATCAGTGTATCAAGGCGCTCGAAGCAGGCGCGGAATTCATTGTTTCGCCCGGTCTTTCCGAGGAAGTTGCCGTATACTGTGTTAAAAACAACGTTCCTTACTTCCCCGGTTGTGTTACCCCTACCGAAATTATGAAAGCCATATCTCTCGGTATTACAACCGTTAAATTTTTCCCTGCAGGTATTTACGGCGGCTTGAAAGCAATGAAAGCTCTTGCGGCACCGTTTCCGCAAATCAAATTTGTTCCTACCGGCGGTGTTGATATGAACAACATCGAGGAATACCTTGCTTTCGACAAGATTCAAGCAATCGGCGGTTCATTTATTATGAAAGGAAACATTGCGGAAAATACCGCAGCGTTAATGGAAAAGATCAATGGCAAATAAAATCATCACCTTTGGCGAGCTTATGCTTCGTCTTGCCCCCGAAGGATATTTAAGATTTGTTCAGTCCGATAAATTTGAAGCAACCTTTGGCGGTGCCGAAGCAAACGTAGCTGTCAGCCTTGCAAACTATGGCGAAAACGTTGCTTTTGTCACAAAATTGCCCGCTCACGAAATCGGTCAAATGGCAGTCAATTCGCTTCGCAAATTTGGTGTTGACACAAATAAGATCGCACGCGGCGGCAACCGTGTTGGTATTTATTACTGCGAAAAAGGCGCTTCGCAACGTCCCAGTAAGGTAATATATGACCGCGCAGGTTCTGCTATTGCGGATGCAACCTCTTCAGATTTTGATTGGAAATCCATCCTTGAAGGCGCAAAATGGTTTCACGTAACCGGCATTACCCCCGCTCTTAGCAAAAATGCCGCTGAAATCACTATCGAAGCTTGCAAAACCGCAAAAGAAATGGGAATCACCGTTTCGACAGACCTTAACTATCGCAAAAAGCTTTGGACAAAAGAAGAAGCAAAAGCTGTTATGACAGAGGTTTGCAAATACGTTGATTACTGTATCGCAAATGAAGAAGACGCAAAAGACGTTTTCGGCATCGAAGCCGAAAACACCGATATCGAAAGCGGCAAGCTCAACCGTGAGGGATATATCAGCGTTGCAAAGCAGCTTACCGAAACGTTTAATTTCAAGGGCGTAGCAATCACCTTGCGTGAAAGCATCAGCGCAAACGACAACAAATGGAGTGCGATGCTTTACACCGACGGCGAAGCATATTTCTCTCGCAAGTACGATATGCATATTGTTGACCGTGTAGGTGGCGGCGATAGCTTTGGTGCAGGACTAATTTACAGCATTATCAATGGATTTGATAATCAAAAAGCAATCGAATTTGCGGTTGCGGCTTCCTGCTTGAAGCACAGTATCGAAGGCGACTACAATATGGTTTCTGTTGCTGAAGTCGAAAACCTCGCAAAGGGCTCAGGCTCGGGCAGAGTACAAAGATAATTCCTATAATACATAAAAAACAAAGGCAGGTCGATTGACCTGCCTTTTATTTTGTTTTATTTTACTTCGCGGATATTAACGTTATATTTGTTGCCGGAAGCATTTGCAAGAGCGTTGGCGATAGTAACGCCTTCATCTCTCTTTTCGAAGAACTTAAGAGCAACCTGATCGAAGAGCGCATAGGAAAGAACGTCTTCTTCCTGTTGTGCCTTGGAGCCAAGCTTTGCCTTAAGAGTTTCGAGTTCGGGCTTGATTTCGTCTGCAGGACGGCAAGTAATTTGCTTTTCGTCGCCGATAATCTTCTTAACGAAAGAAGGATCGATCTTGCAAGGAGTCTTACCGTAATCGCCTCTTACCATACCCTTGAATTCCTTGGTAACGTTCTTATATCTTTCACCAAGAAGAACGTTAAATACTGCTTGAGTACCAACGATCTGAGAGGTAGGAGTTACAAGAGGAGGATAACCTGCATCTTCTCTTACGCGCGGAACTTCTTCAAGAACTTCTTGGAGCTTTTCGCTTGCGCCTGCTTGCTTAAGCTGAGAAAGGAGGTTGGAAAGCATTCCGCCGGGAACCTGATACATAAGAGCATTTACGTTAACCTTGAGAAGCTTAGGATCGAGCTGACCGTTAGCAATATACTTTTCACGGAGTGCATCGAAGTGCTTGGAAATCTTATCAAGCTGTGCAAGGTCGATACCGGTATCGTAAGGAGTACCCTGAAGGGTTGCTACCATAGGTTCGGTTGCAGGCTGAGAAGTACCAAGTGCGAGAGGAGAAAGTGCACAGTCAACAACGTCAACGCCTGCTTCGATTGCCTTAAGAAGAGTCATAGAAGCAAGACCGCTGGTGTAGTGGGTGTGAAGCTGTACGGGAATCTTAACGATCGACTTGATAGCGGTTACGAGATCGTATGCATCGTAGGGCTTAAGAAGACCGGACATATCCTTGATACAGATGCTGTCTGCGCCCATTTCTTCGAGCTGTTTAGCATACTTAGCGAAGTATTCGTTCGAGAAAACAGGGCCGGTTGTATAGGAAACAGCTGCTTGAACGTGACCTTTTTCTTTTTTGGTTGCGTCAATAGCAGTCTTAAGGTTACGGGGATCGTTAAGAGCGTCAAAAATTCTGATGATATCAATACCGTTAGCTACGCACTTTTGAACGAAGTATTCAACAACGTCATCTGCATAGTGTCTGTAACCGAGAATGTTCTGACCTCTGAAAAGCATTTGGAGAGGTGTGTTGGGACAGTTGTCCTTGATGATACGAAGTCTCTGCCAAGGATCTTCGTTAAGGAAACGGAGGCAGGAGTCGAAAGTAGCTCCGCCCCATGCTTCGAGAGAGTGATAACCAACTTTATCAAGCTCGGGAAGAATTTCCAACATTTCGTCGGTGGTCATTCTGGTAGCTATAAGAGACTGGTGGGAGTCACGAAGAATAGTTTCAGTAATTTTAACTTGTTTTGCCATTTTAAAAACACCTTTCAGTTAATTAGCCGAACATAGCAATGAATACGCCTGCAGCTACTGCAGAGCCGATAACGCCGGCAACGTTAGGTCCCATAGCGTGCATAAGAAGGAAGTTCGAGGGATTTTCTTTCTGGCCGACCATCTGAGAAACGCGTGCCGCCATAGGAACTGCGGAAACGCCTGCAGAACCGATAAGCGGATTGATTTTGCCCTTTGTGAGGAAGCACATAAGCTTACCGAAGAGCGTACCGCCAATGGTCGCGAACGCAAACGCGCAAAGACCAAGTACAATAATGAACAGAGTTTCCTTTTGGAGGAAGTTAGCCGCATTAGCGGTAGCGCCAACAGAAACACCAAGCATTACAGTTACAATGTTCATAAGCTCGTTCTGAACCGTCTTGGAAAGTCTTTCAGCAACACCGGAAACACGAAGAAGGTTACCGAGCATAAGCATACCGACAAGTGCGGTTGCAGAAGGAAGAATAAGGCTTACGATAAGAGTAACAACAATCGGGAAAATAACTTCTTCAACCTTGGAAACGTTACGAAGCTGACCCATAACGATCTGACGTTCCTTTTTGGAGGTGAATGCCTTCATGATAGGAGGCTGAATGAAAGGAACGAGAGCCATATAAGAATAAGCAGCAATTGCTATTGCACCGAGAAGATGCGGAGCAAGTGTTTTGGTAACATAAATTGCGGTAGGACCGTCTGCACCACCGATGATACCGATAGATGCCGATTCTGCAACGGTAAAGCCAAGCATAAGTGCACCAAAGAATGCCGCAAAAACGCCGAGCTGTGCAGCTGCACCGAGAAGAAGACTCTTGGGGTTTGCGATAAGAGGCTTAAAGTCGGTCATCGCGCCTACACCCAAGAAGATGAGCGGCGGGAAAATACCAAGCTTTACGCCAAGATAGAGATAGTCAATCAAACCACCTTCGTGTCCGAGACGTCCCCAATCAATACCATCGGCATTGATAAAGATATCGCTGTGGAACACAGCATCGCCGATAGGACCGGGTATGTTTACGAGAAGCATACCGAAAGCAATCGGAAGAAGAAGGAGCGGTTCAAACTTTTTGACTACCGCAAGATAGAAAAGCGTACCAACGATAACATACATTATCATGGTGCCTATATCAAACGGGAATGTAATTCCCCAATAGGTTGTTTCAGAGAAGAGTTCCGCAAAACCGGAACTTTCATACAAACCTAACAAAGCATCTTTCATAATCTGACCCTTTCTTTTTTATCTTTTCGAGATTCGGTTTTAATTAACCGATAACGAAAAGGAGGTCGCCGGTGTTAACAGAGGAACCTTTGGTTGCAACAACGGAAGCGATAGTACCGTCTTGAGGTGCAACGATTTCGTTTTCCATCTTCATTGCTTCGAGAATGCAAAGAACATCGCCGCTCTTTACGCTTGCGCCTGCAGAAACCTTGATGTCAAGAACAGTACCGGGAAGAGGAGCGTTTACTTTAACTCCGTCAGCGGGTGCTGCTGCGGGTGCAGGTGCAGGTGCTGCTGCGGGTGCGGGTGCCGCTGCGGGAGCAGGTGCTGCTGCAGGTGCTGCTGCAGGTGCGGTAGCAACGCTTGCATTAAGAGCAGTTTCTTCAACGATTACTTCATAACCGGTGCCGTTTACGGTAACGATATACTTTTTAGCCATGATTAAATTCTCCTTATATTTTGAAAAAATTTACTTAGTTTTCAATTTTGTGTCGGTTATTTTTAACCAATCACAAAGAGCAAATCACCGGTATTAACCGACGAGCCTTTAGTTGCAACGACAGAAGCGATTGTACCGTCTTGAGGCGCTACGATTTCGTTTTCCATCTTCATAGCTTCAAGAATACAAAGAATGTCGCCACTCTTAACGGTTGCACCAACCGAAACCTTAACGTCAAGAACAGTACCCGGAAGAGGAGCGTTGATCTTAACGCCGTCTGCAGGAGCAGCTGCAGGTGCAGGAGCGGCCGCAGGAGCGGGAGTTGCCGCAGGTGCAGGAGCTGCTACGGGAGCAGGTGCCGCAACTTGAGCAGGTTGGGACACAACGGTTTTCTGACCGTTGATAGGGGAAATTGAAAGTACCTTAAAGTTAACTTCGCTTTGTCCGCGCGAAGCGGCGATAGCGGCAGTTGCAATAGCAACGATCTTTTCTTCTTCAGAAGCGCTTGCCGAATTGATCGGAGCGGAAGAAGCAGAAACAGATTCAGCGGTATTAGTTACGGGAGCTTTATTAGCTTTCTTATCATCCTTTTGAGATGCAAAAATCAACTTGAACAGCTGAAGAATCAACATCAAAATCAAAAGAACGCCGAAAACCACACCCATACCGATGCCAACAACCTGCAATCCGAACATTACTTTATCGCCCATTGCAGCATTATCGATGCCTTCGCCAAACTTTAAAAGAGTGGTAAAATTCATAGACTTTGTTTCCTTTCTTCAGGGAAGAAACCCATTCTCCCCTATTATATTTTTCTATGATAATAATACATCTAAACTATTGAAAAATCAAGTTTTTTTATCTATCGGGAACAAAATCTATATTTCGCCCTATGCCAATACAATATGTTGTTATTTTTTGTTAATTATGACGATAACGGTAACATCTTGTTGAACAAAGAAAAGCGGACAAAACCGTCCGCTTTCTTAATAATAACCGTAAATGAAAATCTATTTAAATTTATACTTATGTCACGAATATGTTTCGACAAGAATCTGTATTTCAGTTTCGGCTTGCTTTTTACGTGCCGCAATGCCCGATACTATGTCAGAACCGCGACTTTTAGTTAAATCGTAAAACATAGTTACAAGCTTACCAAAGTTGTAGCATTCGCCGATATCATAAACTATATTGTCGAATATGATGTCAAGCATCTCTTCACTTTCGTCATCGCGAAGATCCTTGTATCTGAGGTTTACTTCATAGTAAGCAACTGTGATAAAGTTCTTGGCCCATGCAGAATATGCCTCGACCATATATGCAGAAAATTCAGGGTCTTGTGCACTTATGGGAATAGCAATACCTGCCGTTTCACCGGTTGTACAGTAGCTGTTATAATTTTCCTGTGTATCGTCGATCAACGGCATAGGAAGAACGCCGAATTCAATTTCACTGAGTTTTCTGAGCTTGGTAGTCGCAGAGAAGCCGGACGGTCTGAACAATGCTCTACCCTCGTAGAAAACTGCGAACGAGGTTTCCCAAATAGGAGCTTCACATTCCTCGGCATAGAGCAACCAATTTGCATTCGCAAATACGTCAAGTAATTTTTTCGAAAGATTTATAGAACGCTCGGTCGTGCCAATTTGTAAAACGGGCATATCATCGCTATCCTTGCCGCAAATCAATTCACCCGAAGCACCGTAAAAATTAAAGGGATCACTGTAAGACGAAACCATACCGTAAACATTATCGTCAGAGTAGCTTCCGTCTGCAGTGCTGATATTGGTAACGGTCTTTGCGCATTCTACGAGCTTATCAAACGTCCATTTTTTATCTCTTACAAGCTGATAAAAATCGGTCTCGGAAAAATATTTTTGAGCCATTTCTTTATTGAAAAGAATTGAGGGCGAATTAACCTTGTTCAAAATAGTAATGTCACCGGTGGTGAAATACAATTGTTCGCCGATAGAAAATGCTTCCGAGCAGTTTCTATCGTACCAAGGTGCATTTGTATCAAATTCTTTCAACGATCTTAAATCGTGCAAATATTCTTGCGATGCCAAAGTAGAAAGATTTTTAAGCGTAGGCATAATCGCATCGTACGTGCCGAGATTTGATTGACAGTCCGTCTGAATATCATTGAAAATAGTATCGCTTTTTACAACTTCAAGATTCACGTTATAAAGACGCTCAACTGTATCGTTTCTCTTCTGAACAGCGTCGTCAAGAAGCTCGCCGTAAAGAGTGCTATCAGTCGTAAAATCGTCGGATTGGTACGTACCCGCAATCGCTCCTCTTACGATAATCGTAAAGGTTTTACCTTGCATATCCTTGACTTCGTGCTTGGGAACATAATTACCGTTTTTGTCAAGATAATCACTGTTTTCGTCTTTTTCAGACGAAATATCGGAAATGTTGTTTGTCGAAGAAGATTCTGCCACATCAGTTGATTCGCATGCCGCAAAGGAAGAGATGGCAAAACACAAAAGAAGAAGGATAATGATTGATTTTTTCATATTCAGCTCCTTAACTGTTTTTTCATATTTTATAATATTTGTTGATAAAAAAGCAATAGCAAATTATATTTCAATTATCTTAACAAAATGCAAAGCCGCGGGATTAACCGCGGCTTTTCTCAAAAAATTCAATTAATCAGTGTAAGTTTCAATAAGCTGTTCGATTTCAACTTCCGCCTGAGCTTTTCGGGTATCAAGTGTAGAAACAACGTCGGCACTTCCCTCTTTTACAAGGTCGTTAAAAATTGCAGAAACTTTACCAAATTTGAAGCATTCTCCAATATCATAAACGATGTTATCGAAAATGATATCAAGCATTTCTTCACTTTCATCGTCACGAAGATCTTTATAACGAAGATTTACTTCGTAATATGCAGGAGTAAGATAATTCTTTGCCCATGCAGAATAAGCATCGATCATATAAGCAGAAAATTCGGGATCCTGCGCACAGATAGGAATTGCAATACCCGCAGTCGCACCGGTACCGCAGAAGCTGTAATACGAATCCTGAGTATCATCCATCATAGGAACAGGAAGAACACCGAACTCGATTTCGCTGAGCTTTCTAAGCTTTGTCGTTGCGCTAAAATACGAAGGTCTGAACAAAGCTCTGCCTTCATAGAAAACTTCAAAAGAGGTTTCCCAAATAGGATCTGCGCATTTTTGTGCATGAATCAACCAGTTTGCATCCTTGTAGGTTTCGAGTATCTTCTGTGCAAGTGTTATAGATCTTTCGCTAGAACCGAAAGAAAGGTACGGAAGGTCATTGCTGTCCTTATCACAGAATTTTTCGCCCGAAGCGCCAAAGAAAACGATCGGATCGCCATACGCAGTGACCATACCGTAAGTATTTTCATCAGAATAACTGCCGTCCGCCGTAGAGATGTTAGCGACGCCCTTGGCACATTCAACAAGAGTATCAAACGTCCATTTTTTATCTCTTGCAAGCTGATAAAAATCGATTTCGGGATAATACTTTTGAGCCATTTCCTTATTGAAAAGGATGGAAGGAGTATTCACCTTATTAAGAATGGTAAGGTCGCCGGTAGTGAAAAACACCTTGTTGTTGATAGAGAATGCTTCGGTACAGTTTTTATCATACCAAGGAGCATTAATATCAAAGCCTTCGATAGTGTTCAAGTCATAAAGATATTCTTGAGATGCAAGCGAAGAAAGGAAAGAAAGCGAAGGCATAATAGCATCGTAAGTACCAAGATTGGATTGGCAGTCAAGAAGAATGTCATTGTTGATGGTATCGGACTTTATAACATCAAGAGTTACGTTGTAAAGCTTTTCAACCATGTCGTTTCTCTTTTTAACCGCATCGTCGATAAGTTCGCCGTACATATGGCTTTCGGTGGTAAAGTCGTCGGAAACATAAGTGCCTTCACCGCCGATAACGATAACGGTAAAGGTTCTGCCGCCCAAGTCTTTAACTTCGTGGTTAGGCGTAAAGAGTTCGTCGGATTTAGATTCGTCGCCGGAATTCTCTCCTGCAGTTGAGCTATCGTCGGTTTCGGTAGTTTCTTCGCTCTGACATGCGATAAGAGAAAAAAGCATAAGAGCAACAAGAAGAATGAGCGCTAATAATCTTTTTTTCATAATAACCTCTCTATAAATTCTTTATTATACTCCGGAATATGCGGCAAAGCCGCCGTCGACAGGAATAACCGTGCCATTAACAAATCCAGATGCATTATCATCGCACAAATAAATAAGAGTACCGACAAGCTCTTTCGGATCGCCGAATCTTCCCATAGGGGTGGCGTTAATTATCTTTTCAGATCTTGCAGTAGGATTTCCGTCAGCATCGAATAACAAGGACTTGTTTTGAGCAGTAACAAAAAATCCGGGTGCGATAGCATTTACACGTATTCCAACCTTTGAAAAATGAACCGCCAACCACATCGTAAGGTTAGAGACCGCACTTTTTGCAGCAGAATACGCAGGTATCTTCGTGAGCGGTCGATATGCATTCATCGAGGATATGTTAATTATTACACCGCCGTTTTTACACATTTCCGCGGAAAACACTTGAGTAGGAAGCAAAGTTCCAAGGAAATTCAAATCGAAAACAAAACCGATTCCTTTGGGATCAAGATCGAAAAAGGTTTTAACGTCATCGCATTTTTCAAGATCCTCCGGAAACAGATATTCTTTATCGGTAGTAGCTTTGGGATTGTTACCGCCTGCACCGTTGATAAGGATATCAATACTTCCGAATTTTTCAAGAACCTTATTCTTTGCTTCTGTTAAATTTTCTTTATCCAAAACGTTAGCGGAAATTCCTATCGCGTTTCCGCCGTTTTGATTTATCTTTTCCGCTACCGCCTTTGCGTTTTCTTCATTTAAATCAAGCACGGCAACGTTTGCGCCGTGTTCCGCGAGTGCTTCACAGAAAGTAGAGCAAAGAACACCGCCGCCGCCTGTTACTATCGCGGTCTTTCCAGAAAACAATTTTTCCATAATGTATTAACCAAGCTTTAAGCCAAGAGTGTTGAGCTTATCCTTAAGGAAGCCAACAGCCATACCGATATCTTTCGCAGGATCCTCGCCGCATTCACGTTCAACTGTAAGGTATCCGTCGTAACCGATATCGTTAAGAGCCATGAGATATTTATCCCAATCAACGCCGCCCTGTCCAAGAGGAACCTCAAGCCAACCGTGAGGAGTCTTGTCGGTAACAATGCCGTCTTTTGCGTGGGTATGAACGATATAATCCTTAAGAGTGTATACGCCTGCCACAGGGTCATCCTTTGCAACCATTACAAGGTTTGCAGGGTCATAGTTTACACGAAGTCCCTTTGCGCTGAGAGAATCGAGGAAGGATTTAAGAACAACCGCTTTTTCAGTACCGGTTTCAGCAGCAAATACAGAGCCGATGCTATCCGCATAGGCTGCCAATTCAGCAGCATTCTTTCTAATCTTTTCCATTCTCGCATCTTCGGTTTCATAAAGATGTCCGATATGAGTTGTTACGATATGACAGTTAAGCTCTTTCGCTTTGTCAAGAACTCTCTTGGATTTTTCAACAATGGTATCATCGTCAAGGTCAAGACCAAAGTCACCGCAAATCGCAGAGAAGATCATACCGTTGGAATTCATGATGTCGTTAACCTCTTTAACCTTTGCATCATCAAGATCCCATGCATTGAAAATACCGGTTGTCATATATTTTTGAACGCCGGTAGCTCCAATCTTCTTCGCGTTAATAATGCTGTTTTCAAACGTGTCACCAACGAAGTCGGCGATAAGACCAATTTTCATAACTTTAACCTTTCTAAAATTGAAATTGTATTTAAATTTAGATCAACAATAATCTATTCCCTTTCGATTATCGAATCGATAGGCAATCCGAATGAATCAAGGAAGTTACAAAGAAAATAATCAGCCTCCTGACAATTCATCTCCGTAATTGTGTTTAAAAGACGCTCGCCTGCGATCTCAAATTCACGATTTCCGTAATTCTTTTCTTCAAGGCATTTTATGTAAGCGGAAATGCGGTCCGCGGCTTTTATAATAACGCTTTCGTCGTCGGTATGGCGGAATATATCAAGATAAGTTTCTCTATATTCCTGCGGAAGCATTTCGGTAAGCTTTTTAATAGACGCCGCTTCAACCGAAGAATACGCCTCTCTCGTTTCGGGACTGTAATATTTAACGGGAGTCGGTATATCGCCGGTTAAAATCTCGGGCACATCGTGAAAAATGGCTTTTACCGTAATGCGGTCGCAATCATAGCTTTTGCCGAAATTCTCGTTTCCGATTACAGCAAGCGCGTGAGCAAGAAAGCCGACTTCCAAGGAATGCGAGGATAAATAGTCGGGTATAATCGAATGCATAATACCCCAACGCTTTATATGCTTCATACGAAAAAGCATCGAGTAAAACCCCTTATCCATCGCCACTCTCCTAAATTAATAATTACTCATATTCTAACATAATTTGTGTCAATTTCAATAGTTTTTTAAAAATTTACGCAGTAACATAAAAAAATCATTTGCATATATTGAAAAACAAATGATAAATGATATAATAAGGTGATACTGATGAATTTTTATAAAATACACGCAATGGGAAACGATTTTTGTATTTTCGGAAGTCCTTTCGATAAAAACGTTCCCGACAAAGAGTTTATTTGCAACATTTGCGATAGACATTACGGTGTAGGTTGTGACTGCGCGGTTTTTATAGGTCGTTCAGACGTTGCAGATTATTTTATGCATGTGTATAACCCAAACGGATTCGAGGCAGAGATTTGCGGCAACGCACTGCGTTGCTCGGCAAAATATATTTGCGAAAACGGTTATTTCAAAAAGCGCAATTTCGCCGTACAAACAAACTCGGGAATAAAAAATGTTTCTTTCGGTGAAGATGGCATAACGACAGAAATCGGCAATGCAATCGTTAACGAAGTGAATTACATCAATGTTGCAGGTGTTAACATCCCTTACGTTTCAATATCGCTGGGCAATCCGCACTGCGTGGTTTTTGTTAAAGAATTAACCGACGAAGACTTTGCGTTTTTAGGAAAAAGCATCGAAAATCATCCCAATTTCCCTTTTGGGACTAACGTTGAGTTCGCATATATTTCAGATCAAAATATTATAGAAATGCGTGTTTGGGAACGAGGCATCGGCGAAACACACTCTTGCACCACCGGTAGCTGTGCCTGTGTTGCTGCCGCAAACCATTTAGGTCACAGCTTTACCGAATGCGACGTAATACAGCGCGGCGGAACCATAACCGTTTATACCGACGAAAACGGTATAATGAGCGTCACGGGCGACTGCACAACGGTTTTCAAAGGAACTCTTTTAAAATAGCGGAGGTTTAATATGAATTTAAACGAAATTTTAAACGGAATCGATTGCAAAGTTTTCGGCAAGACCGAAGGCGTTACGGTCGGCAATATCATATATGATTCGCGCAAAGCCGCACAAAATCTTTTATTCGTTTGCATTAAGGGATTTAAATCCGACGGACATTCTTATGTAAACGAAGTGTATCAAAAAGGCGTTCGCATATTTGCCGTTATGGATGATGTCGATTTACCCGAAGATGCAATTATAATAAAAACCAACGACACTCGCAAGTTTTTAGCTCTCGCAAGCGCGAATTATTTCAATCGTCCTGCCGAGAAATTAAACACGATAGCCATTACCGGTACAAAAGGCAAAACCAGCATTTCGTTTATGCTCAAAAGCATATACGAAGCGGCAGGTCATAAGGTTGGTGTCATCGGCTCTACTGGTATATATATCGGTGATAATTTTTACGATTCTGCTAATTCCACGCCCGAATCATATCTGTTGCACCAATATTACCGTGAAATGCTTGATAACGGATGCGATACCGCAATTATTGAGGCAACCTCGCAGGGATTTAAGCTTGACAGAACTTACGGTCTGAAATTCAACACCGGTATTTTTTCCAACCTCTCTCCCGACCATATCGGCGAAAACGAGCACAAGGATTTTGAAGAATACCTTGGTTGCAAGAAGATGATTTTTGATCAATGTGAAACGGTTGTCGTAAATGCCGATTCGGACAACTATGAAAAGATTATCGAAGGCGCTTCTTGCCGAATTAAGACAATCAGCGGCAACAAAACCGCCGATTTCACCTTTGATTCCCCATTGTTTTCAATGTCGGATGACGGTTTAAAGACAGTGTTCAATTGCAAGGAAAATGACACAGTGAACGAAATCGGCATTAATACACCCGGCTTCTTCTCTCTTTATAACGCAACCTTGGCGATTGCCGTTGCAAGGTGTGACGGCATTTTGTATGACTGCATAAAGGAGGGTCTTGCAAAAACCTTTGTTAAAGGCAGAATGGAAATTGTTCCGACAAATACCGACTATACGGTTATTATTGATTTCGCACACAATGAATTTAGCTGCAAAACTCTGTTTGAAACCATAAAGCTTTATAATCCGTCGCGTATTATTTCGGTATTCGGTTGCGGTGGAAACAGAAGCAAGCTCCGTCGCTATGCTATGGGCGAAGTCATTGGAGCAAATTCGGACCTATCAATTATCACTTCCGACAACTCAAGGTTTGAAAAGGTAGAAGACATAATCGATGACATTTTAATCGGAATGCACAAAACAGACGGAAAATATGTCATTCTTCCCAAGCGCCGTGATGCAATAAAAGAAGCCCTACGAATTGCTTCGAAGGGCGACATAGTTTTACTTATCGGTAAAGGACACGAAATGTACGAAGAAATCGAAGGGATTCAATATCCGTTTGATGAACGAGAGGTAGTTTTCGAATCGCTTAAAGAACTTCGGCAGTAAGACGATTTATAAGAAAACCTTTTTCCGAAAAATTCTTTTCATATTCGGTTTCTATATTGTCTTTATTGAAAATACGGTCACTGTGCAGATCAAAGCAAACGTCCGATACTTTAAAGCCGTTTTCAACAAAGCTTTCAAGCGAATAATCAAACAGACCTTTATTGTCTGTCTTAAAGAATATCTTGCCCTTCGGGGCAAGTATTTTTTTATACTTTTCCAAGAACAACGGGCTTGTCAAACGACGCTTTGCATTGCGTTTTTTGGGCCACGGATCGGAAAAGTTCAAATACAAGCGCGAAACAGAACCCTCGGGTATGATATCCGCAATGTTTTCGGCGTTTGCATTCAAAAAACAAATATTTTTCGTACCTTCCCTTTCGGCTTTTTCCATTGCCATCATAAGCACGTCGGGTACAAGCTCGACAGCCAAAAGACGTTTATCGGGATATTGCTCGGAAAGGCCAATTATAAACGCGCCTTTTCCGCAACCTATTTCAAGGAACAATTCAGAATCAAATGAAAACGATTTATCAAGGTCAACAACACCATTTTCGTTTTGGTGTACGAAAAGATGCTCAACCTTTTGCATTCTTTTATCCCTGTTCTTTTTTGGTCTCATTCTCATAAAAAGACACCTCGTTTTTTGCAAATTAATTAATCTACAAAATATAATAACCAAAATTTACAATAAAGTCAATGAATATTTATTTTTAGTCAGAGCAAAATATATTACAAGGAGGATGAATTATGATACTTGACAGAATAGCATTATTCCTTTGTATTGTCGGCGCTATCAACTGGGGTTCTATCGGACTTTTCAGCTTTGATATCGTTGCATGGATATTCGGCGGACAAGGCGATATCTTCAGCAGAATCGTTTATACGCTCGTAGCAATAAGCGGACTCTGGCTTACTTCTCTCTTCTTCAGAAGCAGAGAAACTACACCCGCACTTGAATCGTAACGAATAAGGTTATTAAATATCGCTTCCGTTTGGGAGCGATATTTTTTTACTTTAACATAAATTTGACAATTCATTCTCAATATGTTATCATTACAGCATAATTTTTTCGGAGGACCGAAATGAGTGTTTTAGTGTGTAGCGGCGTATCTTTGTCTTATGGCGCAGACGTCATTCTTGACAATATAACATTTTCCGTAAACCCCGGCGACAAGGTAGGCGTTATCGGTGTTAACGGCGCGGGAAAGTCAACTTTGTTTTCTATAATCAGAGGCAATCTCGAAACAACAAAAGGTGACGTTTTTATTTCAAACGGAGCAGAAATCGGTTGTTTGGAACAAATCAACGACGCCCATCGCTTCAACTGTACTATTTTTGAAGCCGCTATTTCCGCATATTCTCATCTTATCGACCTTGAAAATAAAATTGCTTCTCTTCGCGAAAGAATGGAAAGCGGTGATGAAACCGCAATCAAGGCCTTTGTTACGGAAACCGAACAATTCAACCGATTGGGCGGTAATGAATACGTCGGTAAAACAAAGTCTATGCTCGCAAAATTCGGTTTTAACGAAGGTGACCTTAGCAAAAACGCCGATTCTTTAAGCGGCGGTCAAAAGACGAAATTACTGCTTGTTAAGTTGCTTTTAACCGATCCGGATATAATGCTTCTCGACGAGCCGACAAACCATTTGGACCACACAGCTCGCGAGTGGCTCGAAAATTATATTAATTCATCAAAAAAGACATTCCTTATTATATCCCACGACAGATACTTTCTTGACAGAACCACAACAAAAACACTTGAAATATCACACGGTATTTCGGAAATGTACGACGGCAACTACACAACGTTCCGTGCAAAGAAAAAGGCACTTGACGAGGCAAAGCTTAAGCATTATAACCTGCAACAAAAAGAAATCGCAAGGCTTGAAGCGTTTATTGAAAACCAACGCAAATGGAACCGCGAAAAGAACATAATCGCCGCAGAAAGCAGACAAAAGACCATTGACAAAATGGTCAAGCTTGAAAAACCGAAGGAAAAAGAAAAAGGTATTCAGTTCAAAATATCCAATTCGGGTGCTATGAGCAACGACGTTCTTTCGGTACGTTCGCTATCAATGTCTTATCCCAACAACGATCTTTTCAACGATCTTTCCTTTGAGCTGAAACGTGGAGAGCGTCTTTTTGTAATCGGCGAAAACGGTTGCGGAAAGTCAACTTTAATTAAGATTCTCACAGGAAGAGAAACGCAAAAAAGCGGTATTTTTGAGCTTGGTTATAATCAAACTATCGGATATTACGACCAGGAACAGCAATTACTTGATCAAAACAATAGTGTGCTTGATGAAATCTGGAGCGTATATTCCGATAAAACCAACACACAAATACGTTCGATGCTTGCCCAATTCGGTTTTAGGGGCGATGACGTTTTCAAAAGCATTTCGGTTCTCAGCGGCGGTGAACGTGCTCGTCTTTCTATTGCAAAGATGGTCGCTTGCGGCGTAAGCTTGCTTATACTCGACGAACCCACCAATCACCTTGATATTGATTCCTGCGAAACCTTGGAAAACGCACTGCGCGAGTATGACGGTACCATAATTACCGTTTCTCACGACAGATATTTTATTCAAAATCTCGCGACCGCGATACTTGAAATTGACAAAACGGGATTCGATTGCGGATATTCGTTTAAAAGATGTACTTACAGCGAATATATCGAAAAGTGCAAGAAAAACGAAGTAGTTATCGAAAAGCGTGATGAAGGCGCAGGCAAAAGCAATTTCGAAGAAGCGAAACAGCGCAAAAACCAATATAGGTCTGCAAAAAATCGACTTTCTTCAACCGAAAAGGAGATTGCAGATCTCGAAAATCAGCTTTCTGAATTAAAGCTTAAAGAAAACGACGAAGCGATAACAAGCGATTACGTCGCGCTTAATGCGCTTTTTGAAAGCAAGAATGAGTTGGAAGAAAAGATAGATAAGCTGTATGAAGAGCTCGAGCGGCTTGAAAGCATAATTTCATCTTACGAAGAATGAATATTTTGCTCCTGTTGATTATATAAATTTATCAAGAAATCAAAGGGAGCGATTTATATGTTTGTATTCACTATGAAAGCTTCGGGCTTGAAATTTTTCGGAGTTTTGGCGCTGTCGGTAGCTTTACTCACAACAGCAATCGGTATTTTACCGTCGGTCAATGCCGCCGCAGACGTTGCGTCTGTTGCCACGGATTTTAAAAATATTTCTACAGAACAGGATATGGTTAATTTCCTCTCGCAATTCGGTCATACAGTCGATCCGAAGCCGATCGAGGTTTTTGAAATTGAAATCCCCAAAGAATTCAACAGTGTTTTTGAATCATATAACGAGATTCAACGTGCGCAGGGCCTTAATCTCAAGCGCTATCTCGGCAAGGATGCAACCGTATATATTTATAATGTAACAAACAGCGAATACGAGGGCGAGGTATTGGCAACGCTTTTCATCCGCAATGGCAGAATTATCGCAGGCGACATTTGTTCCAATGAAGGCGAAGGATTTGTCAACGGTTTCGGAATTCGGTAAATATTATGCAAAATAGATAAAGTACAAGGTAAAATTTTGGGTAATTAATCACTTACATTTATCGTTAATTTTTGATATTATTGTACGTGATAGAAAATGAGGAATACCCTCAAATGGAGGTTTCAAATGGCAAGTGTATTATTTAAGCACATTTACAAAAGATTCCCCGGCGGCGTAACCGCTGTATCCGATTTCACTCTTGAAATTCAGGATAAGGAATTTGTTATTTTCGTTGGTCCTTCGGGCTGTGGTAAAACCACCACTCTCCGTATGATCGCAGGTCTTGAAGAAATCACCGAAGGTGAACTCTTCATCGAAAACAAGAGAGTTAACGACGTTGCTCCTAAGGACAGAGATATCGCGATGGTTTTCCAGAACTACGCTCTTTATCCTCACATGTCTGTTTTCGACAACATGGCATTCGGTCTTAAACTCCGTAAGGTAAGAAAAGAAGAAATCAAGCGCCGCGTTGAAGAAGCAGCAAGAATTCTTGATATCACCCACCTTCTCGACAGAAAGCCGAAAGCACTTTCCGGTGGTCAGAAGCAGCGTGTTGCACTCGGTCGTGCAATCGTTCGTGAACCTAAGGTATTCCTTCTCGACGAACCTCTTTCCAACTTGGACGCTAAGCTCCGTGCTACCATGAGAACCGAGCTTACCAAGCTCCACAACAAGCTCCAAACAACCTTTATCTACGTTACCCACGACCAGGTCGAAGCTATGACCATGGCAACCCGTATCGTAGTTATGAAGGACGGTATCATCCAACAGGTAGATACTCCTCAAAACCTTTACGACTTCCCTTGCAATATCTTCGTTGCAGGCTTTATCGGAACTCCTCAAATGAACTTCGTAAACGCAACCATCACCAAGCCCAAGGGACAGGATGATTGCTTCCTCGAATTCGAAAACGTTAAGTTCAAGCTTCAACCCGAAAAGTTTGAAGATACCAATCTTGCTGACTACATCGGCAAAGAAGTTATCGCAGGTCTCCGTCCCGAACTTCTCCATGACGAACCCGTTTACATGGAAAAATTCAAGGATACCATTATTGAAGCAAACGTTGAATTCACCGAACTTATGGGTGCAGAAATTTATCTCTACCTCAACGTTGGTCAAGAAACCAGCCTTGTTTCCCGCGTTTCTTCTCAGTCCACCGCTAAAGCAGGCGATGTTATTAAGATTGCTGTTGATACCTCCCGTATCCACATTTTCGACAAAGAAACCGAACAGATTATCTGCCACTAATTCAATCAATAAAAGACCCGTCCGCATTTCGCGGACGTTTTTCTGTTTTATATTGCCTAATTTTTAATCTGTGTACTGCCAAGGCGTAGCCTTAACAATATATCAAACAATTTATTCACTGTAAAATTCATCGATAAGATGTTTTATCATTTTTGCAGTCCCTTTTATGCCCAAAAGACTGCTATCGATATTCATATGGTAATTTTTGGGATCGCCCCAGCCCTTACCGGTGTAAAAATTATAGTAGGATGCTCGCTTTTTATCTTCCTTTGCAATTCTTTTTCTTGCGGCAACTTCATCCATACCGTATTGCTCGACCAAATTTTTCACACGTTCTTCCGTCGGTGCATGGATAAATATTTTCAAAACGCCTTCATAATCACTTAAAATATCGTCTGCGCATCTGCCGATAATAATGCAGTCGCCTTCAGCGGCGATTTTTTTGATTTCTTGAGATTGAATATTGAAAACACGGTCGGTAAGAACCTGATTATTCATACCAAAATGCGGAATATTTCCGCTATAGCTTGATATAGCCAAGGAATACAAAAAGCTCGACGTTGCCTGCTCATCGGCTTTTTCAAAAGTATCAATGGGAATGCCGTGTTTTTCCGCAATCTTAACAAGTGCATCACGATCATAACAAGGAATTCCGACAAGCTCGGACAACTGCATTCCGATTTCGGACCCCATAGACGCAAACTGTCTGCCAATTGTAATTATTTTTCTCATAACGCCCTCCAAAACACAACATTATCATATTAACTAAATGATAGTTAATTTTATCATAAATATCATTTATTTGCAAGTAATTTTTTAAAAATCAATTGAAAATCAGAATTATATATGATATAATGTATCTGTATATTTTTGCGATTGAGAATGATAATTTATGAAATTTAAATATCTTTTGTTTGATCTCGACGGGACGTTGATAGATACCACCGAAGGTGTTTTAAAGTCTGCCCAAAATGCACTGAAAAGCTTTGGAATTTTCGTTGAAACCGAAAATCTAATGAACTTTTTTGGTCCGCCTTTACAGTATTCGTTTTCAACACTTTACGGTCTGTCCGATGCAGATACCAATAAGGCAGTCGAAATTTATAACGAACGCTATAATAAATTCGGTATAGCGAATCACATATTTTCCCCGAGATCAAAGCACTTCTTCCTAAATTGAAAGAAGCCGGTTATATTCTCGGTGTTGCTACCTCAAAGCCGCAAGACCAAGCAATCGAAATGTTAAATTATCATTCCGTCTACGATTATTTTGACTTTATATCCGGCGCAAGTGCAGACGGTAGCATTAGCAAAAAGGACGAGGTTATTAAGGAAGCATTAAGACACTTCAGAATCACCGATGAGCTTGATAAGGTTCTTATGATCGGCGATATGAAATTTGATATTATAGGCGCAAAAAAATGCGGTATAGATTCTTTTGGAATCTATACCGGTACTGCTTGCACAGATGAGCTTGAAAACGAAGGCGCCAACTATGTAGCGTATAGTTTCGACGAGCTTGAAAACAAATTACTCGTTGATTTTTTGAACAATTAATCTTTGTTTTCTTGCAGTTCTTTTTTACTTAGGAATTTATCATTTCCAACATCGGTTATACGCGAAATAAACTCGGCATATTTTCGTTTTGTTGAACGTGTATTATACAACAAAAGTATGCCAATGATAATAGATGCACCAAGCAAAACATTAACCGTTACCGGCGATTCTCCGCGATCGATAACAATATATCTAATATAAGCCAACAATGCTATTATCAACGCAATTGCAATATAGTCAATAACAGATTTTGCAAAAATCCCGCTTATCTCGCTTCCCTTTTCGGTTTTTGCAATTTTGCCGTAAAAAACACAAGAAAACGGTTCACGCTTTGAACGTGCTCGGCGAACAAGCCGCACCTTATCGTCTTTACGTTTGGAAACGTAAATCAGATCCATAACGTCGTCAGAGCCCGCAAAACGCGCAGGCGATGTAAATTCATCCCAACGACTTGTCAATTCTTCTTTAGAAAAACAGCTGTTAAATTTATGCACAATTAACACCTCTGAATTTTTATAGTTGAATTATAACACACGCACAAACGCAAGTCAATCGCATATTTTTCGGAAAGGGGGAGAATGTATGCATCGATTAATCAAAGGAATCAAGTACTTTGGACGCAAAATTTCTGCAAGCAGAATCAGCGCATATTCGGCACAAACCGCCTACTTTATGTTCCTCTCTCTCATTCCGCTTATAATGCTACTGCTATCGTTATTGCAATTACTCGGTGATACAGGCGAAACGGTCACACAAACGATCAGCGAGGTTATGCCCGGTGTATTGGGCGAATTCATTAACGACTTTATAAACGAAATAATGTCCGACGGAAGGTTAACACTCACGATCGTCTCTGCAGCGTTGTTACTATGGTCGGCATCGCGCGGAGTCTTCTCGATAATCGGCGGTTTAAACTCGGTTTACGAGATAAAAGAAACAAGAAAATATCTTTGGGTGCGTTTTCTTTCAATAGTTTATACTCTGGCTTTTATAGTCATTGTTTGCGGTGTTCTGCTTATTATTGTCTTCGGTGACACGCTTATTAATCTTTCGAACTCTTTTTTCCCAAACCTAAAGGGATTGGTTTATATCATCGCTTCCCTTCGCTTCATTTTGGGATTCATAATATTGGTTTTGTTTTTCTCAATCATATACAAGAGTATGCCTTGCAAAAAGATGAAATTTGTCGACCAAATTCCGGGCGCCGTTATTTCGGGTGCAGGTTGGGTTTCGTTTTCGATTCTCTTCTCTTTCTACGTTGACAATTTCAGCAACTACGCTAACGTTTACGGCTCGTTGACCGCCATTATCGTTTTAATGCTTTGGCTGTATACCTGTATGTATATAATGTTCATCGGTGCAGAAATCAACTGCATTCTGTCTTCAAAGGTCAACAATCAAAAGAAATAAGACAACTGACGTTTTGACATTTACACTTTTATAAATTCAAGAGGATTAATTATGATTTTTGCAGATTTGTTTTTTATGTTTGCATTCTTACCTTTATGCTTTTTGTTCTACTTTATGTTCAAAAGCTTAAAGGCAAAAAACTGGGTACTTATCGTATTCTCGCTGGTCTTTTATGCGTGCGGTGAACCGATTAAGATTTTGTTGTTTGTCAGCAGTGCGGCAATTAACTATTTCCTCGCATTATGGATGGACAAGGCGCGCGGAACCAAATATTGCAAAATGGCAATGTCACTTTCGCTCATCTACAACATAGGTATGCTTGGTTTATTTAAATACACCGATTTCATTATCGGAAACATAAACGGCATTTTCGGCTCTTCTATTCCGCTTCTCAAGCTCGCACTGCCTCTTGGCATTAGCTTCTACACATTCCAGATTATGTCCTATATGATCGACGTATATTGGGAAAAAGTTCCGGTTCAGAAGCATTTCAACAAATTATTGTTATACATTTCCCTCTTCCCGCAATTGGTTGCAGGCCCGATCGTGCGTTACCAAACAATTGCCGATGAAATCGATAACCGTACAACCACTTTAAAAGACGTTATCGAAGGCGGCTTGCGTATCATCGTCGGTCTTTCCAAAAAGGTTCTTTTGGCTAACAATTTGAACCTGATTGTTGCAAAGTGCTTTGGCGAAAACGTTTCCGAGGCGTCAGTTGCCGCAACTTGGTTTGGCGTTATCGCTTATTCGATGCAGGTTTATTTCGACTTCTCCGGTTATTCGGATATGGCAATCGGTATCGGCAGAATATTCGGCTTCCACTTTGACGAAAACTTCAAGCACCCCTTTATGTGCCGTTCTATTTCGGAATTCTGGCAAAGATGGCATATTTCGCTTGGCAGTTTCTTCCGCGACTACCTCTTGTATCTACCGATTTTTGGCAAAAGACGTGCAGTTTTGTCGTTGTTCCTCGTTTGGTTTACCACAGGTCTTTGGCACGGCGCAAGCTGGAACTATGTAATTTGGGGACTTTATTTCGGTGTATTCATCTTCATCGAAACGTTAATAGGCAAAAAGCGTCTTAAAAATGCGCCTACTGCATTAATGCACATATACAACAAGCTCGTAATACTTATCGGCTTCGGTATCTTCAAGTTTGAAAACTCAAGCGACCTTATCAACTTCTTCAAAAATCTCGTAGGCGCTAACGGCAACATTCTGTATAACGATGACTTTTTCACGGTAGTTACTACCAACGTCTTTATATTCTCAATCGCGCTTATCGCTTGCTTCCCAATCATCCCTTATCTCAGAAAACGACTTGAAAACTCAAGCCCAATTGTTTATTCGATTGGCTTGATAACCGCAACTATTTTGGCGATTCTCCTCTTGTTTATCAACACAAGCGTTCTTGTCAAAACCTTCAGCAGTAACAATCCTTTCCTTTATTGGAACTTTTAGGTGATAAAATATGAAAAATTTCACTATCAAATTATGCGCTATTCTTTTAGCGCTGACACTTTTGTTCATGTTCGTCTTTTGCGTATTTCTTCCGCGCGAAACCGAATCCAACTACACAACATTAAAGGAATGGCCCGAATTTTCCTTTGAAGATCTGTTTTCGGGCAAGTATTTTAAAGGCATCAGCGACTACTTTTCCGATACTATTTACGGTCGCGATACATTTGTAGACTTTGAAACAAAGATCAACGGTCTTTACGGCTTGGAGGAAGAAGAAAAAATCATTACACTCAAGCCCGATGAATCCGTTCCCGACCAGGAACAGTCAGTTTCAGATGAAACATCTACCGAAACAGAAAGCTCGCAGATAGAAAGCAGTGATAGCTCCGATTATTCCTCGGAAGCACCCGAAAGCAGCTTTACCCCCGACGAATCCGAACCCGAAATCGAATCACAACCCGAAGAGTCGAAGCCCGAACAAGGCGGCGGACTTGCTGAAATTTCCGGTTCAATCCTTATTATCGGCAACCGTGCTATGGAAATTTACTACGGAAATCAAAATGGCGCGCTCCGTTACGCAAATATTCTGAACAATTTTGCCGAAAAGCTTGACCCCTCGGTTAACGTTTACTCTATGGTAATTCCCAAATCAAGCGCTTATTATATCGGTCAAGCATCTCAACAAAAGTATCAAAAGCTTGCCGGCTGTAACAAGAACGATATCGATACCATTTCCAACACACTTTCTGACAAGGTAATCGACGTAAACATTTACGACATTCTCGGTCGCCACGCAAATGAAGAGATCTACGCACGCACCGACCACCACTGGACCGCTTTGGGCGCATATTACGCATCCAGCGTTTTCGCTCAAAAAGCAGGTGTTGCGTTTGACGATATCTCAAACTTTGAAGAGGTAAGAAGACCCGGTTACCTCGGAACCTATTACTACGTATTTTCATCCAAAGACAACAACGCTGTACTTCAAAACAACCCGGAAGATTTTCTCTCGTTTATTCCCGATACCAAATATACCGTCGAATATTACTCGTCGAGCGGTTTTTCAAACGGCGCAATCAATGAAAGCAAACTTAGTGCACACAACGGCTTTTTCTTTGAAATTTCCGATAAAAAGATCGGCAGCTGGTATTCAACCTTCATTTTGGGTGATACCTATTGTGTTAAAGCAAAATCCGAAGAATGCAAAAACGGCAGAAAGCTTCTTATCATCAAGGATAGCTACGGCAACGCGCTCGCACCGTTTATGATTGAAGGATTCGAAGAAGTTTATGTTGTTGACGGCAGAAAATACGCCAAGAACTTAAAAGAAACCATTAATGAATTCGGCATTACCGACGTCTTGTTTGCAGAAGTTACCTTCTCTGCAGTGGGCAAGGATTATTTAAACGCACTTGAGGAGATTTGTAAATAACCATGAAAAAATTAGCACTTTTGCTTCTTCCTATTTTACTCTGTATAATTCTTATCGCTTGTGATACTGGGACCGAAAACGTTTCGAGTATTTCCGATATTTCCGAAGCCGAAAGCTCAAACGGAAACGAATCAGACGTTTCGATAACCGAAACCTCGGAAGATAGCACAGGCACCGATAATAACAGTTCCGCAACCGAAGAGAGCTCCGAACCGACCGAAAGCAGCAATGTCGAACCTGCTACTATTCAAAAAGAGCTTGATGTTACTGTAACTGTTCACGGTACCACCGCCCTTGGAAATGCAGGCCTTTCGGTTAAATCCGGTTATTCAAAGAACCAAAAAATTACTGTTGAAGGTGAAAAAGACCTCATCGACTCTTTGGATGCTTCTAAAATCAGTGCCGAGATTGATGTATCCGGTACATCTACTATGGGAACCTTTGATTTTTTGATTATCTACAAAGTACCCGAAAACGTTAAAATCGTAAGCACCTCTGCAGAATATCTTTCTTTGGAAATTGTTAAAAAGCCCGAAGAAACCGTTACTCCGCCCAGCAATACTGCGTATATCACCAACGGCATAATAATCGCCGGTAACAGAGGTATGGAGCAGTTCGGCGGCACTGTAGCAAGTGGCGAAAAGACTGCGCAAAAGCTTAATGAATTCAAAAAAGCAGTCGGCGCAGATATAAACGTTTATATTATGGCTTGCCCTTCGGCAGGAGCCTTTTATGCACCCGAAAAATACCCTAACAACATCAAAAATCACATTAACTGCTTTAACGGCATCAAAGACAATCTTGTAGACGTTAAATTTGTTGATACTTTAACTGCATTGGGCGCTCACACGGACGAATACATCTATCTCCGCACCGACTTCCACTGGAGCGGTTTGGGCGCTTATTATGCCGCAAAGGAACTTGCGAAGGTTGCAGGTACTCCTTTTGACGACATCTCTACTTATACCGAACACAGTGTTGACGGACTTAAAGGCAGTCTTGTTAGTTATGCACCCGTTCTGGCTAATTATCCCGACACCTTATATTGGTACGTTCCCAGCCGTCAGCATACAGTTACGTACTACAGTGCAACAAACTTTAAGAATCCCATTACCGGAAGAACCTTGTTTTCAAACAACAACGGATACTCAAAGTTCATCTACGGCGACTCGTATACCACTCACATTCAGTCTGACGTGAACAACGGAAGAAAACTCCTTATTTTCAAGGATAGCTACGGAAATGCGCTCGCACCTTACGTACTTTCCTCTTTTGAAGAAGTTTATATAGCAGATTACCGAAAATTCACTCTCAACGCACTCGAGTTCATTGAGGAACACGACATTACAGACGTTTGCTTTGCAATGTCCGCTTTTGCGACATCCGGCAGCAAACGCGATTATATTACAAAACTTCTGAAATATTAAGGAGAATATTATGCCTGTAACTGCATATCCCTTTGATATTGATGCGCTTACCGACCATCGCAAAAGAACAAGACGTGAGCTTATAAACGATGGCAGCAAACGCATAAAAAAGAAAATTGCCGTTTTAGGCGGATCCACAACCAACGATTTTATCAAGACCTTGGAGGTGTTTTTGCTTTCCGAAGGTATTGAGCCTGAATTTTACGAATCCGAATATAACCGTTTCTGGCAGGATGCGATGTTCGAAAATCCCGAGCTTTCGGAGTTTGCTCCGGACATCATCTATGTTCACACAAGCTATAGAAATATTGCTTCGTTTTTACCCGAAACGACCGATTCTGCCGAAGAAATTGAGTCCAAGATTAACGAGCGATATTCCTATTACGAAAAAATGTGGAACCGCTTGGCAAGCGTATATTCCTGCCCGATAATTCAAAACAATTTCGAGCTTCCGCCTTACCGCCTTTTCGGTAACCGCGATTGCTATGATATTCACGGTGCAGTCAACTTTATAACCCGTTTGAATTTGCGTTTTGCTGAATATGCTCAGCAAAACCAGGGCTTTTACATTTGCGATATCAATTATATTGCTTCCTGCTTCGGTCTTGACAAATGGTTTGATGACCAAGCGTGGTATATGTATAAATATGCCTGCTCGCTTGATGCAGTTCCTTACGTCACAAAGAACCTTTCAAATATTATCAAATCTATCTTTGGCAAAAATAAAAAGGTTTTAGCGCTCGACCTCGACAACACCCTTTGGGGCGGCGTCGTTGGCGATGACGGAGTTGAAGGAATTGAAATCGGCGAAGAAACTGCCACCTCGGAATGTTACAAAGCATTTCAGGAATACGTTAAAAAACAAAAAAGCATCGGTATTATGTTGACTGTTGCTTCGAAAAACGACCACGAAAACGCAATCGCAGGCCTTAATCACCCCGAGGGTGTGCTTCGCCCCGATGACTTTATCGTCATTAAAGCAAATTGGGAAACCAAGGACAGAAACCTTGTTGCAACAGCGAGCGAAATGGACCTCGGCATCGATTCCTTCGTCTTTGCGGACGATAACCCCACCGAGCGCGCGCTTGTTGAACGCAGCATTAAAGGCATCGCTATTCCTGTATTCGACGTGCCCGCCGATTATATTCGCACCATCGACAGAAACGGATATTTCGAGGTTACCAACTTTTCCGCAGACGACTTGAAGCGTAACGATATGTATAAGGCAAACGTCAAGCGCGCTGAGCTTTCAACAGAGTTTGCGGACTACACCGAATATCTGTTGAGCTTGGATATGAGAGGCGAAATCAAACCGTTTTCTCCCGTTTTTATGCAACGCATTACCCAATTGACCAACAAATCCAACCAGTTTAACCTTACAACTAAACGTTACACTCAACCCGAAATCGAATCGGTCGCAAACGACGGCAAGCACATTACCCTTTATGGTAAGCTTTCCGACACCTTTGGTGATAACGGCGTTGTTTCGGTTGTTATTGGTCAAATCAAGGACAATATTTGCGATATAGACCTTTGGCTTATGAGCTGCCGTGTTCTTAAAAAGAATATGGAATATGCAATGCTTGATACTCTTGTAAAAGAGTGCAAAGATAGGTCTATTGACACGATAATAGGTCACTACTACCCCACCGCAAAGAACGGAATGGTCAAAAACCTCTTTAATGATTTCGGTTTCGAAAAAACATTTGAAGGCGAAGACGGCACGACCGAATGGAAGCTTTCGCTTACCGATTATCAAAACAAAAACAACGTAATTAAAGTTAATCTGGAGGAATAAATTATGGCACAAAATATTAACGAAAGACTTAACGAAGTATTCCAAAACGTTTTTGATGACGAAGACATCACCGTTGATCGCGAAACTACCGCTGACGATATTGAAGATTGGGACAGTCTTGAGCACATTCGTCTTATCGCGGCTGTTGAACGTGAATTCGGTATGAAATTCACCATGAAAGAAGTCAGCGCAATGAAAAACGTTGGCGAAATGATGGACATCATCGCTGAAAGAGCATAACCAAAACCGATAAACAATAACTAAAGAGGAATTGTTCATATACGAGCAATTCCTCTTTTTAAATAACAGCTGTGATATGCTTTATAAAATTCCCGATGAATGCAAAGAAGAAAACACAAGAGCAAAGACGCGAAATTCGTAGCTTAAAATAATATTTACAAAAATCCCGTGCATACCAATTGTGATATGCACGGGATTAATTGTTATTACACTATTTTTCTGCAGCCGCTTTCTTTGCTCTGCTTTCCGCTTTCATTCTTAATTCTTTATTAAGAATACGCTTGCGGATACGGATCGATTGAGGCGTTACCTCGATAAGCTCGTCATCTGCAATAAATTCAATCGCTTCTTCAAGCGACATAATGATAGGCGGAGTGAGAATAAGCTTTTCATCGGCACCTGCGGAACGAATTGCGGTAAGCTGCTTTTTCTTGCAGGGATTAATCGCCATATCTTCACCCTTGGGGTTAATACCAACGACCATACCTTCATATACATTCATACCGGGGCCTACGAACAAATTACCGCGGTCTTGCGAGTTATAGCAACCGTAAGAGGTTGTTTCGCCATCTTCACTTGCAATAAGCGAACCGGTAAAGCGAATCTGAATATCGCCTTTAAAGGGCTTGTATCCTTCAAAAATGGAGTTAAGAATACCTTCGCCGCGAGTGGCGGACATAAACATATTTCTGTAACCGATAAGGCAACGCGCGGGAATCGAATATTCGATCTTCATACGAGTGCCGTTACCGTTAGGGTTCATTTGAAGAAGATCGCCTTTACGTCTGCTCAGCTCTTCAACAACAGTACCAACATAATCATTGGGAACGTCAGCAGTAACAAGCTCAAAGGGCTCACACTTAACGCCGTCAATCTCTTTAAAGAGAACGCGCGGAGTCGAACAGCAAAGCTCAAAACCTTCACGGCGCATATTTTCAACAAGAATCGAAAGGTGCATTTCGCCACGACCTGCAACGTTAAAGCAATCGGTAGTGTCACCTTCGTTTACACGAAGTGAAACGTCCTTCAAAAGCTCCTTGAATAATCTGTCGCGTAATTGACGCGAGGTTACAAACTTACCTTCTCTACCTGCAAACGGAGAATCATTAACCGAGAAGGTCATTTCCATTGTAGGTTCGCCAACCTTAACAAATTCCAAAGGTTCGGGACAAGTAACGGACGTAATGGTATCACCAATAGTAATATCTTCAGCACCCGAGAAGCACACGATGTCGCCCATATTAGCGGTTTGAACGGGTACACGGTTAAGACCGTCGATCTGATAAAGCGAAACAATTTTCGTTTTCTTAGGTGTAGCACCGGAGTGATAGTTGGTAATAAATACCTCCTGTCCCTGCTTGATAGAACCGCGTTCGATTCTACCGATACCTATACGACCTACATATTCATTATAGTCGATTGAAGAAACGAGCAATTGCAATTCACCGTCAGGATCACCTTCGGGTGCAGGAATATGAGAAAGAATGGTTTCGAAAAGGGGTTGGAGATCCTTACCCGCTTCATAGGGAGAAAGCGAAGCAGTGCCGGCTCTTCCGGAACAGAACAGCGTGGGGCTTTCGAGCTGTTCATCGCTTGCGTCGAGGTCAAAAAGAAGCTCGAGAACTTCATCCATAACCTCTTCGATTCTTGCATCGGCGCGGTCGATTTTATTGATAACAACGATAACCTTATGGTTAAGCTCGAGCGCTCTTTGCAAAACGAATCTGGTTTGAGGCATAGGTCCTTCAGCCGCATCGACCAAAAGGATAACACCGTTTACCATTTTAAGAATACGCTCAACCTCGCCTCCGAAATCGGCGTGTCCCGGGGTGTCGATAACGTTAATTTTAACGTCTTTATAGTGGATGGCAGTGTTTTTTGCGAGAATGGTAATACCGCGCTCGCGCTCGAGAGCGTTATTATCCATAACGCGATCCTCGGTAACCTGATTTTCGCGGAATACGCCGCCTTGCTTAAGCATTTCGTCAACAAGAGTAGTTTTGCCGTGGTCAACGTGAGCGATAATTGCGATATTTCTTAAATCTTCTCTAACCATAATGCCCCTCTGATAGCAGAATAATTTATAATACTATAAAATTATACACAAAAATACAGTATTCGCAATGTGCATTTTCAATAATATTTATTCTACTTGTATTTTCCTCTTTATTTTATTGTCCAAAAGTGATATAATGTATTGATACGTTTATAAAATACATTTTGGCAGGTGTTTTAATTGAACATAACTAAGCTTAATAATAAATCAAAGCTTTATTTCCTCGGTATCGGCGGCATAAGCATGTCTGCGATAGCAATGATACTTAAGGGAAACGGGTTTTCAATTTCCGGATATGACAGGACGCTCGGCGACGTTACCGACAAGCTCGAAAATAACGGCATAAAGGTCTATTCCGAGTTTGATATCTCTCAGATTAATGGCTGTGATGCGATAGTTTATTCCGCAGCATTCGGCACAGATCACCCGATATATCAGGCGGTATCACAAACCGGCATTGAGCTTTATTCCCGTGCAGAGATTTTGGGGGCTATCGCAAACCTTTACAAAAACTCGATCGCTGTTGCCGGCACTCATGGTAAATCGACAACGAGCGGTATGCTCGGTCACGTGCTTTTAAACGCGACCGCTTGCGACCCCACTGTTGTGGTCGGTGCGGTTATGCGTGACGTCGGATCTACATACAGAGTCGGCAAGGATGATAACTTTGTTTTCGAGGCTTGCGAATACAAGGACAGTTTTCTTTCGTTTTTCCCGAAGATCGCGGTCGTGCTTAACGTTGCGCTTGATCATACAGATTATTTCAGTGGAATCGGTCATATGCGCGAATCGTTCATTCAATTTATGAACAACGGCGGTAGCGAGGGCTATGCTGTTTATAACTACGACTGCGAAAACTGCAGAATTTGCGCCGAACAGCATATCGGTACAAATATTACTTTTAGCGCAAACGGCGATATTAATGCAGATTATTGTGCAAAGAACGTTGAAATAATATCCGGCTTTGCTTCATTCGACGTTTACAAAAACAGAGAATTTTACATTTCGCTCAAGCTTTCTGCGCCCGGCGAGCACAACATTTCCAATTCTCTTGCTGTAGTCGCTTGTTGTGACCTTATCGGCATTGCAAAAGAAGATATCGTTAAAGGCATCGTAAGCTTTGCAGGCGTAGGCAGACGCTTCGAATACAAGGGCAGCTTTTGCGGTGCAGACGTTTATGACGATTACGCGCACCATCCCGATGAAATCAAGGTTACCTTGAACGCTGCAAAGGGAATTGCTCGCGGTAAGGTCGTTGCGGTATTCCAGCCTCATAATTATTCGCGTCTTCGCGATCTGTTTGATGAATTCAAGACGTCGTTTGACGATGCGGATATACTTATTCTCTGCCCTCTTTATGCGGCAAGAGAGGCATGCGGAACCGAGGTTTCTTCGGAATTGCTTTCGAAAGAAATTTCACATTCTTTTTATTTCGAAACGTTTGATGATATAAAAGAGCACTTAAAAAAGATTCTCAATCCCGGCGATTTACTCCTTATAATGGGCGCAGGCGACATTGCGAAGCTTGCAAACAGCATTTGACAAGAAAATGAATTAATTTTTTGACGAAAAATCAAAAAAAGACTTGACAAACTCAAAAATCTGTTATATAGTAAGTTGTTCGAATTTGTACGGAAAATCTTGTGGAGGTGGAATAGATGGCAAAGTGTTCAGTTTGCGGAAAGGGCGTTACGTTCGGTTGCAACGTTTCCCACTCGCACAGAAAAACCAACAGAAGTTGGAAGCCCAACATCAGAAGAGTAAAGGCTAATCTCAACGGTACCGTAAAGCACGTTTACGTTTGCTCCCGCTGCCTTAGAAGCGGCAAGGTTACCAGAGCTATATAAGCCAACCTTAACTCAAAAAAGCGAAGCGG
Organism: Eubacteriales bacterium; assembly: GCA_045657425.1. Taxonomy (GTDB): domain Bacteria; phylum Bacillota; class Clostridia; order Oscillospirales; family CAG-382; genus Coliplasma. Next base: position 62,806 of record JAZOTA010000004.1, read on the forward strand.
TATTTTTATACCGCTTCATTTTTTTCTTTTATTCTGTTGTACATCTCATCGGTCATAATATAATGAACAATGTCACGGTACTGTCCCTTTATCTCCATTTCCGAATAACCGATTCTGTCAAGTGAAAATCCGACACGCTCGGCAAGCTTTTTTGAAGATGAGTTTTCGTTAATAATGCGAAGGTTTGCGCTTTGGAGATTTAAAACCTCAAACGTAAGCTTCAGTACCGCACGTACCGATTCGGTCATATACCCTTTGTTCCTATAATACGGAGAAAGCACGTACCCGATCTCACAGCTTTTTTCGCGTGTATCTATATTTGCGTATCCGCAGGTTCCAATCATCTTACCGGTGTCCTTGATTATTATCGCCCAATCGGCATATAATCCCCTTAAATACCGCTTTTGTAGAAATTCGATATACCCTTTTGTAACATCTATATTGATGTGAGGACTCCACAAAAGATATTCGCAAACGTCTTCTATGGAAGAATACTCAAACATATCCTCGGCATCCGACGGTGCGATATAGCGAAGAATAAGCCGCTCGGTCTCCAAAGGTATTGATTTTAACAACGTTTTCCTTAATTTCCTTGCAGTCATACCGCACCTCCTTTTTGTTAATTATAACCGATAAATGCTCATTTTTCAATAGAAACAGCACGACGATCTAAATTTTCATTTGTTTTACAAAATCTTCAAATAAATATATAATACTTCTTTATTAATTTCGAATAATTAACTTGACATATTCATCGAAAAGTAGTATAATGCGCTTATGTGTAAATATCTGTTTTTTAGGAGGAACGCCTACTATGAAAAAAGGCATCTTATGTATTCTTCTGTCAATTCTTATGCTTGTTCCGATGTTCGCATCCTGTTCAAGCGAAGTAGTTATCGAAGATATTGAAGCCAAAGTTTATACTCTCTACACTATCAAAGATAAAGAAACGACACCTGAAGCCATCAGACAGGTTGAACTTGCGCTTAACCGCATTTTGTTCCACCGTTTGGGCGTCATCCTCAAGCTTGTTATGGTTGATGAGGAGGAATATGATCAGCTCATTACCGACAAGTATGCTGAAATGGAAGAATATCAGCTTGCAAAGAAAAACAAGAACAACAAGGATGAATCCTCTAAAGCCGATAGTTCCGACGAAGAGGTTTCTGTCGACGTTCTTACCGGTGATGATATTCTCGACATCCTCGAAGAGGGCGGACAAATTCCCCTCGAAGAGCCCAGACTTGATATTTTCCTTGTAAGAGGATACGACAAGTATTACGACCTTGCTACAAACGGAAAGCTTGTTTCTCTCGACGAAAAGCTTAACAACGAAGGTAAATCGCTCAAGTCTTCTATTCACTCTACTTTGTTCACAGCTGCAAAGGTTGGTTTGAAGACATACGGCGTTCCCGTTAACAACGCAATCGGCGAATACACTTATCTCGTATATGATGCTGAACTTTTGGCTCAGCACAATATCGACCCTAACACTCTTACTACGTTGGAAGACCTTCGCGATTATCTCGAAATCGTTGCTAAAAACAATCCCGACGTAGTTCCTTTGAAGAACATTAAGGAATCGACCGCGTTCAACTTCCTTAGCACTCCCGGCTTCCCTGCACTCGTTCAATTGACCGACCTTGGAACCCGTCGTGTAATCAACGCATATAAAGATTCTCAATTCAAAGATTATTATGCAATGATCGCAAGATATCAGGCGCTTGGCTATATTTCTGATGATTTTGCATCTGCTGCAGAAACCGATGATGTTCCCAGATACGCAGTTCGTTTTGAAAGCGGTACTATCGACTCCATCACCAAGAATCTCCAGAAGGAGTATGGTAAGGAACAGAAGTTTGAATTTACCGAATTTTCTCCTCCTATCGCTACAAATGAAAATACAATTGATAATATTTTCTGCGTATCCGAATTTGTATCTTCTACCGACGAACTTACCGACGTAATCGAAATCATGGAAGCTATCAACACCGATGCTCAACTTATGAACATCCTCACCTACGGTGTTGAAAACGTACACTACCAACTCGATGATGACGGCTTTGTTGTTAGAAAAGAAGACAGCGTTCAAATCACTAATCCCGAAAACCCCGATGAAAAGATCGTAGTTAAGAATGTTTATATTGTAGACCCCAACCACGTTGGTAACTGCTTTATCACCCACATTCTTAAGGATACCGAACACGATACAACAAACGCAAACCTTTGGATCGACGCTATTAAGCAAAACCAAGATGCAATCGTTTCACCCTCGCTTGGTTTCACCTCCAACCCCAAGAAATTCTCTTACAAGGTTACAGTTGAAATTGACGATCCCAAGAACCCCGGACAAAAGATCCAGCAGGAAGATACCGTTGATATTTACGAACCCGATTACATCGAGGTTATCAACGAAGTTATAGCTAAGCACTACCCCGCCCTCCTTTCCGGTACCGCTGTAGAGATTAATTATGAAGAGATCTACACAAAAGCAGAAGCGGAAATCGTCGCAGATTTCGTTGACAGAGTTGACGAACAATTCGAAGAAAACGTTCTTAAACCTATGTTCGCAGAAATGATGCGCGAAGAAGTAACAAAAAATCAAAGCAAACAGATTCGCGAAGAAGCTGAAGCGGTTGTTAGAGAAGACCTTCACGACGACGTTAGAAAGAAGCTTAAGAATAAGCTCACCTCTAAGTTGAAGGCAGAAAATCCTGAAGCAAGCAGCTCTGATATTTCCAAGATGGTAAATGAACTGCTTACCGAAGAGTATATTAATGAAAACTTCGCTTCCTACTACAGCGAAGAAGAAGTTCAAGACAAAATTGAAAGCACATTCATAAACTATCTTGATTCCGCAATCGATGATGCAATCGACGAAATCGAAGATACCGATGAATATGCAAAAGCATTTGAAAATCTCCAAAACTCTGAAGAATATAAGAATCAACTCAACCTTATGTTGACTTATGACGCTCCCAACAAGATTCTCGCACGTGTAGACGAATATATTGCTGAGGAAATTGCAGTATATACCGATAACATCATTGCAGAAATCGAAACCGCTATCGAAGCAGCTGTTAACAAATTTGTTGAGGAAAATTCTGAAATTCTTAATCTTACCGCAGAACAGATTTATTTAGAAATCGGTTACTACGAAGAAGAAAAGGTTGAAACCGAAGGCGAAGAAGCTGATGCAGCAACAGAAGAAAGCGCAGCTGAAGGTGAAGAAGGCGAAGAAGAGAAGAAGTTAGTACCTAAGTACGAAACTTGGTTCGACTTTGTGTTCACCGAAAAGATCCAAAACACCTACTATCAAATCTTCGGTGACCCCGACAAAGTAGCATAATTAATATAAAAAGAGTCGTTTTCAAAACGACTCTTTTTATATTAATTTAACATCTCGGCATACCTTAAATAATTTTCAAAACGCTCTTCGTTCTTGATTGCTTCAAAAGAATTCCATTCTAAACTTCTAAAAAACCAATTTTTATACGAGCGTTTTCGTTCGGTTTTATTAAACGGACGAATTACATTCGGATATAGAATACATCCGGTCTCAAGTGTATTGCCACAACCACTTTCGTAAGCTTTAATTATTTCAACAATTTCATCCAAATGCTTATACGCAATCTCATAGTTGCCCGCTCTTGCTTTTTCTGCCGCCAATTGAATATTTGCCTGTAAAAGATAATTTGTAAGCGGAATAGGATACAGATTATCCTCATACATACAGTGAATCATATCATACATTAACTGAAAAATCTTAAGCGACGTTGAATTATCCCAACTCGCACGCCACAAACAATGCGCCAATCGTTCGATATCCCAAAATAGCCAATATATCGAGTCTGAAATTGATTCTCTATAATACTCAATTGCTTCTTCATACTTTTTTTCGCGATGTAGCAAATTACCTTGCATACGCGCCTTGTTGTAACGGCAATACGGCAGATAATTAATTTCTTTTTCCGCTTTCTTGAACTCGCCGGAGCTCATATATACATCCGCAAGAATAGCATGTGAACATATATTTGAATCGGAACCATTCTTTTCCCCCAACTTGCGTAATTCATCAGCAAATGTTTCCGCCTTTGAAATCAATTCATTTTTTTCATCCTCAGACATATTCTTACCTTGAATTGCCAAAAGCTGCGCGATGCACTGAATCGTTCTTGATATAGTATCGATACTGTAAGGATACATTTTTGCTTTTTCTAAATAAATTCTATATCTTTCACTTACATCATTAGCCGCGCCGCATGCTTCATCCAACTCATCCAATATCTCCTCGTTTGATTTAACGCTATTTCCAAGCAATTCATCGGTTGTAATACCAAATAGTCGCGATATCGGTATAATGAGTGTTATATCCGGCATTGCGGATGCACTTTCCCATTTCGATACAGCTTGAGGTGTTACCATCAATTTGTTCGCAATTTCTTCCTGAGTGTAACCAACACGTTTTCTATTTTCTTTAAAGACTTCTGCAAAACCCATTTTTAATCTCCTAATTATCGAATGTATTGTTTATATTTTATAGCATTCATTGAGAAATTTCAAGCAACTTGTCTTTTTAAAAATGACAACCGTGGGTTAACAAAAAAGGTGCGTTTGATACGCACCTTTTTATATTATGCAGTGTAGTTATCGAAATATCCTTGAATCCAAACGATGGGAGTACCCTTATCACCGCTGCCCGAGGTAAGGTCGCAAAGCGAACCGATGAGGTCGGTAAGTCTGCGAGGAGTAGTGCCTTGAGAAGCCATTTTACCTACAAGGTCGCCATCCTTTTTACGAATGTATTCACTGATAGCATCCTTGAGTTCTTGGCCGGAAAGATGCTTGAAATCGTTATCTGCAAGATACTTGAGCTTTACTTCGTTGGGTTGACCTTCAAGGCCGGGAGTGTATGCAGGGGAAACAACAGGGTCAGCAAGCTCCCAAATCTTTCCTACAGGGTCCTTAAAGGCACCATCGCCATAAACCATTACTTCAACATTCTTGCCGGTCTTTTCGTTAAGCATAGAAGCGATAGAATCAACAACCGCTTGGCAATCACGCGGGAAAAGCTTAACGGTATCTTCGGTAGCCTTGTTGCTTCCGAGAAGGCCGTATTCGCGGTTAAAGCCCGAGCCGTTGACAGACTCGGTAAGAATATCGTCAAGACCGAAAACTGTTTTCGCGCCTGCCGCTTTAAGAAGGCGTTTGCTTCTGACGCGGGTGTGAATATCGCAGGTAAGAACCGAATCGGTATAATCAAGAATCTTGCGGCAATCGTTAGCAAGAACGATCTCGACTTCGCAATCCTGAGATTCGATAAGTTCACGGTAATATTCGATATAATCAACACCGGTAAAGGGGTGCTTTACGATGCCGAAAAGCTCGCGATATTTTGCTTCGGTAAGAACGTCGGTCCAAGGATTAACGCCTGCGGCATCCAAGGAATCGTAATCGATCAAGTGGTTGCCAACTTCATCCGAGGGATAGGAAAGCATAAGCACAACCTTCTTTGCGCCGCGTGCGATACCTTTAAGGCAGATAGCAAAACGATTACGCGAAAGAATGGGGAAAATTACACCAACAGCGCCTTCGGGGAATTTAGCACGAATATCGTCAGCAATCTGGTCAACGGAAGCATAGTTACCCTGTGCGCGAGCAACAACCGCTTCGGTAACCGCAACAACGTCACGGTCGAGAATTTGAATGTTTTCACTTTCAGCCGCAGTAAGAACGCTTTCTGCAACAATTTTAGCTATATCATCACCCTGTCTGATAATAGGAGCGCGCACTCCTCGGGACACGGTACCAATGAATCTTTCGTTCATTTTAAAACCTCCAAAAACATATTGACATTTCTGTATTTATATTATAATATAAATCATATCATAAGTCAATCAATTAATCATAATGCTTTGCATAAGGAGAGCTTATGGATATTAAGTTAGATCAATATAAGATATTTTACGAGGCGGCAATTTGCGGAAGCTTTTCCGAAGCTGCAAAAAAATTGTTTATCACACAAAGCGCAATCAGTCAACAGATACGTTCTTTAGAAAATGAGCTTGGCGTTATGCTTTTTGCAAGAGGTCGCAAGGGCGCAAAGCTTACCGCTCAAGGCGATTTACTTTTCGGCTACGTTAAGCGCGCTATAGAAGAAATACAAAACGCGGAGGCACTTTTTACAAGGATGAAAACTCTTGATGAGGGCAATTTAAGAATAGGAGCAGGCGATACTATTACCAGACATTTTTTGATGGATGCGCTTGAACTGTTTCATAACACTTACCCTTCAATTAAAATCGAAATTGTAAATCGTGTTACTAACGAAACGCTCAGCCGATTAATAGCCGGTAAGATCGACGTTGCTTTCGTAAGTTTACCGATTGACAATAACAAATATCCGGCCGTTGATATTAAAGAAATAGGCACGCTGCATGAAGCGTTTATTGCCGGCAGTAAATATAGGCATTTACTTGATCAAACGCTGTCAATAAACGACATCGCTTCCCTTCCGCTTGCGATGCTTGAACCAAAATCCAACACCCGATACAATACCGATATGTTTTTTCAATCGCACGGTTTGAAATTAAATCCCGAATTCGAGTTAGGATCTTATGATTTACTATTTGATTTTGCAGAGAAAAATCTAGGCATAGCTTGTATTACCGAAGAGTTTTCCAATAACGTAAAATACAAAAATATATTCAGACTAAAAACTGATTTCTCAATGCCAGAAAGAAGCATCGGCATTTGTACGTTGGCAAACGTTCCGCCTTCTCCCGCAGTTTGCAGATTAATCGAAATAATTGAAAGCATATCCAAATAAAGCAACGCCGCGTAAAAACGCGGCGTTATTCTTACTTATAGATAGTAATTGCTTTGGTTTAATGCATTTGCAGTTTCGACAGCTTCGTTGTCGGCATTACCGGTATTTCCACCGTTACCGGTTGCGTTTGACAACGGGCCGAATTCAATAAATAATCTTATACCGAACACAAGAAGATAAAGCAAACCGACTGCAATCAAAAGCTTTGGTATAATCATTAGCTTTCGAGCTTCGTTGTACTTCTCTTCATTGGCAATATTCTTCATTGCCTTTTCATATTGCTCTATCTTTCTTTGCGTTTCCTCTTTTGATTCAAGATACTTGTTTTGTTTAAATCTTGATTTATCGTGTAGTGTAACTTCTTTTGGATCTTTTACAATTTGTGTTTTTGTTTCTTCAAGTATTTCGTCAACAATCGATTTCTTTTGCCATTCTTTTTCACGGCCGCATTTTTCACAAACGTCCGAAACATTTGGATTTTTATTACCACAACAGCACAACCAGACTGTATTGCCAAACTGTGGCATTACTTTTGTCGGGTATTTTTCCTCGGCAGCACGATAAATATTAACTCTTGAATATACCATCTTTGTGATATCGTCAAGGTCTTTATACTTTTTAGAATCACCTGCAACAACAGTGTTTATTTCCACAACCTCTCCGCCTGCGTATTCAACCGAAAGCAAAACCAGCTCGATTTTTGTAAAATAACTTTCCGGTAAAGGTATGTAAACACAGGAGCCAAAAGACTCGCTCTTATTAATCGTAAGCTTTTTATTAGCTTCTTTAAACTTTAAGTCAACGTCATCCTTGCTGATAATACCAAACGTTAACAAATCGTGTGAATATTCAAAATCAATATGAGTATAAGGAATATTCTGATTAAGGTAACAATTTACTCGAACGTTAAGCTTCCGCAAAGGTTTTTCGGTAATGTTTTTAAATATAAACGAAGCAAAAACATCATAAGTATCACGGTCAGAAACAATATAACCTTCTTCAATCTCAACGGGGCTATCGGGTAGAATAAAAGGATATTCAAGATATTTTACAACTCGAAGCGACCTCATTCTATCGTGTTTCTGTCTTAAAATATGTTCTTTTTCAATTGGTTTAGAATTATTTCTCATTTTTCCCTACCTAAAATTGAAAATAATGTTCAACATCGTTCAAAATACCGCGTCTTGTATAAGCATCTACAAATTCAAAGGGCGTATTATCGGGATTTCTTAAAGCGCATCCTTGGGCGTATTCAATACGTTTATACTTGACAGTCAATTCAAGAGGCGTTTCAATTGTAAACGGCTTTGCATTGTCGATATCCTTTACAGCTTCGCAAACCATATTATAAATTTCATCGCATACTGCTTCGGGGTGCTTGCTTATACAGTTATTCCACGCAAGCGATTGCTTTGTAACAACTGTTTTAACCCAAGGAAACGACTCTTTTGCTTGTGCAACACAAATGTCGTCCGAAGAAACAAAAAGCGTTTTAACCTGTCTTTTGCCTGCGATAGCGGCATCAATTTGAAGTTCGCCCACTTCTTGACCGTTGATTTGATGCGATACAAAGGTCGACGAAGAATAAACGTGTGCCAGTGTGGCTTTGGGAGTATCATAAGCGTGATAACCAATAAACAGTATACCGTCAAAGCTGTCATCAACGCCCGGAAAACGCAAACGGCTACCTGCACCAATGATAAATTTACAACGTTTATCAAAGGCGGTATAATCGAGATTAATGCCGCTTCCGTGACAATCCCAAATAACAACCTCCTCAGCACCGCTATCAAACAATGCTTTTGCGGCAGCGTTTGCCTCACGCAGTCCCTGCTGTGCTGCGAATTGGTAATTCTTGGTTCCATCGGCAAGGCCTTGTCCGTATGAACCGACAACACATGCCAAGCCCTCTAAATCTACACTTATACAATATTTAGCTCCCATAGTGCACACCGCCTATTGAAAAATTATTTTTTTTAAGTATAATGATAATATAAAAGAACAGAAAGGTTTAAATTATGGAAAAAAGCGAACTCAAAAAGATAAAACTGTTTGTTTTAGATATGGACGGTACAATTTATTTGGGCGAAAAAATTCTTCCCGGTGCTATTGAATTTGTCAAAACCGCACGCGAAAGCGGAAGAAAGGTTGCGTTTTTTACAAATAACGCTTCCAAAAATCCTATGAATTACGTTGACAAGCTAAACCGTATGGGGTTTGGTGCAACAAGAAGCGACATTGTTACCGCAGGTGACGTTACCATTGAATATTTAAAGCGCAATCACCCGAACGAAGCGGTATATCTCGTCGGCACTCCGGCACTTGAGCAATCTTTTATTGAATCGGGAATAACTCTTTCCGAAAAAGCTAATATCGTAGTCAGCTCGTTCGACACAACCTTAACCTACGAAAAGCTTGTTATCGCATGCGATCTTATCAGAAACGGTGCAAAGTTTTATTGCACTCACCCCGACTTTAATTGCCCGACAGAAAACGGCTTTATCCCTGATAGCGGTGCAATTGCGGCATTAATTACCGCTTCCACAAACGTTGAGCCGAAATATTTCGGAAAGCCCTTCAAGGAAACAGCGGATATGATTTCCGAGCTTTACGGTGTTCCGTTCGCAGAAACCGCAATAGTAGGCGACAGACTTTATACCGACATCGCTTTAGGCAAAAACAACGGTCTAATGTCGGTTTTGGTACTATCGGGCGAAACTAAAATTGAAGACGTTAACGAAACCAATGCGCCCGACATTATACTTGACGGCATTGGCGAGATCGTCAAATATTTTTAAAGCAGCCCAATCTTAAACCGTTGACAGATTCACCTCTGCCAACACTAACGACGACGCCAAATGACTCTGCCGGTATTTCTGCCATAGAGTCAAACGTTAAGGTTTCACCGCACAATCTGTTTATAATACGCTGGGTGTTCTCTCCTACGGGGAGAACATCTTTTATTATACCCATACGTTTTTTCTCGTTTAAATAATAAGCAAGCTGACCGAAATGCGCTTTATCGGGCATACCGTTTATATCATTATTTACTCTCAAAAGGTATAGATAATCACCGTCATTTATATTCGGGCGGCCAACCGCAACAGTTGCGTTATCCTCGTGTGTAAAAACAAATCTTACAGGCGCATTTTTGAGATATGTGAGTGCACTGTAATAACCGAGTGCTCGTGCGCAAACGTTTTCGAAGCTTCCTCCCAAACCAAAACGAATAATATTATTCGTCGAAACAGTGTTACAAAGTGCGAGAGAAAATACTGCATTATATCCCGAAATAAATGCTTTGAAATGATCACCGTTAAGATTGAGCGATATTTTTTCAGCATTATTAATAACCGATCTGTCGATCGACGAAATCACCTCGTTACCCGACGTCAGCAATATTTTTTCGGTCGTTATAACTTCCCCTGCTTTTTGGATATTAACAGCATTCTTCTTTGCAAGGTTGAAAAGCTTTTGCGCCTTTTTAGGTTTAGCAACCAAAAAGCGCTTTGTTTCTGCCGCAGAAAGACTTTGTCCCACTGCGTCAAGGTCAACTGTAATACCGTTATGCAACGTAAAGAGCGAATAAATTCCGCAATATGAATTTTTAAAAAGCTTTTTTGACAAGCTCTTATTTGCGATAGAACGGTGATCGTATGCGAAAATAACGTTACTCGCATTTTCATCGGGCTCTTTATCCTTAATGACCGCTTCCGCGCAATTGATAATATCCATCACGGTAAAAGAATCGGCGCATTCAATATCTTTTATAAAACGGGAAAACACACTACTGATTCTAAGCTCGTTAATGTTTACAGATCCAATCTTTTTGTATAGCACCGAGTGCAATCCGCAAGAAAGATCATCAGCAATATTTATGTTTTCATAATTTGCGTTCATTTGTGTTCCTCCAAGTTAAAATTTCACACCATGTAATATATCACCATCGTGGGAAACTATTCTAATTTCAACTATTTCGCCAACACAGCAGTTTTCCGCACAAAAGGATGCTTCCAAAAACTGCTCTGTATGGCCAAACGCCTTACCTTCCACTATCTTTTCGATGAGAACTGACACGTTTTGATTGATTTTAGAGTTAAGTATTCGGTGTTTTGTTTCCGCGCAAGCTGCGATAAGACGCGAATTGCGTTCCGCGCGTTCGTTTTTAGGTACCTTATCAGCCATTTCTGCCGCAATTGTACCGGGACGTTCAGAATAAGGAAAAGAATGCACGTGAAAAACATTAAGTTCTTTCAATGCTTCAACCGTTTCGATAAACTCACTTTCGGTTTCACCGGGAAATCCGACAATAATATCGGCGGAAAGCATACAATTTGGAATATACTCCCTGACAAGTGCAACCCTATCACAAATATCCTTTTTGCGATATGGCCGCTTCATATCAGTCAGCACAGAATCATTGCAGGATTGAAGCGAAAGATGAAGATGAGGCATAAAATTATCGATTCTCGAAATATGCGACAAAAACTTTTCGGTAATAATATTCGGCGACAGCGAACCTAATCTTAATCGCTTTACGCCTTCAACCGATGCGACCTTTTCAATCAATTCATAAAGCGGAATCTTGTTGTATGCGCCGACCTCAATGCCTGTAAGAATTATTTCGGAATAACCGTTTGCAACAAGCCGTTTCGCCTCTGAAACAACGTTTTCGGGGCATCTTGAACGAACCGAACCGCGGCATTTAGGTATAATACAATAGGTGCATTTACCGTTACAACCGTCTTGTATCTTTATAAAAGCTCTACACTCTGAAAACAAAGCATCCTCACCGCTTATATAAAGCTCCTCATAAGGTGCATTGTCCATCGGTTTTACAAAATCGCCTGCTACGTCGACATTGCCAAGGATAATATCGACAACTCTTCCCTTGTCATTGTTACCGCCGACATATATTACGTTATCCAAATCAATAAAACTGTTTTGAAGCTGCGCCGCACATCCGATGACAAGGACCTTGCCCATCGATGCCAAACGCCTTATCAATTGACGGCTTTTTCTTTCACTTTCGCTCGTAACCGCACAAGTGTTGATAACGTAAAAATCGCATTTGCCTTTTTTTGAAATTATACAGCCGTTTTCGCGCAGTCTTTCGGCAATAGCGCAGGATTCATACATATTCACACGACATCCGAGTGTGTAAATACCAACCGTGATATTATTTTTCATTATTTATCCTCGACACGGCAGAAGTATACTCTTCTTCCGTGCACAACAAATTTATAGCATCAAGTAATGCTTTAGCAGTTAATGTTTTGGGGAAATTTAAAAGCTCCGCTAACCTTTTGCGTCTTTCCGATGAATTATTTGTACCCGAAAAGCCATCCTCATAAAATCGTGCTTTTGTAATTTCGGTTTGATTTCTTACTGTTTCACCGACAAACGGTAACAACAGCTCACGCAAAACAGAAGAATCTATGCCTTCAACACCAAGTATACCGTCGGCAGACTCTTTTAATTTACGACGTTCTTTTCCGGCAATTGCCGGCGTATACACGTTATATATATTGCCTTTTAAAATACCTTTTAATTTGGAACGAAGAAAGTTGCCCGCACGGTCACTATCTGCCAATAAAACAACTCCCTTTTCGTTGGAGAGGCGCTTTAGCAAGTCCTTTTTTTCTTCATTTTTAAATATCGAAAAGCCATCAAGCGTTATTATGGGAGATGAAACAACAAGACTTAATTTTGCCTTATCATATTTTCCCTCGACAATGACGGGATATTTCAAATTAAGCTTTTCTTCCATAAGTACAGATCCTATAAAAAGCAAGTTCGAGTATTCTTAACGGATTGCCCCTGTAGCTCTTAATTTTTTTATCGGCTAAATTAAGCTCATTAATAGCAAAATTCAGAACACTTACGTCGGTTTTGCCGACTGCAGCCGCCTTTTTTTGGCATATCCAATCTTTGATTTTTGTTTCTTTTGAAATTGCGTCAAGATTTTTGCCCGAATCGATACCTAATTTTACCATAAGCATTTCGGCATATTCCTTTGCAAGCAATCCCAATGCAATAGAAATCGAATCACGGTCTAAATTAAGACTGTATAAAATCTTGTTAGCTAAAACTATATCCCTTTTATTAAGCGCATTGACTATATCGAAATACTTATATGCGCTGTTTGAACAGCAGTATTTTCTTACGTCATAAACGCTTATAGGCGTACCGTCGTAAACCTCTGCAAGTTTTAAAATCTCACCCTGCAAAATATACATATCACTTCCGCAAACGTTAATCAGTTCTCGCGGCACAGCAAAATCATATTTAACGTTTTTGGCATTCAGGTGGCGTGTAATCCAGGTTGTGAGCTTATCGCTCTTCTCATTATCAAATTCGACAACCAAGCCGTTGTCGCGCACGGCTTTGATGAACGCTAGTATACTTCCTTTTTTTCCCTTTTCCTTTTCCTTATCTTTGTCCTTTTCTGCTTTCTCGATATTATCGTTATGTCTTAAAACAACAAGAATGGTAAGATAATCGGGGATATCAGAGAAAATACGTGAATACTCTTCGATATCGTTTTCGACAAATTTGGCAGATTCAACATCGGTGATTTCAATCAGCTTTGTTTCCCACATATACGGCAAGGAGTAAATCGCATCTTCCAAATCGCTCAAGCTATCGTTTGCCGCGCTGAAATATATATGATTAAATTCAGGCAACGGCGATGAATCGACCTTATTCCTAATCAGCGCAGCATAGTGGTCCTTTGTATATTCTTCGGCACCGCAAAACAGAAAAACGCCCGAAATATTATTCTCTTTTATTTTATTTTTTAATATATCAAGGCTCATAAATTATACTGTCGCTTTCGCCGTCTTTTATAATAATTCTTAATCTGTTTGTAAACGTATCAACGTATCCGTCGAATGAAGAGCTTGCAACCGACGCTTCCTTAAAATAAGCATCGTTATATGAAGCGTCAAACAAATACTCCTCGGAAAAGTCATTAAAAATCGCAACGTCACAATGACTTACGGGCGGAAAACCGTCAATGAAAATATTAACCGAAACGTCTTTACCTTCAACCGAAAAATATGAGCCGAAACTTAACTTTTCATCGTGGATAAAATTAATCTCTATATCGTCTGATTTAAAATTCAACTCACTATCAAACTCAATTATATCATAATTCCTTTTGTTTGCCAACAATTTTATTTCATTATATATATTAAATTCGTAAAAATTTTTAGGTTTTGGCAAAAACACTTGCGAAATCGATGTTCTTCCACTGAAAAAACCGAAGTTTTTAAATGTATAGTCATTATATTTTGTCAAAACGTATTTATCAACAGAGGTCAGTCCGTTTTCATAAACGACCGTCGGCTCCGAAGTATAACCGCCTACGTCAAAATACACGCTCGTTTCTTCATTGCTAAAGAATACGTATTCCCCATCGGATTCTCCGTATTCAATAAGCGTAACACCTTGCAATGAATAGTTGTTCAATATCCCGCAAAACGCAATAGAAAAGCAAAACGCAACCGCCGAAATTGAAAACGCCTTCAACCGATTTCGATGCAAAAACAAAAGAGAAACAATCATTGCCAGTGAAATAATATACGGTATAAATATCCATTCAACGTATGAAGACAGCTTACCAATATCGGCTTTGTGTATCAGTTCACTAATGTCTGTTATAAAATCAAAAATATATCCTGCAGGTTTTCCAATAAATACTGCTATAGGCATAGAAAAAGATGAGACCAAAAACGCTATTACAGCAAACACCAAGCCGTATGAAAACATCGGCACAACGATTATGTTGATCAGCGGAGATACGTATGAAACCGAATCAAACGTTATAATAATTACGAAAAATGAAAATACAGTTGTAGCAAAGGACATTAAAGCGGGTGTAATCACTGCATTCAATGCCGTATACAGTATTTTTGCAATCTTCTTCTCGGAAATCTCGCCTTTAATTTTGAAAAACTCATATATACGGTCCAAAATGGGCTCGCTAACCAAAATTGCCAAGCTTGCAAGAAAGGATAATTCCAAGCTCAAAGAAAACAGTGAATATGGATTAATTAACAGCAAAGCGCCGAGAACAATAAACAGCGTTGTAATACTGTCGGCTCGCTTTAAAAACATTTTCGACATCATTATTGCAAGGAGCATTATAGATGCGCGGGTAACACTTGGCGTAAAACCAACAAACGCCGCATATAACAATACAACTGCAGACGAAATGCAGCTTGCCGCTTTTCTGCTTACGGAGAGCATAACCAAAAGCCGATGAAAGGTCATCGCAATAAGAGTAACGTGCAATCCGCTGATCGCCAAAATATGCGAAATACCGCTTGAATTAAATACCGAATAAAGATAGGAATCAAGGTCACTTTTATCACCAACGGTAACTGCTTTGGATATAGAATTTGCATATTCAAAATCGTCATATAACACATCGGCAGATTCGGACACAAAGCGTCTTATATTGCAAAACAAACCAGTACCGTGCTTTGTTTCAACCACCTCACCGTTTGCCGACAAGGATATGCCGCTTGAATAATAGCTTTCCCCGTTTTGCGCTTTATACTTTACGTCTGCAACTATCATATCGCCCGCAACGAGTGAATCAAGCTTATAATCGGTATACAACCGAATCTTTTCGCCTTTGTTCACACCGATTTCGGATGAAAGAACCTTTAAGTCTATTGAATTTTCTTTAATTTCAACAATTTCAAACGTAGCGATATCATCTTTGTAATTAAATTGACCGGACGATGATGCGGCATCGTTGTAAAAGCCAACACGAAGAATGCCAAAAGAGAAAGCGGCAACCGCAAAGGTAGCCGCTAAAATCTTTTTAACGTCAAATTCGTTTCTTACACGAACAAAATATGCAAACGCGCATACGGAAAGTAAAGCGATTGCGGAAAATACCGCGCGCGAAGAGAAGGTGTCGACATTGAACACTTTTACAGCAAAAACGACACCAATCGCAAAAATCGATATGGCAATTGCAATATAACGCTTTCCGAACACGTTGCTAAATCCTTAATTATGCAAGCTTTACCGGGAGCTTTTCGCCACCCAAAATGTGGAAATGAAGATGCTTAACACTTTGACCGCCATCTTCACCAACGTTGGTAATAACACGGTAACCGTTTGTAAGTCCGCATTCTTTCGCTACAACGGGAATCGCCTCGATAACCTTTGTGATTGCGCAGATATTCGACGCATCTGCACAGTCGATAGAATCGATATGCGTTTTGGGAACGACAAGAACGTGAACCTTTGCATTAGGATTTATATCCTTGAACGCATACACGTATTCATTTTCATAAACCTTCGAAGAAGGAATATCACCGTTGATTATTTTACAAAACAAGCAATCCATTGAAATGCTCCTTATTTAATTTGCGACGCAAGAATATTTTCTGCTTCAGCAAGTGCATCGGGGATTTTGGTTGCATCCTTCCCGCCGGAGGAAGCACTGTTAGGTCTGCCGCCGCCACCGCCGCCTACGATAGGCGAAATAGCTTTAAGAAGGTTACCTGCATGGGCGCCGTTTTTAACTGCCGCAACACCGCAAGCAGAAACCAAAAGAACCTTACCCTCATTTACGGTAGAAAATACGCAAACGGCATTTTCGTCCTTTGCAACGATCTTATCAGCAGAATCGCGCAATGCATCAACGGTTGCACCGTCAAAGCTTGCTCTTACAAGCTTTGCACCCTTAACGTCAACAGCGTCTGCATATGCCTTATCAACCGCTTCGGAAGCCGCCTTGAGATTCATAGCGTCAAGCTCTTTCTTAAGGCGCTTTGTTTCTTCAAGAAGCTGTTCGGACTTATGAAGAATATCATCCTCGCTAACTGCTTTTACAGTCTTCTTAACTTCCTCGAGAAGCTTTTCTTCGTTACGCATTGCGGTGAGAGTATTGATACCGGTGGTGAGTTCAATTCTTCTTACGCCTGCAGCAACAGATGCTTCGGATACGATACGCATAAGACCAAGACAACCGGTCGCGGAAACGTGTGTACCGCCGCAAAGTTCAACCGAATAGTCGCCCATAGATACAACGCGAACCAAGGAGCCGTATTTTTCACCGAACAAAGCCATTGCGCCCTTTGCACGCGCTTCATCGGGAGTCATAACATCTGTAGCAACAGATGCGTTTTCAAGAATTTGAGCATTAACTGCATCTTCAACCGCAAGAAGCTCTTCGGAAGTAAGAGCAGAGCCGTGAGTAAAGTCGAATCTGCCGCGTTCTTCAGTTACGTAAGAGCCAGCCTGCTCAACGTGAGTGCCCAAAACCTTACGGAGTGCCGCCTGAAGAAGGTGGAGCGCAGAGTGGTTACGGCGAATTGCGTTTCTTCTGCAAACATCAATTTTAGCTACCGCTTTACCCTTTTCAAGAGTACCTTCTGCAACGTAACCGATATGCAAATACTGACCTTCGGGAGTTTTTTGGGTATCAGAAACAACGAAACGGCATTTGTCGGTAACGATAACACCTGTATCGCCAACCTGTCCGCCGCCTTCGGCATAGAAGGGGGTTTTATCAGTGATAACGGTTGCATTTCCGCCTGCAAGGAATCCAACATCCTCACCATCGGAAATAATGTATTCGATATTACATTCGCACTCGTTTTCTGTATAACCGACAAATTCGGTAGGCTTAGATTTATCGATCATTGCGAGAGCATCGCCTGCCCAACCTGCGTCGATGTTGGCTCTGGCTTCTCTTGCACGCTTTTTCTGTTCCTGCATCAAAGCACGGAAAGCTTCCTCGTCAACGAAAATTCCCTTTTCTTCGGTAATTTCCTTGGTAAGATCGATCGGGAATCCATAAGTATCGTAAAGTTTAAATACGTTTTCACCAGAAAGAACCTTTTCGCCACTTGCTTCGGTTTCAGCAATCATCTTGGAAAGGATAGAAAGACCTGCATCAAGAGTTTGAGCAAAGCGATCTTCTTCGGCCTTTATAGTCTTCTTAATATAGTCTTTACGTTCAGCAAGCTCGGGATATGCGCCGCAATTGTTTGCTATTACAACGTCACAAACGTCACCGAGGAATGTGCCCTTAATGCCAAGGAGTCTGCCGTGACGAGCCGCGCGACGAAGTACACGGCGAAGAATATATCCTCTGCCTTCATTCGAGGGAATAACGCCATCGCCGATAAGGAAGGTTGCGGTCTTGATATGGTCGGTAATTACACGGATAGAAACGTCATTATCGGACGAGCTACCCTTATATTCCTTGCCGCAAAGCTCACAAACCTTGTTAAGAATACTTCTATTGGTATCAACCTCGAAAAGGTTACCTACGTCTTGCATAACGCACGCAAGTCTTTCAAGACCCATACCCGTATCGATATTGGGATGAGCAAGTCTTGTATAGGTGCCGTTGCCGTCGCTGTCAAATTGAGTGAATACTATGTTCCAAACCTCAATAAATCTGTCACAGTCGCATCCGACCTTACAATCGGGCTTGCCGCAGCCGTATTTTTCACCGCGGTCAAAATAGATTTCGGAGCAAGGTCCGCAGGGACCCGAACCGATTTCCCAGAAGTTATCTTCCTTGCCGAAACGAACTATACGTTCAGCAGGAATACCATTTTTAACCCAAATATCAAACGCTTCATCATCTTCAAGATAGATGCTGGGGTAAAGTCTGTCCTCGGGGATGCCCATTACCTTGGTAAGGAATTCCCATGCCCACGGAATTGCCTCTTCCTTGAAATAGTCGCCGAACGAGAAGTTACCGAGCATTTCAAAGAAGGTGCCGTGACGTGCGGTTTTACCAACATTGTCGATGTCAAGCGTACGAACACACTTTTGGCAGGTAGTAACACGCTTGCGAGGCGGTACGCGCTCACCGGTAAAATATTTTTTCAAAGGAGCCATACCTGCATTAATAAGAAGCAAGGAATCGTCATCCTGCGGAACGAGAGGAAACGAGTTCATGCAAAGATGTCCCTTGCTTTCAAAAAATTCAAGATATTTTTTGCGGATTTCATTAAGTGAAATGGGTTGCATTTTATTTATGATCCTTTCAGATTTTTAAACAAGTTTGATTTTATTCAGATACTTCGGACTCCGCCGAGGATTCATCGGGTGTAATTATAATTGCAGGCACGTCCTTCGAGGTGCTCCAACGGATACCGTTTTCCATACAGTATTGCTTCGCATTGGATTCATCCCCGGAAAGAACGACAACCTTTTCACAGCCGTTTAAAACGTAGTCGCCGATATCGATTCCGGTGTTGTTTATCGAAACAAACTCAAGGTTAACGCATCCGTCGAAAGCGCGTTCATGTAATTCAGACACGTTTGACGGTACTGTAAATTCTTTTATCGAATTGCAATACGAAAAAGCACGCACACCGATTTTTGTGATTTTAGAAGGTATAATAACCGATTCAAGCGATTCGCAATGGTTGAAGCAGAACGAAGGTATTTCGGTTACACCGCTTCCGAATGAAATCGATTTCAGTGAATTACACCAAGCGAAAGCGCGCGAACCGATAGAAGTAACCGAATCGGGTATACGAATAGCTTCCAGCTTATCGGCATAATAGAATGCACTTTCTTCAATAGTGGTAACCGAGCTGGGTATTTTAACTGACGTTACAGCCACCTCTGTATCGTGAAAACAAAGCGAACCGATAACCTTAACGGGCTTACCGTCAATAACGGAGGGGATGACAACTTCTCCATTGCCCTCTTCTGCTTTATACTTCGTGATTTTAATATATTCTTTATACACGTCAAAAGAAAAATCGTCGTTTTCCGCAGACGTTAAGTAATCCTCCGGCATTTTTGATTCTTCAACACCGGTGACCGCCGTTTTTGCTTTTTTCAAAAGAGCGTCACACGAGCAGAGCGTAATACACATCAATGAAACAAGCAATAAAAGCAAGAATCTTTTCATTAAATATATTCCTTTCGGGTATTTCTTATTGATTATAACACCAACAACGCCTTTTGTCAATTTACATTGAAAGAAAAAACGCATATTTTTATTGACAATATTTATTGACAATATGTGAAATAAAGTTTAAAATATAATTGACTAAATTTACAAGGAAGGTTAAACACTATGGATAAGGCAACTTTCGCATCCTATCGCAAATTTTATAACGATCAGCTTATGAAGGACTGTATCCCTTTTTGGATGAACAGTGATCTTCTTGACAAAGAAAACGGCGGTTACATCACCAGCGTTGACAGAGAAGGCAAAGCATACAACACCGATAAATCCGGTTGGTTCCAGGGCAGATGCCTTTGGACATTCTCGCGTCTTTGCAACATTTACGGCATCAAGCCCGAATGGGAAGAAGCTGCAAAGCTCGGCAAGGACTTTATTGACAAGCACATTGCAGACACCGACGGAAGAATGTACTTCACCCTTACCAAGGAAGGTCTTCCTTTGAGAAAGCGCCGCTATTTCTTCACCGAAAGCTTTTATGTTCTTTCGATGGCAGAATACTCGGTCATGAGCGGTGATAAAGAAGCTCTTCGCAAGGCAGAAGAATGCTTTGAAATGATGCTCGCTATCTTCCACGATGGCAATGCAGATCCTTATAAGATCACTCCCAAGGGAATCGCTTCCACCCGTGAAGACCGTGCCGTTTCTTACCCCATGGTGCTTATCAGCAGCGCACAAACCTTGCGCCGTGCTGACCCTGAAAAGGCAGAGTATTACACCAAAATTGCTCAGGAAATGGCAGATATCATCATCAACATCCACTACAAACCCGAGCTCGGCTGCGTTCTCGAAACAGTTGGTCCTAACGGCGAGTTCATTGACAATCCCGCAGGCAGAACCATCAACCCCGGTCACTCTATGGAGAACAGCTGGTTCCTTATGAACCAAGCGATTTATACCGGCGACAAAGAGCTTCTTGCTAACGCTCTCAAGATTTTGGACGTTTCTCTTGAATGGGGCTGGGATAAGGAATACGGCGGATTTATTTACTTTACCGACGTAAGCGGCCGTCCCTGCGAGCAACTTGAGCATGATATGAAGCTTTGGTGGGTACACAACGAAGCTTGTATCGCTACCCTTCTTGCATACAGCATCACAGGTGATGAAAAGTATTGGAAATGGTTTGAAAAAGCTCACTTCTATGCATTCGGTCACTTTGCAGATAAAGAATACGGCGAATGGTACGGTTATCTCCATAAGGACGGCACCGTTTCACACACTCAAAAGGGCTCTATGTGGAAAGGTCCCTTCCACCATCCCAGATTCCTTATGTGCTGCGAACACATCTTCGCATGCCTCGAGGAAGGCGTTCCTGTTAAATCGCTCCTCTAAGTTTTTAAAATCAAGGTGCTTTTATGAAAAGATTAGCTTTGTTACTTTGCTTTGCATTGTTGCTTTCTGTTTTCGTTACTCCCGCTCTTGCCGAAACCTACGGAAGCAGCACTAAAAAGCTTATTGTTACACACATCAACGTGGAGTATTCCGCATATGAAGGTGCCGGTGTCGTTTACACCGAATCGAGCAACGGCACGATCGCGCCTTACGGCTCGTTCGCTTGGTGGAACGTTATCGTATTTGATTGGAGTGCTTCTGACAAGTGCTTCATTGTAAAAAGCGTTAGCACGGCTATGAACGTTGACAAGAGCGCGACGAAAATTCCCGAAAACGGATTTGTTTACTGCTGTAATACCGGCAACGATTATCCCTCGCTCGGCGACAACAGCAAGCCTAATTACAAAACCCAGGCAATGAACGATACCTGCGCTTATATCGCTTCGATAAAGGAAGGCGATAAGGTTTTCCTTTACGGCGTAGATATCCTTAACAAAACCGTCGACACAAACGAAGAGCTTTGGTATACGAAGGAATACAAGAGCAACGCGTTTATTAAGATCGGTTCCGAGGAAAAGGGCCTTACCGCCTACAATCCTAACAACGCTGTCGAAAAGAAACCCACCGTTAAGCTTGGTATCAACGCCATGAATGGCACTATCGGCGAAGGACAGGCAATGATCCTTACCCCCTCCTACGGTAAAACCATCGTTGATAAGAGCAACAATTACGGTTGGTGCACCACCGCGGTTTTTGATTGGAGCGAAAAGGACGATTCTTACATTTTGCTTTCGATCGACACCTCTGTCGGCAACGGCGTGCAAAAGAACGCGATCATCCCTCCCAACGGCTTTGCGATTTCGGTAAACAAGGGCAACAATTACCCTGCTTTGGGCGATACGTCAAGACCTAATTATGTTAACCAGACTGCATCAAACTTTTACGATAAAATTGCGACCATTCCCATTGGCTCGAAGGTTTATCTTGAGGGCATCGATCTTGCAAAAAACACCTTTAAATATGAAGGCGATTTGAACAAGTATTACGATTCCTCGAAGTTTAAGACCAAGGCATTTTTGTGCTTCTCGGACGAAAAGCCCGAAAACTGCTATGAGCCCAAGAACAAGATTCTTCCGATGCCCAAAATCGTAAACAACGATGTTTTTGTCGGACACTCCGACTTTGAAATCAAATGGAACAAGGTTGAGGGCGCTACCAAATATTACGTTTCAGTACTTAACAGCACAATCAATACTAACGGCGCAAAGGTTGTTTCAAAGGAAACCACCGATACCTCCGTTAAGATAGCGAAGTCTTCCATTTCCGTTGGTTCAAAATACACCGTAAACATTTATGCCACAAGCAATTCCGGTGCTTCGTGTGTTGCAGCATACTCGTTTGTCGTATGCAGCGAGCGCGCAATGAACAGCCCCTTTAAGGACAAGACTGTTGTTGCGTTCGGCGACAGCATCACTGCTTGGAAGGGCTGGGTTTCGATGCTTTACGGTGAAATCGGCACCGAGGTTATCAACTCCGGTGTTGGCGGCGATACGACCGTTCAGGCGCTTAACAGAATCCAAAAGGACGTTATCGAAAAGAATCCCGATTTGGTCATCGTTAACTTCGGTATGAACGACCAAGCCGTTAACCCTGCAACCGGAAAGAACCTTACTTCGATTGAAAAATACGAAGAAAATTACAGAACCATTATCGAAAAGATCCAAAAGACGGGTTCCGATATAATTCTCGTTGCGGTTCACGACGTATGCGATGCCAAGTATGGCGGAGGTCAGCCGACCTACAATGCGAAGGACTCGCAAGGTGTTGGTTATGTCGACCGTTTCAATGAAGTTGTTAAGAAGCTTGCCGACGAATACAAGCTTGGTTACCTTGATATTAACTCACTTGCGGAAAAGAATCTTGCTTCGATGATTCTTGACGGTATCCACCTTAACGACAAGGGTCAGGAAAATTACTGTAAATGGATTTCCGATTACTGCTTTGAGTTCGCAAAGAATAATAACATCGGCGGCAATCCTTCGGGCGATGAGT
>JAZOTA010000005.1:0-11984 GCA_045657425.1 Eubacteriales bacterium
AAGGCAAATCGATGAAGCTCCTTGTGCTTGCTGTCTATGCCCAATAGAGGGTGGGTGCTGGGAGAATAGGTTTGTGGGCGGTCTGTAATGGCATACGGAATTCGACCCACCTACCTTTGGAGGCTTTTTTCTGTGGATATCCGTACTCAGGAAGGGGTAAGCCCTTAGCATACGAGATACCTACAGTCTAAAGATTAAACCTATCATGCGGTGCATTTTTTGACGCTGTGGATAGATGTAGCCTGCCTTGCGTGGATATCGGCGGATACAGGTCTCGCCCGTCGGCGATTAGCTACCAAAGACGGGATATCCCTGTTGAAATCATATCTGCAAAAGAGGATTAGGCAGAATGGAAAAGGGCATTGAGGAAAACTCCTAGGCTGAGATAGCGCTTTTAAATCGGCTCAAAGGCACAAAACGGATTGCAGTGTGGACTTATAGGCAATCAAGTCGCGGATACAGTAATGTACCGCCTCGGACTTTAAAGGGGAACCGCTTCATTGGCGACAAGAAGTAGTTTGTGGGGAAAACCTACTTGACCGCAAGCCACAAAGTTTACGTTTTGTGCCGCCATCTTTTTCTCCCCAAAAATGCAAGCATTTTCGGGGACCCCATAGCACCCCAAAAACATAAATGTTTTCGGGGGACCCCATATTTTTCACCCCCAAAAACATAAATGTTTTCGGGGACCCCGTATTTTTCACCCCAAAAATGCAAAACCAAAAAACGCAAAACGTATAAACTCAAACTTTTCCAAGGAGCATTATGGACGATAAACCTTCCCCTCGAAGTAGGGATAAAAAGAAAAAGAAAAACGGCAAAACCAAATGGATAGTAATCGCCTTTTCCCTCTCGTTTTTCATCACGGCTATCCTTTCCGCCGCAAGCGATAAGGTTGTTGACGTTATGTCGCTTTTTGCCGCAACGGCGGTGCTTGTGGCTATTATTGCCTTGGGTATAATTTTCGATATAATCGGTCTTGCGGTCACCACGGCAGATATAAAGCCCTTTAACTCGATGGCGGCGAGAAGATTAAAAACCGGACAAAAGGCGGTAAGCCTTATCAACAACGCCGAAAAGGTAAGCTCCTTCTGTAACGATATCGTCGGCGATATCGCAGGCGTTGTAAGCGGTGCGACCGGTGCCGGTATTGCAGTAAAGCTCTTTTCTGAAATGGATGCCGATATCGCATTTCTCCTCACACTTGCGCTCACCTCGCTTATTTCGGCGATAACCGTCGGCGGCAAGGCAATGGGAAAATCGGTCGCCATCAATCACAGCACGAAAATAGTTACGTTTGTCGCAAAGGCTCTTTGCGGCTTCAGGAAATAACAAAATCAATAAATCGGAGAAAACTCCGCACTATCGCGCCGGCTCACCACCGACGCGATATTCGGATATAGTGAAATGATCCTCGAAAAAATCAATTCGCCAAGGGATCTTAAAGATCTCGGCGCGGAAGAATTGCAGATTCTGTCAGACGAAATACGCGAAACACTCATAAACACCGTGTCGGTAAACGGCGGACACCTTGCCGCCAACCTTTGCGTTGTCGAGCTTACGGTTGCGTTGCACCGTGTTTTCGATTCGCCTGACGACAAGATAATATTCGACGTCGGACACCAAAGCTACGTCCACAAACTTCTCACGGGCAGACGCGAGGAGTTTAACACGCTTCGCCAATCGGGCGGCATTTCGGGCTTCCCGAAAAGAAACGAAAGCGAGCACGATGCTTTTGGTGCGGGACACAGCTCAACGTCTGTTTCGGCTGCGGCAGGAATCGCCGCGGCTAATTCGCTTTGCGGCAACGGCACCTATACAGTTGCTGTTGTCGGCGACGGCGCTTTTACCGGCGGTATGATCTATGAAGCACTCAACAACTGTGCCGACAAGGAAAAGCTGATAATCGTGCTTAACGATAACGATATGAGCATTTCGCCCAACGTCGGCGGAATGAGCCGCTATTTCTCAAAGGTGCGCACAAGCGCAAA
This sequence comes from Eubacteriales bacterium, assembly GCA_045657425.1. Taxonomy (GTDB): domain Bacteria; phylum Bacillota; class Clostridia; order Oscillospirales; family CAG-382; genus Coliplasma. The sequence continues at coordinate 1,992 of JAZOTA010000005.1, forward strand.
ATATTTCAGCTTCAAAAACCGCACAAAACGCTTTTTCAAAGCCATTCCCCTTATCGGCAACGGAATTTTAAAATTCGGCACCGCAGTCAAAAACCGCTTTAAAAAGCTTGTAATGAGCCAAAACTTCTTCGAGCAGTTCGGTCTTTCCTATTACGGTCCCGTCGACGGCAACGATATCAAGCATATCGAGCGTGTCCTTAACGAAGCAAAGGACGATAAAAAATGCGCCGTCGTGCACGTCTGCACCACAAAGGGCAAGGGCTATAAATTTGCCGAGGAGCGTCCCGACCTGTTCCACGGTGTTTCGGGCTTCGACATCGAAAGCGGTAAGATAAAGGCATCAAACGGTGAAAGCTTTTCCGACAGATTCGGCTCGTTGATTTGCAAATATGCCGAAACCGATAAAAGAATAGCGGCGATCACCGCGGCTATGCCCGACGGTACGGGATTATCCGAATTTGCAAAGCGCTTCCCCGAAAGATTTTTCGACGTCGGCATTGCCGAGGAGCATGCGCTCACCTTCGCTTGCGGTCTTTCGGTCGGGGGTATGGTGCCCGTTTTTGCGGTATATTCCACCTTTGCGCAACGCGCGTTTGACCAATTGATACACGATGCGGCATTGCAAAATCTTCACGTTATAATTGCGCTCGACCGCGCAGGTCTTGTCGCCAACGACGGTGCAACCCACCACGGCATTTTCGATACAGCGTTTATTTCGGAGATACCAAACGTTGCGTTCTATTCTCCCAACAGCTTTGAATCGCTTGAAAAATGCTTCCTCGAAGCATTAAACGCACAAGGTCCCGTTGTTATCCGCTACCCGAAAAGCGGCGATATCGATTGCGGCGGCTTTGAAGCGTTAAACGGCGCAAGCTTTAAGGATTTCGGAAACCAAACCGAAAACGCAATAATCACCTACGGCAGATTGCAGGAAAACGCAGTCCTTGCGGCAGAAATTTTGAATAACCGAGGCAAGTCGGTAAGGGTTATAAGCCTGACCTCCCTTTCGCCCCTGCCTATCGAAAATATCATCAAGCTTCTTGACGGCATCAACAACGTCGTGTTTGCCGAAGAAGGCATTAAAAACGGCGGTATCGCACAGCGTCTTTGTGCCGAACTGACCGAAAGAGGTCTGCTTGACGGCAAACGCTTCACCATCAAAGCAATCGACGGCATTTTCCCCGAGCACGGAAGCAACAACGACCTTTTGGATTCGCTTTCGCTTTCGCCCGAATCGATTGCAAACGCTTTGGGGGAATAAAAAATGCGACTTGATTTGTTTCTCACCGAAAACGGCTTTTTCAAAAGCCGAAGCAAGGCGCAAGCTGCGATAAATTCTGGCAACGTTACCGTAAACGGCAAAAAGGCAGAAAAAGCATCGCTTGAAATCAACGGCGACGAGGATATAAGCGTTATAAACACCGAGCGCTTCGTTTCCCGTGCAGGCGAAAAGCTTTTCCACGCAATAAACGAATTCGGCATCGACGTAAAGGGTATGACCGCGCTTGACATCGGCGCATCGACGGGCGGATTTACCGACTGTCTGCTTCAAAACGGCGCAAAAAAGGTCTATTCCCTCGACGTCGGCACAGCACAGTTAGCCGACGATTTGCGAAACGACAGCCGTGTTACCGTTATGGAAAATTTCAACGCGCGATATGCCAAGCGCGATGATTTTGACGATGAAATCGATATTATCGTTATGGACGTTTCGTTCATTTCGCAAACGCTCATCTACCCTGCCTGCGAGGATATTTTAAGCTCGGGCAAGATTATGATAACCCTTATCAAGCCGCAATTCGAGGCAGGCAAAAAGCATATCGGCAAGGGCGGTATCGTGCACGATAAGGACGGCAAAATCATTAAAGAAATACTTGAAAAAATAGATGCGAGCGCATCACATTTCGGATTTACCCGAAAAGGAATAACCGATTCGCCGATAGTCGGCGGTGACGGCAACAAGGAATACCTTGCACTTTTTATTAAAAACTGATTTAAGGGGGCAACACAAATGACGGTCAATAAAATACTTCTCTTCATAAGCCCCAAAGGAAACGTCGGAGAAGCAGAAATCACGCCGATAGAGGCAATGCTCGATTCGGTCGGCATCGCTCACGAAAGATATATAAACGGCAAAGATTATGAATTCGATGCCATAATCGCCCTTGGCGGTGACGGCACGATGCTTAACGCGGCGCGCCTTGCGTTTCGCAAAAATAAGCCGATAATGTCGATAAACTTCGGTACGCTCGGATATATGAGTGGACTTGAAAACAGCGAAATTTCGATGCTTTCGGCGCTGAAAAGCGGCTTTGACACCGAAAAAAGAATGCTTTTGGACGTAAAGGTTGTCCGCAACGGCGAAATCGTCGCGACCTCGACCTCGCTTAACGAGGCGGTCATTTCAAGACGTGCCGACGGCGATATCGCAAGCGTCGACCTGCTTTGCGACGGCGCAACGGTTTGCACCTACCGCGCAGACGGTCTTATTTTCGCAACGCCGACGGGATCCAGCGCTTACGCAATGAGCGCAGGCGGACCTATTATCGATACGAAGCTCGATGCATTTTGCGTCTGCCCGATATGTCCCCACGCACTCGGTGCGAGAGCAATGGTGTTTTCACCCAATTCACGTCTTGAGGCGGTCAATAACAACAAGCTTGAAAACGGCAATATACTTATTTCCGACGGCAGAAGCGTTATCGAGCTCGATTTCGGCGATAGGATAATCGTTACAAAATCCGACCGCACGCTTGAGCTGATAAAGCTTAAAAAGGACGCCTTTTACGAAACCCTTTACAATAAAATGTCTTAAAGGACTGACGATTATGAAAAGTATAAGACAGGCAAAGATACTTGAGCTTATAAAGGAACATAACATCGACACCCAAGAGGAGCTTCAGACCAGATTAAAGGAATGCGGCTTCAACGTCACTCAAGCGACGGTATCGCGCGATATACGCGAGCTCGGCATCGTTAAATCGAACAACGGCGACGGAAATTATAAATACCGTGCAGGCAAGGAGCATATTTCGGTTGAAATAAGCAGTAAATTTGCTTTTATTCTCCGCCAAGCGGTCGCATCGGTCGCGTGCGCGAACAACCTCATTGTCGTAAAGACCTACACGGGTATGGGCTCTGCCGCAGGTGCGGCGGTCGACCAAATGGAATTGTCGGGCGTTATCGGCACGCTTGCGGGCGACGATACTCTGCTTATCATCGCAAGCGATAACGATTCCGCTTCGGAAATTACCGCTATACTTAAAGATCTGATCTGAATTTCGGAGTAATTTTATGCTGATTTCGATTTACATTGAAAACATTGCATTAATAAAAAAGCTTTCGCTTGAGCCCGATTGCGGCTTTTGTGCCTTCACGGGCGAAACGGGTGCGGGTAAAAGTATTATTATCGATTCGTTGGGACTGCTTTGCGGTGCAAGAAGCGATAAGGATATCATCCGCACGGGCGAGGACGAAGCGACGGTCGAGGGTATTTTTTCGGTAAACGAAGCCGCAAAAAAGCATCTTGCCGAATATGATATCGAGCCCGAGGAGGACGGCACAATTGCCGTTTTACGCAAGCTTTCCCGTGACGGACGCTCGAGCGCAAAGATAAACGGCAGAAACGTTCCGCTTTCAAGACTTAAGGCGGTTATGTCACAGCTTCTTTCTATCCACGGACAGCAGGATACCCAAGCGTTTGCCGATAACGGCAGACAGCTGTCGATGCTTGATTCCTTTGCAAAGAACGAATCGGTCTTTGCCGACTACTCCGAAAAATATAATGTATTCAAGTCTGTCGAGCAAAAGCTCGATTCGTTAAACGAGGACGAGCGCGAACGTGAATTGCGCTTGGATATGCTTAAATACCGCGTAAACGAATTAAAATCTGCCAACGTCAAGGTAGGCGAACGTGACGAGCTTGAAGCCGAAAGAAAGCGCCTTGCAAACAGCGAAAAGATAGTTATGAACGCAAGCGAGGCGTATGCTATGCTTTACGCAAGGGACGGCTCGGCAATCGAATCGGTCGATACCGCAATCGGCGCTGTATCCTCGCTTTTGGGCATAATCCCCGAAGCCGACGAGCTTTCAAGCCGCCTTGAAAACGCAAAATACGAGCTCTTGGATATTGCCGACACCGTAAAAGCATATACCGATACCGACGGCGAAAACGTTCAAGCGCGTCTTGACGACGTTGAAACACGCCTTGAGCTTATCAAAAAGCTTGAAAAGAAATACCGCGTAAATTCCGATGATTTCCCCGAGCTTTTGGAGGAATGGGAAGCCGAACTCCTTGCAAGCGAAAACGCCGAGGAAGAAAAGGAACGTCTTACAAAAGAGCTTGCAATTGCCAAAAAGGCGTTGTTCGAAGCGGGCGAAGCGCTTACATCCACAAGAAGGATCGCCGCAAGTATGCTGTGCGAGCGCGTTTCGGAAGAGCTTAACGAGCTTGATATGCCGGGAGTTACCTTTACCGTTAATATCGAGCAAAAGGATTTTGCCGAGGACGGAAGCGATTTTGCCGAATTCCTTATCAGTGCAAACAAGGGCGAGGTTCCCAAGCCGATGTCGAAGATTGCATCGGGCGGTGAGCTTTCGCGAATTATGCTCTGCTTAAAATGCGTTTTTGCCGACAGCGAATCGATTGGAACGCTTATCTTCGACGAAATCGACACCGGTGTTTCGGGCAGAACGAGCGAAAAAATAGGCATCCGCCTTAAAAACGCAACCGACGGCAAGAAAACGCAAATCATCTGCGTTACCCACTCGGCAATACTCGCCGCAAAGGCAGACGCGCATTATAAGATTTCCAAAAAGGAAACCGACGGCAGAGTTATCACCAACGTTGAAAAGCTCGACCGACTCGGCAGACGTGACGAGCTTGCTCGCATTATGGGCGGTGTGAACGTCACCGAAACAGTGCTTAAAGCAGCCGAGGAAATGCTTGGGCAATAACAATGAATAAACGAAAAATGACAGCGGCGGCCGTTTCGGTCGCCGCCGCAATACTATTTTGTTTCTTTTTATTTTACAATTCGGCGCAGGATGCGAATAAAAGCGCACAAATAAGCGGTATATTCGTCGATATGATAATGCCCCTTCTTGCCTTTTTCGGCATCGAGTGCAAGGAGCCGACCGTTTCGTTTTACGTTCGCAAAACCGCACATTTTTTGGGCTATTTCGCGCTGACCTTGCTTGTATATAAGGTTTTAAAGCGCTTTTTCAAGGAAAAGACCTCCTTAATAATAGCGCCGACAATTTCGTTTTTGGTTGCGCTTTTCGACGAATTTGTAATACAGCGCAATGCATCGGGACGCTCGCCCGAATGGCGTGACGTTTTAATTGACCTATACGGCGCATTAACGGCGATATTGGTAATTGCGGTTGCAAGAAAACTGAAAAAGAAATAAACAATCCGCCCAAACGGTTGGTTTACCGAGTGGACGGATTTTTTTATTTATAATTGCAAAACCCCGTATATCGACCTTGTAAAAATATCAAGTGCGCGGTTTTTGTCGCGGTACACGGTCGACCGCTCGCGGTAATACTTCACCATAAGCTCGTCGGCAGCATCGGAAAGACAATCGATGTAAAAGGTTTCAAGCAGGTCACGCTCGTAATCGTCAAGACGGCTCATTCCCTTTTCGATTTTTTTCAATTCTCTCTCGACAACGCTTAACCGAAATCGGCAATCGTCGAGATTTGCCAGGGTGTTGATAAACCTGTCCTCGTAAACAGCCTTGTCCCTTCCCAAAACCTCGCATTCACTCATAAGGGCCTTGCAGGTCGTCTTTTCCCTCTCCAAAACCCTAAGCTCGTCCTTGATCGCGCCGTAAGCCGAAACAAGGCAGTTTTTTCTTGCAAGAAGATCCTTTGCGTATTCTCTGTAGTCCATTTTTCATCCTTTCGTCATAAAATCAAAGCCATTAAGTTATTAATCGGGCGCGGATGGAGCTAACCGCGTTTTCCGACTCCACACATCCCGAACATTTGTTCGGCATCGATGATTATAGCACCGCGTTTATATTTTGTCAATAGTGTTTTTGAAGAAAGCTTTTAAAAGTTTCAAATCTTTAGTTTAAGCTGTTTTTTGCCAACTTTTGATTGACTTTTTTAAAGTAGAGTGTTAAGATTTCTACATATATAAATAACAAAAAACAGAGGGACAAGCAATGAAACGTTTTAATCTTCTCTCGGCAATTCTTTCGGTCGTTTTGGTTATTTCGACCTGCATACTTCCCACAACGGCGGTTATTGCGCAGGCAACCACCCAAAACGCAACCTATTACTACGGCGACCTTAACGGAAACGGCGATATCGACAAGTTCGACTATCTCCTTATTAAACGATGCTGTATGGGTACCGTTACCCTTTCCGAAGATCAGCTTTTGCGCGGCGACGTTAACAAAAGCGGAACGATCGATAAATTCGACTATATCCTCGTCAAGCGCCACGTTATGGGTACTTATAACATCCCTACAGTCGAGGAATCCTGCGACCATAACTATATCCCCGTCGTAACTCCTCCGACCGAAACCGAAAAGGGCTATACCACCCACACCTGTGACAAGTGCGGCGACAGCTATGTCGATTCCTACGTCGATCCTATCACTCCGCCTAAAAAAGGCTTGTCCTATTCGGTCAATCTTGACGGCAATACCTGCACAATCACGGGTATCGGTGATTTTGAAGGCAGCGAGCTTACTATCCCCTCGGAGATCGACGGCTATACCGTTACCGCCATCGGCGATGGTGCTTTCTATAACTGCGTCATCATCATTATCGTTATCATCCCCGACACAGTAACCTCAATCGGCAAAAACGCGTTCGGCGGATGCCAAAGCCTAGAAAAGATCACCGTTACCGAAAACGTCAACCGTATCGAAAGCGATGCTTTTTCGGGCTGTAACAGGTTGACCGACGTTTATTACAACGGCGATATCACAAATTGGCTCGATATCACCTTTGCATCGGGCAATTCCAACCCCTGCTGTAACGGCGCAAAGCTTTATTTTGACGGCGAGCTCGTTACCGACCTTACCATCCCCGACGGCATTACCGAAATCGGAAACTATGCATTCTACGGCTGTACAAGCATTATCAATATCAACATTTCGGGCGACGTTACCGTCATCGGCAACGATGCCTTCCGCAACTGTATTTTCATCGTTGTCATAATTATCGGTGACAGCGTTACCGAGATAGGCGAGTATGCCTTTTACGGCTGTACCGCTTTACCGAGCATAATCATCCCCGACAACGTTACCAAAATCGGTAGATATGCATTCAGCGGTTGCTCCGGTATTATCAGCGTCGTTATCGGCAACGGTATTACCGAAATAAGCGACGCGACGTTTTTCCGTTGCTCTGCACTTGAAAGCATCACCATCGGCAAATCGGTATCCACTTTCGGTGCAAAGGCGTTCAACGGCTGTGACAGCATTGTTGAAATCAATTACGTCGGCTCGGCGGAGGAATGGAACAACATAGATTTCGGTCCCGACTGTGAACATATCCGCGATTTCGACGTTGCTTTCGATTACGTTCCCAAGTGCGACCACACTTACAGCGATTGGGAAACCGTGACCGAGCCGACCTGCTCGAGCACAGGCTTGAAAAAGCAGACCTGCACCCTTTGCGGCAACGAGGAAACCGCGCCCATTCCCACAATCGACCACACTTACAGCGATTGGATGAACGACGGCGTATATCACTGGAAGGAATGCTCATGCGGCGATATCGGCGAAAAGAGCGAGCATAATTTCACCTCAACAGTAACTCCCCCCACCGTATCCGAAAACGGCTTCACCACCCATACCTGCGATATCTGCGGCTATAGCTTTACCGATTCGTACGTTGAGCCTATCAAACCTGCCTCAAACGGTTTATCCTATTCCGTCAACCCCGACGGTGTTACCTGCACCATTACCGGCATCGGCACTTGTAAAGATACCGATTTGGTCATCCCCTCTGAGATCGATGGATATAAGGTTACAATTATCGGTCAAAAAGCCTTTTTCAAAAATAAAAATATTGAAACCGTTCTAATACCTCAAGGTGTTCAAAAAATCGATGACAATGCGTTCAATAATTGCAACGCTTTAAGCAAACTGATAATTCAGGACGGCGTTACCGAAATCGGCGTAGGTGCGTTCTGTAGCTGCACAAGTTTGACCGTTGTCAAATTGCCCGACAGCATTAAAAGCATCGGCGGCAGTGCGTTTGAACACTGTTACAATCTTACCGAGATTGTTATTCCCGACAGCATCACAAAGCTGCCAAATTATATGCTGATGGGTTGCTCAAGCCTTACCAACGTTTCGCTTCCCGTTAATCTTACCGAAATAGGCGTGTCCACCTTCAACGGTTGCTATAACCTCACCGATATTACTCTCCCTGACAGCGTTACCACTTTCGGCAGTGGCACATTTGGCGGTTGCGGATTTGCCGAGTTCACCGTACCAAACGGTACAACTATAATCAGCGAAAGTATGTTCGCCGGCTGCTCAAATCTTGTCAAAATCAATATCCCCGACAGCGTTACCGAAATCTATCAGTATGCATTCCAATCCTGCGACAGTCTTGTTGAATTTACAATTCCTAAAAACGTGACCGCAATAAGCCGAGGAATGTTCAACTACTGCTCGGCCCTTAAGAGCGTAACCATTCACGAGAATGTAACGTTCATCGGCAATTATGCCTTTAGGAACTGTATAGAATTGGTCAAAATCGACATTCCCGACAATGTTAGATCTATTGGAGAATATGCTTTCGAGCAATGCCGAAAGCTTACCGAGGTCGATCTTGGCAACGGACTTTATACAATATATAATTCCGCGTTTTCCGGTTGTATCTCTTTGTCAAAGGTATTCATTCCCGTAAGCTGTACTCACATTTATAAATACGCTTTTAACAACTGTACAAGCTTGACGGAAGTATATTACTCCGGCTCGTCCGATAAATGGCGTCAAATGACCATAGGAACCAACAACGAATATCTCCTCTCAGCAAAAAATTATTTTAACGGAAAACTCGAAACTCCTTCCTACACCGTTAATGATGACGGCACAAGCTGTACAATAACAGGTATAGGAAGCTTCATCGGCACCGATTTGGTAATTCCTCAGGAAATTGACGGATATACCGTAACCGCAATCGGTGCAAACGCATTTAACAAACACATCAATTTAACCTCTGTCATCATTCCCGACAGCGTTACTGCAATCGGCGATTATGCGTTTTTCAATTGTTCAAAGGTCACCTCAATCATCCTTGGCAACGGCATCGAAGCTATCGGCGTAAGTGCCTTCTCAAGCTGCAAAGAATTAACCTCGATCATTCTTCCTGAACCGGTCATATCAATTGGTGATTATGCGTTCTACAGTTGCTCAAAGCTCCAAACAGTTACTCTCGGCAACAACGTTGAAAGGATCGGCATCGGTGCATTTTTTGAATGCGAAGCTTTAGCCACTTTCAATCTTCCCGAAGGCATTACAACAATCAGCGAAAAGGCATTCTACTATTGCCGCAATCTTACAAGCATAACCATTCCCGACAGCGTTACTTCAATCGGAAATGACGCATTCTCCGATTGCCGCAATCTTACAAGCATCACCATCGGCGACGGCGTTACTTCAATTGGCGAGTCCGCATTCTCCTATTGCACAAGCCTTACAAGCATAACTATACCCAACAATGTTACTTCCATTGGAAATGGGGCATTCTCCAGTTGCGGACGTCTCACCAGCGTTACAATTGGCAACAGCGTTACCTCGATTGGCATTGGTACATTCGCCGATTGCTCAAGCCTTACAAGCATTACCATCCCTGACAGCGTTACCGAGATTGGTGATAGGGCATTCTCCGGTTGCCGCAATCTTACAAGCGTTACCATCGGTGTAAACGTTACTTCAATTGGCGATGAGGCATTCGGCGGTTGCTCTGGTCTTACAAGCATTATCATCCCCGACAGCATTACCTCGATTGGCACAG
>JAZOTA010000006.1:0-8393 GCA_045657425.1 Eubacteriales bacterium
CAATACGGCAGTTGGGGCAGGTCTTGGTTGCGAAAAGAATGGTTTCGTCGATGCTTGCACAGCAATCGCAAGCTTCTTCCTTCTTTGCGGAATCAACCTTTACGTCGGTCTTGTTAAGAACGTCGTAAACTACGCGATCCTCGTATTCCTGACTCTTACCGTCGTTCCAGTTCTGAACGGGGCGGTAGTAACCGGTGATACGGCTGTAACCCTCTGCGGTTGCGCCGCATTCGGGGCAGGTGTAGTGTTCGCCTGCGATATAGCCGTGGTTCTTACATACCGAATAGGTGGGAGAAAGGGTGTAATAGGGAAGCTTGTGGTTTTCCGCAATCTTGCGAACAAGAGTAGCGGCAGATTTCCAATCGGGAAGCTTTTCACCGAGGAACGCGTGGAATACGGTACCAGAGGTGTAAAGGGTTTGAAGCTCATCCTGAACCGCAAGTGCTTCGAAGATATCGTCGGTATAGCCAACGGGAAGGTTCGAGGAGTTGGTGTAATAGGGAGTGCCGTTTTCGTTTGCGGTGACGATGCCGGGGTAACGGCTGACGTCGTGCTTTGCAAGACGGTATGCGGTAGATTCTGCAGGGGTAGCTTCGAGGTTGTAAAGGTCGCCGTATTTTTCCTGATAGTCGGAAAGGCGTTCGCGCATGTGGTTAAGAACACGCTTCGAGAATTCTTGGGTTTCTTCGCTGGTCATATCCTTGCGAATCCACTTTGCGTTAAGACCTGCTTCGTTCATACCGACAAGACCGAGAGTGGAGAAGTGGTTGTCGAAGGTGCCGAGGTAACGCTTGGTGTAGGGGTAAAGACCTTCTTCCAAAAGCTTGGTGATAATGGTTCTCTTAACCTTAAGAGATCTTGCTGCAACGTCCATGAGGTGATCAAGACGCTTCATGAAGTCTTCTTCGTTTTCGGAAAGATATGCAAGACGGGGCATATTAAGAGTAACAACGCCGACAGAACCGGTGCTTTCGCCACTTCCGAAGAAGCCGCCCGACTTCTTACGAAGCTCACGGAGGTCAAGACGGAGACGGCAGCACATCGAACGAACGTCGCTGGGTTCCATATCGCTGTTGATGTAGTTCGAGAAGTAGGGAGTACCGTATTTGCTGGTCATCTCGAAAAGAAGCTTGTTGTTTTCGGTTTCCGACCAGTCGAAATCTGCGGTGATGGAGTAGGTGGGGATAGGATATTGGAAGCCGCGGCCGTTTGCGTCGCCTTCGATCATGATTTCAAGGAATGCCTTGTTAATCATATCCATTTCGGCTTTACAATCCTTATACTTGAAGTCCATTTCCTTACCGCCAACGATACAGTTGAGCTCGGCAAGGTCGTTAGGAACAGTCCAGTCAAGGGTGATGTTCGAGAAGGGTGCTTGGGTACCCCAACGAGAGGGAGTATTTACACCGTAAATGAAGGATTCGATGCACTTCTTAACCTGATCGTAGGTGAGGTTATCAACCTTTACGAAGGGAGCAAGATAGGTATCGAAGGACGAGAACGCCTGCGCGCCTGCCCATTCGTTCTGCATAATGCCCAAGAAGTTAACCATTTGGTTACAAAGGGTTGCAAGGTCGCTTGCAGGAGAAGAGGTAATCTTCCCGGCAACACCGCCCAAGCCCTCTTGGATAAGCTGCTTAAGCGACCAACCTGCGCAGTAGCCGGTGAGCATCGAAAGGTCGTGAATGTGAATATCGCAGTTGTTGTGTGCGTTTGCGATTTCATCATCGTAAATTTCGGAAAGCCAGTAATGTGCGGTGATAGCACCCGAGTTGGAAAGGATAAGTCCGCCGACCGAGTAGGTAACGGTAGAATTTTCCTTAACGCGCCAATCAACGTTTTTAACGTATTTATCAACCAATGCCTTGTAGTCGAGCATGGTGGACTTCATGTTACGAAGCTTTTCTCTTTGACGGCGGTAAAGGATGTAAGCCTTTGCTACGTCAGCATAGCCTGCCTGTGCAAGCACGCTTTCTGCGCTGTCCTGAATGTCTTCAACGGCGATAAATCCGTCCTTAATCTTGTTTTCGAAATCCGAGGTAACTTTGAGTGCGAGGAAATCGATAACACTGGGATGTGTGGGTCTTTCGCATGCTTCGAATGCTTTTTCGAGAGCAGCGGCAATCTTTTTGATGTCAAATTCGGCTGTTTTGCCGTTGCGTTTTACAACCTGATACATGATCTGTTACCTTTCTATAGTTAAAAATTTTTATTTCTATATTAAACCTGCGCATTTTGGCAGGGTTACTTGCGCGTCGGTCGGCAAGATAGAGAATAACATAATCTTGCGCTCTTGTCAATAGAAAAACACAAGATATTGTGGTTTTGTTACTTTGCACAATATCTTGTGTTACTTTTGGATATTTTTTCCACGGGGTATAATAGTATGTTAAAACGGTACTAAATCCCCCTTGCCTCGGCAGACGGAACGTTTTTTCTTACTGCCGCAAGCAGTTTTTCGGTTTCTTCTGCATCAAATGCCTCAAAACCGCTTTTTATTAGGTCGCCGGAATCGATAAACTGTTGAATGAAATAACGCTTCGCACCCGTTATCCACTCGCCAATCTTTTCAAAGTCGGACACAAGATGTAGTCCCTTGACCGCTGTCGTGCGGAATTCATAATCGATTCCCGAGCCCATAATAAGGTCGATGCTTTTCTTTGCAGGCGCAATATCGATGCCGTCGATACCGACAGCCTTTGCGTATCCTTCGGGTGAGGATTTGATATCCATAGCGATATAGTCGACCAAGCCCCTGTCGATAACCTCTTTTAACCTTTCTGGGTAAAATCCGTTTGTATCGAGCTTTACTTTATATCCGAAGCCCTTAAGAAATTCGATAAATTCGATTGCATCCTTTTGTGCCAACGGCTCACCGCCCGTAAGACAAACACCGTCGAGAATGCCCTTGCGCTTTTGCAAAAATGCGCCGAGCTCCTCTTGGCTTATTATATTTTCGGGCTTTCGCACAACGAGTCCCGCATTGTGACAAAACGGGCAACGCAGATTGCATCCGTGCGCGAATACGGTGCACGCAACAAGTCCGGGGTAGTCAAGTAAGGTAGTTTTTTGAAGTCCTTCGATAATCATTTTTCTTCACCTCGGTCTTATTATATTACATATATGTAAATTTTTCAAGCATTTATTGACAAAGCTTTTTGGGTGTTGCATACTTTAGACAACACAGATTGACGAAAGGACGGAATGATTTTTATGAAAAAAGCAATTATGATAGTTCCTCATGCGCTGTATCTTGTGTTGTTTGTTTGGGCGGTGATGCTTTTAATCGAGCTGCTGAGCGCCGATTTGCTTGATAGCAATATGGGTGATTTGGATAATCAACACCGTAAAAGCGCGCAGGCGCAAAGGCGGATTTAAATATATTCCCAATAAATAACAGAGAAACCGCGTGAGGAAAAATCCCCACGCGGTTTTTGGTTTATTGCTTAAAAAACAATGTCTTGAAGAACTCCGAAAGTATCGAGGAATAGGAAACCTCGTCGACCGAATCTGCGGTATAAACGTTTGCGCGTCCAATCTCTTCTCCGTTACGGTAATAGGCGATATATCCGACTTCTGTATCCTTGGAAACGGGCGCTTGAAGACTTTCGTTAACGAAGTGCTTGGCTTCGGTTTGACTGTTTTTGCCCTTTTCGATAAGTATATTGATCGGCTCGGTCTTGATATTAACGCTCTTTTCCACGCCGCGCGTTACGTTGATCGGTTCAAGGTCGGGCACCTCCGGCGTTAGGATAGAATAATTCGCAAACCCGTAATCGAGCAAGCCCTTTGCGGCGGCAAAGCGCTTGTCGCTCGTTTCTGCGCCCAAAACAACGGCGATAAGATGCATTCCGTCGCGCTTTGCGGTACCCGAAAGACAATATTTCGCCTCACCCGTGAATCCCGTTTTCATACCCGTTGCGCCCTTGTAAAATCGGATAAGCTTGTTTGTGTTGGCAAGACCGAACTTACCGTCGCGTATCGTGTCCATCCAAATTCCCGTGTATTTGAAAACAAGCTCGTGCTTCATCAGCTCCCGCGTGATGAGGGCAACGTCGTAAGCGCAGGAGTAATGGTTTTCAATGGGAAGACCGTTGGTGTTGACAAAATTGCTGTTTTCACATCCGAGCTCGCGTGCGCGCTCGTTCATTGCGGCGATAAATGCCGCCTCGCTTCCGCAGATATGCTCGCCCAAGGCAACGGTTGCGTCATTCGCCGAAACGACGATGACCGATTTAAGCAAATCCTCGACGCTCATCGTTTCGCCTGCTTCCAAAAATACCTGCGAGCCGCCCATTCCTGCTGCGTATTCCGAAACGGTAACGCTGTCTTGGAGGTTGATTTTGCCGTTGTCGATTGCCTCGACGACTAGCAAGGTGCTTATGACCTTTGTTACCGAAGCGATGGGTAAATGCTCGTATTCGTTTTCGGCAAAAAGCACCTTGCCGGTCGAATATTCCATAAGTAAAAGCGCTTTTGCATCGCCGTTGCTTACGTATTCCGCGCTTGCGGGGGCAAACCAATAATCGCCGAAATCAACGTCGTACGGGTAAACGCTTGCCGTTTCGGTCGCGCTTGCGTTTTGCGAGGACAGGATCAAAAGAACAATAATAATCGCCAAAAACAGTTTTTTCATAAAAGGGATCTCTCTTTCATAACGCTCTTTCGGTTAATTATATTCGCCGAAAAGGTAACATATTACCAACAAACGCGAGGAGAAAAACGAAAATTTTATCGAAAAAAGTTTGAAAATTCTATTGTAATTCAAGCGGTGAACTGCTATAATATTTCATCAATATTTTTAAGTTAGCAAATTATTGGAGGATAAAAGCAATGCAAAACAACCTTCGCCCCGAATCTATGGCTCGTATCACCGATTTTGAACTTGCCAACGCCTTTATCGACGAGCAGATCGCCGAAATCCGCGCGCAGGTTGGAGATAAAAAGGTGCTTTTGGCGCTCTCCGGCGGTGTTGACTCGTCGGTAGTTGCCGCGCTTTTGGTAAAAGCTATCGGCAAACAGCTCGTTTGCGTTCACGTTAACCACGGCCTTATGCGTAAGGATGAGTCCGAAAACGTTATTAAGGTATTTAAGGATGAGCTCGATGCAAACCTTATCTACGTCGATGCAACCGACCGCTTCCTTGATCTTTTGAACGGCGTTTCCGACCCCGAAAGCAAGAGAAAGATTATCGGCGCTGAATTTATCAACGTCTTTGCCGATGAAGCAAGAAAGCTTGAAGGCATTTCCTATCTCGCACAGGGAACCATTTATCCCGATATCCTCGAAAGCATTAAGCAGGCAGAAGGCAAAAAGGCAGTTAAATCGCACCACAACGTTGGCGGCTTGCCCGAAGACCTTAATTTTGAGCTTGTTGAACCGATAAAATTGCTCTTTAAGGACGAGGTTCGCGTTGTCGGCGAAGCGCTCGGCCTCCCCCACGCAATGGTTTACCGTCAACCGTTCCCCGGTCCCGGACTCGGTGTTCGTTGTCTTGGCGCTATCACTCGCGACCGCTTGAACGCATTGCGTGAAGCAGATGCTATCTTGCGTGAAGAATTCGATATTAACGGCCTTGCGGAAAAGGTTTGGCAGTATTTCGTCGTTATTCCCGACATCAAATCGGTCGGCGTTAAGGACGACAGCCGTTACGAGGGTTGGCCCGCAATCATCCGCGCCGTCAATACCGTCGATGCAATGACCGCTTCCATCGAGGAAATACCTTATGCAGTGCTCCACAAGATCACCGCGCGTATCACCAACGAGGTAGAAGGCATCAACCGCGTCCTCTACGACCTCACACCTAAGCCCTCGGGCACGATAGAGTGGGAGTGATCCACGGTATCCGAAAAAGCCTTGATATATAAGGTTTTTTCGGCTCTCCAAAGGCTTCCTGCGGACAAATTGAGGACATGGCTCCTTTAGGGAGAATAATGTCAAAGCGTTATTACGCTCTCAAATCTAACTGTTTTTGGTTGGATTTGAGAGCGTTTTTTATTCTTTATCCACCCATTTATCGCATGTCTCTGACAAGCACCAAAATAAAAAAATTCTCGTTGAGGACAAGTGAGGACACAAAAGTCCGTTGATTTTTCTCCGGTAAATGTCCTAACAAGTGAAGGATAAAAATTCCGTACACTTTCTTAGGAGGATTTTAATATGGCAGAAAGCTTGTTTATCAAAGTAGATGAAGTTGGAGAACTTCTCGGTATTTCTCGTGCTGAGGCTTACAGAATCATTAAGAAACTGAATAGCGAGCTTGCTGAAAAAGGCTACATCGTTATCAGCGGCAGAGTGAGTCGTCGATACCTTGAGGAGCAAATATATGGTATGAGAACCGAAAAAGAAAAAGGAGGCAACTAAATGGGTGCTTACAAAGACAAGAATGGAACATGGTATGCACAGTTCCGATTTACCAACTGGAAAGGCGAAGCAGATCGAAAAACCAAGCGTGGCTTTGCTACAAAGAAAGAAGCTCTTGAGTGGGAACGTGAATTTCTCACTCAGAGCGCCGGCAACTTGGAGATGACCTTTGAAGCGTTTTATGAATTGTATAAAAAGAATCTCCAGGACAGACTTAAAAAGAATACTTGGAAAATGAAAACGAGTGTGATCGAAAGCAAGATTCTTCCGTACTTCAAAAAGAAGCGTATGTGTGATATAAAACCGAGAGACATCGTTGCTTGGCAGAACATCATGCTTCAAACGTGTGATGATAACGGTGAACCATATTCCCCGGTATATCTCAAAACGATACACAACCAGATCAGCGCTATTTTCAATCATGCGGTAAAGTTTTATGAGTTGGAAAGTAACCCTGCCGCAAAAGTCGGAAACATGGGCAAAGAAAAAACACACGAGATGCTTTTCTGGACGAAAGCTGAATATCTGCAGTTTGCAGAAGCCATCATGGATAAGCCTATTTCCTTTTACGCATTTGAGGTGCTGTATTGGTGTGGTCTGCGTTTAGGTGAGTTGCTGGCTCTTACACCTGCTGACTTCGATTTTGAAAAGAAGGTGCTTCACATCACAAAATCTTATCAGCGCATTGAATCGGAAGATATAATCACCGACCCCAAAACTCCTAAAAGCATCCGTAATATACAGATGCCGGACTTCCTTGTGGAAGAAATGAAAGACTATATTGATAGCTTGTATGAAGTCGATGATGATGCCAGAATTTTCCCGATTACGAAATCTTATCTTCATCACGAAATGCGTAGAGGTAGTGAGAAAGCCGGTGTTAAAAAAATCAGAATCCACGATCTCCGACACAGCCACGTTTCACTCTTAATTGATATGGGCTTTTCCGCTGTGGCAATCGCTAATCGAGTAGGCCACGAAAGTATCGACATCACTTACCGATATGCCCATCTGTTCCCGACAACTCAGCACGCAATGGCTGACCAATTAAATATGGCGAGGTGTTAATTATGTCTGCAAGAAATCTTGATAAACACAACCGTTTCCGTTGCATTACCGTAGGGTTCCGTGTTTCACCCGAAGAACATGAGCATATAAATGTTGCTGTTGCGCTCTCCGGTCTTTCCAAACAAGAATACTGCTACCGTCGTTGTCTCGGCAGAGATATTGTTGTACAGGGCAACCCCAAAGTGTATAAAGCTCTCAAAGATCAGCTTGCCGCTGTTCTTGATGAATTGAAGCGAATCGAAGCGGGACAATCCGTTGATGATGAACTGCTTGAAAACATCAATCTTATTACAAGAACGCTGCAGGGGTTAAATAACTAATGAATACGGCATAGCCGGTTTCCAGAAATGGAGACCGGCTTATTTTTTTTGCTTTTTTTCAAAATGCCTTGAAAAGACCGTTGATATTTGCCCTTCAAATGTCCTAACAAGTGAAGAAACAAATTTCCTTCCACGAAATCCTTCTTCATTTGTTCCTTGAAAACTGAATATACAGGTCGGCAGGTACGTTACTGTATGACGAGCCACACAGAAGGTACGCCAAGACTCCGTTCATCGGACGAGCGAGAACTCCAACTGTACATACCAAATTGCCATTGGTAAGGCGACGACATCATACATGGGACAATGATACTTCTCTACGGAGCTGGCGGAGAACCCGGCAGAGGTGTGAACCTATGAGTTCGGCAAGCAACCGAACGCCTACGACCTCCCTACCCGAAAGGGTATGCACATTGGGGTGTTGAGAACAAATAAATGTGCTTTTTACATAATCGGACACTTCCATTATGTACCTTTACAAAGACACCATATTCCGTAAGCAAGGAGGTATTATGAGTAAGAAAGAACCCTTGGAAGTGATTGAGCAAATCGAACTGACGAAGCTCCATCCATTTCCAGACCACCCTTTCGGTGTGCGAGACGATGACAGTATGCAGCAGACCGTAGAGAGCATCCGTGAAT
>JAZOTA010000007.1:0-8927 GCA_045657425.1 Eubacteriales bacterium
TTGATACACACCTTCGGTGTGATGATATACGCCTTCGGCGATGATATACAGCTCCCTTGGAGCTGATGATATGCCATTGCTTTCGCAATGGATAAAAAATCCAAGTCTTTCGACTTGGATTTTTGGTGTGGATGAATGGACTTGAACCAACGACCCCTTGCATGTCAAGCAAGTGCTCTAACCAACTGAGCTACACCCACATATTTTGTTTGCCGGATTATTCTATCACAACGATTCGCAAAAATCAAGACCTTTTTTATTCTAAATCAAATTTCCTTTAAATATAAATGAAACAAATGAAAGGAAGTTATAATATGAAAAACTTATTTCTGCTTTATCTTGCGTTTGCTTTGGTCGTTGCGGCAATGCCGTTTGTTGCGGATGCAACGATCGACAGAAGCGCGGAATTGACTCTTGCGGTGCAATTTTCAAACGGAAACACCGAGGAAATATCTATTGAGGACTACGTTTTGCGCGCACTTGCCGCAAAGGAGGACGAGGTTACCTCGCTTGAGGCGAAAAAGGCGTTTGCCGTTTCGGTGCGCTCGATTGGGATGTATTTTGCTACCTTTGGTTGCAAGCACACCGATTTTGATTGCTGTGACAGCGGCGAATGCTGTGTTGCGCTTGCGCCGAGTGATAAAGCAAGCGAGGGAACGCAAAACGCCGTGCGAGAAACGAAGGGGCAATATTTTGAAATAGACGGCGCGCCTGCAATGGCGCTTTTTACGCTTTGCGCTTCGAGCGGCACGGTTCAAAGCGACGAATTCGATTACCTTACGCCGATTGCCTCGGGCAACAGATGCGAAATTCACAAGGTTGAAAAAAGCTTTACCGCAAAGGAGGTCCTTGCGCTTTTTCCCGAGGCAGAAAAGGACTTGAAATTTTATGCCGTATACGGCGAAAACAACAAGCTTTCGTTTGCGATTGTTAACAACAAGCAAATCGACGGCGAGGTTTTAGCGACGGCATTCAAGCTTAAAAGCGTCGAGATGACTATCCAAACGCTTGAGGATGGAATATGCGTTGCCTCCCACGGGAGCGGACACGGAATGGGGCTTGACCTTTGCAATGCCGAAAAATTGGCGCGTGACGGTATGTATTACCAAAAAATACTCGAAATTTATTTTCCGAAGCTGAATTTAAAAGGATATTGAATATTTTTTCCTCTGAAGGCAAACAATAGGTTTGACAAAAAACTTTCAGGGGGAAAACCAATGAACGACAATCAAGAAAACAAGGACCTTTTTGAAGACGAACCCAAGCGTGAGCCGTTGACAAAAAGGGTTGCAAGGTTCTCGGCGTTTATATATCTCGGATTGGCAATAACCGTTGTTATTGCGGCAACGGTCGGCATTTTCAGTATTTCCTACGATTACGATTCAAGTCTGCCGCCTGTTTCCTTCCCCGAGATCGACCTTACACCGCCCGACGTATCGCTTCCTTTTGAAGAATCCACGCAGGATGAAATTTCCGATTCACACGTAAACAACGAGCAAAGCGGCGTTACGCCCGACGTTTCTGCTCCCGAGCCGCCCCGTACTATGTACTACTTCCCTGTTGAGGGCGAAGTGATTAAAAATTACAGTATGGATGCGCTTGTTTACTCCGAAACGATGAAGGATTACCGTGTTCACAGCGGTATCGATATCGCATCGACCGTTGGCGCAGAGGTCATTGCGTTTACCGACGGTGTGGTTTCGGCGGTATCCGACGATTATTTCAACGGAATGACGGTCGTAATCACTCACGAGCAGGGCGTGGTTTCTTATTATATGAACCTCGATTCCACTCTTGCCGAGGGCATTGAGGTCGGCACCGAGGTTTTGGCCGGACAACCCGTCGGTTACGTCGGCACCACTGCAAGAGCCGAAGCGCTCGAGCCGTCGCACCTCCATTTCGAGCTTCGCGTTAACGGTTCGCATATCGATCCGCTTCCCGAGCTGCCCTGACAAAACAAAAGACAGAGAAATCAAATTCTCTGTCCTTTTGTTGTTAGCTTATTTTGCAGATAAAAGCGATCTGACATCTTCGTCGGTAGGAACCGAATTAATTGCGCCGAGCTTCGACACAGCCAAAGCGCCTGCCGCGTTAGCATATTTTGCAGAAGCAAGAATATCGCCCGTGCGGAGATATTCGGTCGTTATCGCAGCGGTGAAAACGTCGCCTGCGGCGGTAGTATCGACAACGGGAACGTCAAACGGCGAGATAATATCGCAATATTTGCCGTCGTAAACGTAGCATCCGCGGCTGCCGAGCTTCAAAACGACGTATTTAATGTCAACACGGTTGCAAAGCGCCATAGAAGCACGCAGACAATTTTCAAGATTGTTGGGGCGGATGCCCGTCAAAATCTCGGTTTCAACCTCGTTGGGCGAGAAGATTTCGACACGTTCAAGCTGCTCCAACGGGAAATCGCGGTTTGCAGGACCTGCGTCCACGAAAAGCGGAACCGATTCGTCCGCCGCACATTTTGCCGCGGCAATAACCGCTTCGGGACGGATTTCAAACTGGGTAAGCACCGCATCGGGATAAGAGGTGGTAAAAGCATCCTCAACGTCAACGTCGTTTATCTTTGCGTTTGCGCCGCTGTAAACGATAATTCTGTTCGTACCGCTTTTTTCAAGCATAACGACCGCCAAGCCGGTTTGCTCCAAACGGTCAACACGCACGTTGCGAGTGTCAAGACCTCGATTTTTAAAGACCTCGACCAATCTGTCGCCGTAAGCATCATCGCCCACGCGTGAGCAAAAAACAACGTCTGCGCCAAACGAAGCGGCGGCAACTGCGGTGTTTGCACCCTTACCGCCCGGTGTAAAGGCATATTTGCCCGATGATATCATTGTTTCGCCGGGTGCGGGAATATAGGGCGTTGAAAGCAGGAAATCGATATTCGAGCTACCTGCAACAAGTATGCGTTTTGCCATTTTGCCCTCCAAAAATACATTATTTAATTCATTTTACAACATCTGTCACCTATTGTCAAGAGGCGTAAAGAACGAGTTCCCGACCGATAACGCAAGGAACGAAGTTATTTTTCGCGAAAAACGAGCGTCGGCGCAGAAATCTGCGACAGTCGAGTTTTTCGTGAAAGCCCTTGAAAATACAATGAAATTTAATTCCTTATAAAAAAATCAAGCTTCGGGTAAATTGAAGCTTGATTCTTTGTTGTGTTTATTTCTTTCAAGGGCGTAAAGAACGAGTTCCCAATTTATTCTAATTCGAATGCGCCCGTGTAGAGCATATAATACTGCCCCTTTTCGGCGATCAATTTTTCGTGATTGCCTCGCTCGATGATATGTCCGTTTGCAAGAACCATTATTACGTCGGAGTTGCGGACGGTCGAAAGTCTGTGCGCGATAACGAAAACCGTTCTTCCGTGCATAAGACTGTCCATACCCTTCGAAACTATCGATTCGGTTCTCGTATCGATACTCGAGGTTGCTTCGTCAAGAATCATAACGGGGGGATCGGCAACCGCCGCACGTGCGATGGCAAGCAACTGCCTTTGTCCCTGCGAAAGACCGCTTCCGTCGCCCGAAAGCAGGGTGTTGTAGCCATCGGAAAGAAGCTCGATAAAGCCGTGAGCGTTTGCGAGCTTTGCGGCGGCAATACATTCCTCGTCGGTCGCATCAAGACGTCCGTAACGGAT
Source organism: Eubacteriales bacterium (assembly GCA_045657425.1). Classification (GTDB taxonomy): domain Bacteria; phylum Bacillota; class Clostridia; order Oscillospirales; family CAG-382; genus Coliplasma. The sequence goes on from JAZOTA010000007.1 coordinate 3,653, forward strand.
GTTTTCCATAACCGTACCCGTGAAAAGGTGGGTATCCTGAAGCACCATACCGAGTGAACGGCGAAGGTCGGCTTTCTTAATCTTGTTGATATTTATGCCGTCGTAGCGTATCTTGCCGTCGGCGATATCGTAAAATCGGTTGATAAGGTTCGTTATCGTCGTTTTGCCTGCACCCGTCGCACCGACAAACGCAACCTTTTGACCTGGCTCGGCATAAAGCGTTACGTCGTGAAGCACTGTTTTTTCGGGCACGTAGCCGAAATCGACCTCGACCATTCGCACGTCACCCTTAAGCTCGGTGTAGGTAAGAGTTCCGTCACCGTGCGGATGCTTCCAAGCCCAAAGTCCCGTGCGCTCCTCGGTTTCGACAATTTCGCCGTTTTCATTGCGCTTTGCGTTGACAAGAGTAACGTAGCCCTCATCGGATTCGGGCTCCTCGTCCATGATTTCAAAAATACGCTTTGCGCCGGCAAGCGCCATAATAACCGCGTTGATTTGCTGTGTAACCTGATTTATCGGGTTGGTAAAGCTCTTTGAAAGCTGTAAAAACGCAACCAAGCCGCCGGGGGTAAGCGATTCGGTAAGAATTACCAACAAGCCGCCGAGCGTTGCAACGAGAATATACTGCAAATGGCTTAAATTGTTTGTAACGGGGCCCAAGCTGTTTGCAAAAACGTTTGCGTTTTTCGCGTTTTCGCAAAGCTCGTCGTTAATGGCATCGAATTCTTCCTTTGTTTTCTCCTCGCGGCAGAACACCTGAACGACCTTTTGACCGTTTATCATTTCTTCGATATAGCCGTTCGCCTTACCGACGGATTTTTGCTGCTTTAGGAAGAAGGCACCGCTTTTTCCGCCTATCTTTTTAACGATAACCATTATCAAAAATGCGGCAACGACTACGAAAAGCGTCAACCACACGTTTGTGGTGAGCATTGCGAAAAACACGGCAATGACCGTACAAAGCGACGAGAAGATCGAGGGAATGCTTTGCGATATCATCATACGAAGCGTGTCGGTGTCGTTGGTGTAACGGCTCATCGTATCGCCAAACGAATGGGTATCGAAATATTTAATGGGGAGCGATTGCATTTTTATAAACATTCGGTCGCGTATGTCCTTGAGCACCGATTGAGCGACAACGCACATAATGCGGTTATATGCAAACGCCGCCAATGCGCCGAGCACGTAAACGATAGCGAGAACGATAATTTCCTTTAAAAGTCCCGACATATCGGTGCTTTTTGCCGCGATAAGCGGATCGATATAGCCGTCGACGAGTGTTTCAAGAAATTTCGAGCCGTAAACGCCTGCCAAGGAGCTTGCGATGATACACAAAATTACCAAGAAAAGGCGCCATTTATAGGCAACGAGGTAGGAAAGAATGCGTTTTACTACCTTGAAGTCCATTTTTTGTCCGGGCACGCGCACTCCGCGCATCGGACGCATTTCTTCTTGCGGTTTTTTGCCTTGATTCATTCCTTATCCTCTCCTTTCACCTGAGATTCATATACCTCGCGGTAGATGGTGTTGTTTTCGATCAATTCGGCGTGGGTACCGATTCCGTTAATTTCGCCGTTATCGATAACGATAATTCTGTCGCAATCCTGCACCGAGGAAATTCTTTGCGCAATGATAAGCTTTGTCGTGCCGGGAATCTTCGTTGCCATGGTTTTGCGAAGTATTGCGTCGGTTTTGGTGTCGACTGCGCTTGTAGAGTCGTCCATAATGAGTATTTTCGGGCTCTTAAGTAATGCTCTTGCGATACAAAGACGCTGCTTCTGACCGCCCGAAACGTTTGTACCGCCCTGCTCGATAAAGGTATCGTAGCCGTCGGGGAATGCACTTACAAATTCGTCGGCACAAGCGGCAATGCACGCCTCCTTCATTTCCTCGTCGGTCGCATTTTCGTTGCCCCAACGTAGGTTATCCTTGATAGTACCCGAGAAAAGTACGTTTTTCTGGAGCACCATCGCAACCGAATCACGCAAAACGTGCAGGTCGTAATTTTTAACGTTTTCACCGCCGACGGTAACTTCACCCTCGCCGACGTCGTAAAGACGGGGGATAAGCTGAACGAGTGTCGATTTACTGCTTCCCGTACCGCCGATTATACCGATTGTTTCGCCCGATTCGATGCGGAAATTGATGTTTTTAAGCACGTTTTTGCCCTCGTTATAGGCAAAATTTACGTTGCGGAATTCGATACTGCCGTCAGTCACCTCGGTAATTGCGCCGTTTTCGGGTGTTTTAATGGTGCTTTCCTCGTCAAGCACCTCGCAAACACGCTCTGCCGATGCGCGCGACATAACGATAGTTACGAAAATCATCGAAAGCGACATAAGCGACATAAGGATTTGCATTGTGTAGTTGAGCAATGCGGTAAGGTCGCCCGTTTGCATCACGTCGCCGACACCAAGCACGTTGTAATTGACGATAAGCGATGCGCCGAGCCAGCTTAAAAGCAAAATACAGGAATAAACTGAAATTTGCATAAGCGGCATATTAAAGGCAAGAATCTTTTCCGCCTTTATCGAATCATCCTTGATTTCAGAGGAAACCTCGGTGAACTTGCCGATTTCCTTTTCCTCGCGCACAAACGCTTTAACAACACGCACACCGCGAAGGTTTTCCTGTACGACGCGGTTCAATTTGTCGTAGCGCTTGAACATTCTTTTGAAAATCGGGTGCGCCTTTATCATAATAAGCCAAAGACCGATAACCATAATCGGAACAGCGCCAAGGAAGATAAGCGCAAGCTTTGCGTTGATTGTAAACGCCATAATAAGCGAAAAAATCATCATAGCAGGGCTTCTCACCGCGATACGGATGAGCATGTGGAATACTTCCTGAAGACGGTTAACGTCGGTGGTCATTCTTGTTACAAGACTCGAGCTTGAGAATTTGTCGATGTTTCTAAAGGAAAACTCCGAAACTCTGCCAAACATTTTTTTACGAAGATTTTTCGCAAAGCCGGTACTCGCAATTGCGGCGCTTCTGCCCGCAAATACGCCGAAAAACAGCGAAAACAAAGCGCAAACCGCAATAAGTCCGCCCGTGATAAGAATATACTTCATATCACCCTCTCCGTTATTGCCGTAGATACCGACGTTTATAAGACGCGCGATGAGAAGCGGAATAATTACTTCCATCGTAACCTCGCCAACCATAAACAACGGCGAAAAGACGGTATGCTTAACGTAGCCTTTTATGTTTTTTGCAAGCTTTTTAATCATTTTTGTCCTCCTTGGAATCGAATGAATGCATTTTTTCGGCGTTTGCCGCGTTGTTCGCTATCTTTTCTGAAACCGAAAGCCAAACCGCTTTTTCTTCCTCGGTAATTCCGTTCAGAAGTGCGCGTTCGAACGATTGGATGTGCTTTTCGTGTTTTTCGTGAATAAGCAGTGCCTTTTCGGTAAGCTTTATCCGTTTAAGACGCGCATCGCTTTCGCTTTTTTCCCGAACAACAAGCCCGTTTTTTTCCATAAGCTTTAAAATCTCGGTCATTGTCGGACGGCGCACCGAAAATTGCTTTTCTATATCGCGCTGAAAAATATCGCGGTCGCGGTTATCGTAAAGGTATCCGATTACCCAGCCGTGTGTGCCCGTGCATTCAAATCCGCTTCGTGATTTGCTGGCTTCAAACGCACGCTTTATGGCAACCGAAAGCGTTCTTACGCGGAACCCGACGCTGTTTTTTCGTTCCATAGTTAGCCCCCTAACAGTTAGTACCCTAACATTGTATTCATATGCTTGCATTTGTCAATAGTAAAGTTGTTAATTTTTTGAAATTTTCATCTTCCGACCGCTGGGATAATACACGCTGATATATAACGAAAAACAGATAGGCAATAGCCTATCTGCTTTTATGTAAGGAACGCACAAACAGTGCGAAACAATGCCAAAAGGTGTTCAAATTTATGTGTGCTATTTAATATAGTCAACATCCGTTCGATAACCATACACATATACACAATTATCAAATACTTTACCAGGGACATGGATTTTTCGTAAAATACCAAGAACAATTTCTTTGTTTACGGGAGTTAGATCGATTTTTAACCATTCAATCTCTTTTGATTTTTCCATACCAACTCCAAAATGTGTCCATGTGCTATCACTGTATATATCCCCGTTTATCGATTTTGTCGTCCATTGAATACGAATACGGTTCAATTTTTCATCCTCTGCACATTCAATGCCGTAATAAAACTCTTTGAATATTTCTGTCCATTTCGTATTGTTCATTTTGCGTTTTCCTTTGCGGTGTTGATAGACGCAATCAGCATTCTGCGGATCGTCCCGCACTGATTATAAAGTTCTTTTACAATCTCGCGATCAAGCAATTCGGATTTTACAAACAATTCAAGCCAATATTCTGTTTCATAACATTCTTTCAGTGCAATTTGAAATTTGGCAATAAAGTCGGGTTTACTGTGGGCATAATTTGCCTCATGAATATTGGCGCCAATGGAGGTTGAGGAACGCTCTAACTGATTGACAAGAGAATAGTGACCTTTTATGCTGTCACACATTTTAATGACTTTAACCGCGAAATCTGTGGAGATGTCGCGAAGCTTTGAGTCTGCCATAACAACACCGCCTTTCTTAAATTTATTGTAGCAAAAAACCATTCGTATTTCAAGTGAAATATTCGGCGTTGCCGAATGTGAAATAATTTCCTTGCGGAAATTATGAAATATCTCACTTCGTTTGATGTGAAATGAAATTCGCCTTTTCACATTTGCGAAGCAAATATTTCACAGCGTAGCTATTTCACATGGCGAAGCCATATTTCACTCGCCAAAGGCGAATTTCGTTGAAAAGAAACACCTTTTGTCTGGTAGACAAAAGGTGTTTCTTTTCTGGCTGCGGAATAGGGATTCTCCGCGTGCTTTACAGCTTCATACGTCGCTCCGCGACTCTTCCGCTGTGCGCACGCTCCCCTGTGGCACTGCAAACGTGTCCCCGACACGTTTGCTCGGCTTTGCCGCCGTGCCCTTCGAATCCCTTCAGAACAAAACAAAAAACCACCGAGTGGTGGTATTTTGTTTTGGCTTAAACGTGATAAAAGATGTCTAAACAAGGGAAATTGCGAACAAAAGGTGTCTGCATTTAACCATATTTCTCGATAGTTCCTTTATAATACTTTTTAATCAGTTGAACTACTTTCTTGGTTTTTGGAATACACGCTTTTTCCCATAAAGGAAATTTTGTTTTGAAATAAGCAATTTGGTACTCTCTCCACCAAGGTAGCACTCCGCTTTTGGAGTGATGA
>JAZOTA010000008.1:0-11668 GCA_045657425.1 Eubacteriales bacterium
ACGCCATAACAAATGTGCGAACATACAAAAAGCCCACTACCGAATTTCTTCGATAGTGGGCTAAATGCTTGTAAATACTAGCTAAATCCACACTTCAACGGTTATATCATCAAAGGAGTGGAGTCGCTGGTTCGGGCGAAATGCTTTGATAAAATCTTCAGCATTTTCCCGATTCAAAGTGAACTGAAATGCTCGGATTTTTCCGATTACTTCATTTCCTTTATAGCAGCCTGTGCTGCAGCAAGACGTGCAATCGGAACTCTGAAGGGAGAGCAAGAAACGTAGTCGAGACCGATTTCGTTGCAGTATTCAACAGAGCTCGGGTCGCCGCCGTGTTCGCCGCAGATACCGACGTGGAGATTGCCGTTTACGGGTTTACCGAGTTTAATAGCGGTTTCCATAAGCTTACCAACACCAACTCTGTCGAGCTTCGCAAAGGGATCGTTTTCAAAAATCTTGGTATTGTAGTAGCAATCGAGGAACTTGCCTGCGTCATCGCGGGAGAAGCCGTAGGTCATCTGGGTAAGGTCATTGGTACCGAAACAGAAGAAATCAGCTTCAGCAGCGATATCGTCAGCGGTAAGCGCTGCTCTGGGGATTTCAATCATTGTACCAACTTCATATTTAAGGTCGGAAGAAGCGTTTGCGATTTCTGCATCAGCAGTGTCCACAACGATCTTCTTAACGAACTTGAATTCCTTAACATCGCCGATAAGCGGAATCATAATTTCGGGCTTAACGTTCCAATCGGGATGTGCCTTTTGAACGTTGATAGCAGCACGGATGATTGCCTTGGTCTGCATCTTAGCAATTTCGGGGTAGGTAACTGCAAGACGGCATCCTCTGTGACCCATCATCGGGTTGAACTCATGAAGCGATGCAATGATATCCTTGATCTGCTGAACGGTCTTTCCTTGTGCTTCAGCAAGCTTAGCAATATCTTCTTCTTCGGTGGGAACGAATTCGTGAAGAGGAGGATCGAGGAAGCGGACGGTTACAGGGTTGCCTTCGAGAGCTTCGTAAAGCTTTTCAAAGTCGCCTTGTTGCATGGGAAGGATCTTTTCAAGTGCAATTTCTCTTTCTTCAACGGTGTCGGAGCAGATCATTTCGCGGAATGCTGCGATTCTGTCTGCTTCGAAGAACATGTGCTCGGTACGGCAAAGACCGATACCTTCTGCGCCGAGTTCACGTGCCTTCTTAGCGTCAGCAGGGGTGTCTGCATTTGTACGAACCTTCATGGTGCGGTACATATCAGCCCACGCCATAATTCTGCCGAATTCGCCTGCAATAACAGCGTCAACGGTGTCGATAATGCCATCATAAATGCAACCGGTAGAGCCGTCGAGGGAGATGCAATCGCCTTCATTATATTCCTTGCCGGCAAGAACAAATTTCTTGTTAGCTTCATCCATTTTGATATCGCCGCAACCGGATACACAGCAGGTACCCATACCTCTTGCAACAACTGCTGCGTGAGAGGTCATACCACCGCGAACGGTGAGGATGCCCTGAGCGGCCTTCATGCCTTCGATATCTTCGGGAGAAGTTTCAAGACGAACGAGAATAACCTTTTCGCCGCGTTCTGCCCAAGCTTTTGCATCGTCTGCGGTAAATACAACCTTACCGCAAGCAGCTCCGGGAGAAGCGCCGAGTGCTCTGCCAATGGGAGCGGCTTCCTTCAATGCCTTTGCATCGAATTGGGGGTGGAGAAGGGTATCGAGGTTACGGGGATCGATCATTGCAACTGCTTGCTTTTCGGTAATCATACCTTCATCAACAAGGTCGCAAGCAATCTTAAGAGCTGCTTTTGCAGTTCTCTTGCCGTTTCTGGTCTGGAGCATAAAGAGCTTCTTATCTTCGATAGTAAACTCCATATCCTGCATATCACGGTAGTGATCTTCAAGAATGCCGCAGATATTAACGAATTTATCATAAACATCGGGCATAACCTGTTGAAGCTGTTCAATCTTTTGAGGAGTACGTACACCAGCAACAACGTCTTCGCCCTGAGCGTTCATAAGGAACTCGCCCATAAGCTTCTTTTCACCGGTTGCAGGATCACGGGTAAATGCAACGCCGGTACCGGAGGTATTGCCCATATTGCCGAATACCATCATTTGAACGTTAACTGCGGTGCCCCAAGAATAGGGAATATCGTTATCGCGACGGTAAATGTTTGCTCTGGGGTTGTCCCAAGAACGGAATACCGCTTTGATTGCTTCCATAAGCTGGGTACGGGGATCAGAGGGGAAGTCAGAACCGATTTTACCCTTATATTCGGCTTTGAATTGGTTAGCGAGTTCCTTAAGATCGTCGGCGGTGAGGTCAACGTCTTGAGTAACTCCCTTTTCTTCCTTCATTTTGTCGATAAGCTCTTCAAAATATTTCTTACCGACTTCCATAACAACGTCGGAGAACATTTGGATAAATCTTCTATAACAGTCCCATGCCCAACGAGGATTGCCGGATTTAGCGGCGAGTACTTCAACAACCTCTTCGTTAAGACCGAGGTTAAGAATAGTATCCATCATACCGGGCATAGATGCTCTTGCGCCGGAACGAACCGAAACGAGCAAAGGATTTTCTTTATCACCGAATTTTTTACCGGTAATAGCTTCCATTTTTTCAATGTTTTCGGTAATCTGAGCAACGATTTCATCGTTGATAACTTTACCGTCTTCATAATATTGGGTACAAGCTTCAGTAGAAATAGTAAAGCCTTGGGGTACAGGGAGACCAAGGTTAGTCATCTCGGCCAAGTTAGCACCCTTGCCGCCGAGAAGTTCTCTCATCTTGCCGTTGCCTTCAGAGAAGAGATAAACGTACTTTTTGGACATAATTTGCCTCCTGATAGAAATATACATATATAATATAATTTCTGATGTAGTTTGTCAATAGATTTTTGGAAAATTTAACTAATAACAAGTACTTATAATAATCCGCTTGACAAACTACCGATTTCAGTTTAAAATCAATTGCTACTAACTATTAAGGAGGGGTAACGTGCGCTTTGACGGTGTAAATCCCGGTGAGCATCCCGAATATATTATTGTTGGTTTGGGAAATCCCGGACAAAGATATGAAAGAACAAGACATAATATCGGCTATAGCGTTGTGGAATATCTTGATTCCGTGTGCGACGGCGGCCGCGGCATCAAACGCATGCTTCACTCTTCTTTGTGTGATAAATGCGTTCTTGATGGGTATATTGTGTACATTATCAAACCGCAAACTTTTATGAATAATTCGGGAATGTCTGTAAAAGACGTTATGAATTATTACCGTATGGACCCGAGTCGGTTAATCGTAGTTCATGATGACACTAAAGTAAAATTGGGTGAATTCAAAATTAAAAAAGGTGGCAGTGCAGCCGGACATAACGGCATAAAATCGATTGTTCAGCATTTGCACACCGATAACTTTATACGCATTCGCGTTGGTGTTGGCGAAAAGCCCGAAGAATATGATATGTCAAAATATGTGTTATCGCGCTTGACCGATAAAGAATATAAACAGATTCAAGATAAATACATTCAGATTAAGAATGCGATTTCTTGCATTTTTAATTACGACATCGACCGAGCAATTCAACTGTATAACGAATAAATTTTGAGAAAATTCAATGAAAAGCATTCTTGAGCAGTTTTCATACGACAGTGAATATAAATCGTTGTTAAACGGTTTTTCGGAAGGACACATACCCTGTGTGATTAGCGGTATGTGCGATTCTGCGCGCCCTTTTTTGGTAGCTTCGTTGCTGAAAGACCTTAAAAAGAAGGGTGTTGTCATCGTTTCAGAGGAAAAAGAGGCGCACGCGATTGCAGAAGCATTGCGGTTGTTTTTTGACCGTGTATTGATATATCCTGCGCGAGATTTTGTATTCGAAAACGTTACTGCTTATTCGCGTGAGTGGGAGCATGAGCGCCTTTTGGTGCAGGATGCTGTTATGCGCGGTGAATATGACGTTATTGTTACGGTTCCCGATGCATTGATGCAATATACAATGCCCAAAGAAGTTTTTAAAGAAAACTGTTTTGAGCTTTCGCGCGGAACGACCGCCGACCAAAAAAGTATTTGTATGAAGCTGGATAATATGGGTTATATCCGCAGTGACATCGTTGAGGGTATCGGTCAGTATTCTGTAAGAGGCGGCATTGTTGATATATTTTCACCTAATTACAGATTTCCGGTGCGTATTGATTTTTGGGGTGATGAGGTCGACCTTATCGGACATTTTGACATTGTGTCGCAAAGAAGAACCGAAAATTCCGAGTCTGTAAGAATTATCCCTTGCAATGAACTTATTGCGTCCGAGAATTCAAAGCTTTTGATTCGCCGTGAGATAAATAATCTCATTTCCTCTTTTGTAGGTCCCGAGAAAAGACGGCAAACGCTTCTTTCCGAGCGTGATGCCGTTGAAAACGGAACCAAAAATCTTTTTGCAGACAAATATTATTCGCTTATTTATCCGCAAAACGAAACGTTACTTGATTCTTTACACGATACGGTTAATTTTGTTTTTGAAACGAAACGTATTGCAGAACGTGCAAAGGGATTTGAAGAAAGCAATAACGGTATAATTGAAACACTCACTGCAAACGGTATGTGCAGGATGAAGAGCTGCAGACCTTTTTGCTCATCGAACCATTTTTTGAGTTCGTTAGGAAAAAATACCGTTGCGCTCGATTTGTTCCACAATTCCGGCAACGTTATCGGCGCGGTTTCTAACTATACCATAACAACTAAATCTACAATGCAATTTACCGAAAAGACCGACGTTTTTTTGGAGGATATCGAGTCGTACATTGCCGCCTCACGGAAGATTTTGATGCTCTGTTCGGGAGAACACGCGGTTAACGTTATGCTTGATTTGCTTTGCGATGAAGGGATTTCGGCTTACACTTACAACGGTGTACTTTACGAATGCCGTGTTGCGGTTGCAAATTGCGAAAATGATTGTATTAAACGCGGCTTTGAATTGCCCAAGGGCGGGTTTGTTCTGCTTACCGATTATATGGCAATGCGTTCGCGTGATGAAATTAAGCGCAAAAGACGTCCTGCGAAGGTTACAAAGGCAGAGAAGATCACCTCGTATGCCGACCTTTCGATAGGCGATCTTGTAGTTCACGTAAATCACGGTATCGGTAGGTACGAAGGTATTAAAAACCTTACCTCTCAAGGCGTTTCGCGCGATTATATTAAAATTGTTTATGCGGACGGCGGCATTCTTTACGTGCCCTGCGACCAATTGGATTTGGTCAGCAAATATATCGGTGCAGAGGGTACGAAGCTTTCAAAAATGGGCGGTGCCGAATGGAAACGCGCAAAGAGCCGTGCTAAAGCAGCTGCCTCGAATATAGCAAAAGAATTAATTAAACTATATGCCGAAAGACGAAGTATGCAAGGTTATTCATTCCCACCGGATGATGAATTGCAAGATGAGTTTGAAGCAGGCTTTGAATTTGCCGAAACTGACGGACAAAGCCGTGCAGCATATGAAATAAAAAGGGATATGGAAAATTCCTATCCGATGGACCGTTTGCTTTGCGGCGACGTTGGATTTGGCAAGACCGAGGTTTCGCTTCGTGCCGTATTTAAGTGCGTATTTTCTGGAAAGCAGGCGGCGATTCTTGTCCCCACAACCATTTTGTCCTTCCAGCATTATCAAACTGTTTTGGCGCGTTTCCGCGGATATCCCGTGCGCGTCGGAATGCTTTCGCGCTTTGTTTCGCAAAAAGAGCAAGCCGAAATTATTGCAGGATTAAAAAACGGTACAGTCGATATTGTCATCGGTACGCACCGTTTATTGCAAAAGGATATTGCTTTCAAGGACCTTGGTTTACTTGTCGTTGACGAAGAACAGCGCTTCGGCGTTACACACAAGGAAAAACTTAAAGAGCTTTCAAAGGGCGTCGATGTGTTAACTCTTTCGGCAACGCCTATTCCGAGAACGTTGAATATGGCGTTGAGCGGTATACGCGATATGTCGGTGCTTGAGGAAGCGCCCGTCGATCGCGTTCCTGTACAGACTTTTGTTCTTGAACACGATGATGACGTTGTTTTTGAGGCGATTCGCCGTGAATTAAGACGTGGCGGTCAGGTGTTTTATCTGCATAATTTCGTTGATTCTATATATTCAAAGGCTACGGCGTTGAAAAATGCTTTTCCCGATGCAAATATTGCTGTTGGGCACGGAAAGATGGATAAGGAACAGCTTTCCGACGTTTGGACGGATATGGCCGAGGGAAACATTGATATACTTGTAAGCACCACAATTATCGAATCTGGTGTTAATGTGCCAAACGCAAACACTCTCATCATTGAAGATGCCGATAGAATGGGACTTTCTCAGCTCCATCAGATAAGGGGCAGAGTCGGCAGATCAACAAGAAAAGCTTATGCGTATCTGACGTATAAGGCAGGCTCTGTTATCAATGAGGTTGCCGAAAAACGTCTTGAAGCAATACGTGAATTTACCGGATTCGGCTCCGGCTTCAAAATTGCAATGCGCGACCTTGAAATCAGAGGTGCGGGAAATTTGCTCGGATCCGAACAAAGCGGACATCTCGAAGCAATCGGCTATGACCTCTATATTAAGATTCTTGAGGATGCAATCAATGCAGAAAAGGGTATTGCACCAAAGGCGGAGAAGAACTGCACTATAGAAGTTACCGCGGATGCTTATATTCCGGAAGATTATATTTCCTCGCTTTCGTTGCGTATTGACGTTTATAAAAAAATTGCCGCCGTTTCCAATCGTGATGAGTTCGATGATCTTGTGGATGAACTTAACGACAGGTTTGGCGACATACCGACTCCGATAATGAATCTAATTAGAATCTCACATTTGCGAAATATGGCAATGAATTGTGATTTTACGTCAATCGAGCAAAACGGCAGAGTAATCGGGTTTTACAATCCGAATATCAATATGGAACAATGTGCAGTGATTGCTTCGGAAGATCCGTTCCGTGGCGCGGTGATGATTTCGCTCGGCGGAAGACCGCATATTGCCTATAAATTGCGAGATGGTGAAACAATTCTCGATATGTGTGAGAAGATTATTGAAAGATATTCAAAATTAACGCAAAATTAGGTAGACAAAATCGAAAAAATGATGTATACTACATTTTGTATATTGTTTTAACACGAATTTGAAAGGTTGAAGAAAATGAAAAAACAAACCCGATTAGTCGCGTTTTTGTTAGTAATTGTAATGCTTTTTGCTTTTACTGCATGTAGCGAAGAATCATCGTCCGGCGGTGCTGAAGGTGAAGTTTTGCTTACCTTTGGGGAATATACCCTGAGTGAAAAAGATTATATGTATATTCTCGGTATGTTCAAAAGCCAAATGATCGATTATTATCAAGCGTATTTTTCGCAATACGGTGTTTCTTACGGTGAAGCCGAGATCCTTGAAATGAAAATGGATGAAAACACCACGTTTGCTAAATATATCGAAGATATTTCGCTTGAATTCGCACAGCAGATGCTGGTTTTTGAAAAGCTTTGCGGCGATGCAAATCTTTCTATAACCAACCAGACCGATATTGATAAGATCGACGGTTTTATGAAGGATTTGGAATATTCTTACGGCGGAGAAGATCTTTTTGAAATCGAGCTTGCGCGTCTTGGCTTGAGCAGATATTCCATTGAACGTTATCTTCGTTCGGAATTCTTCTATTCGCTTATTCGTGACTACCGTTACGGCGACAACGGTATTGCAAAAATTCCTTCCGAAAAGGTTCATGAAAAGTTTTTGAAAGAATATCTCCACTATGACGGCGCATTATTTGCGTACGTTGACTATAAAGACGGTTCTGCATATACCTTCGAATATACCGACGATGAAGTAAAAGCATTTTTCGATACCGAGTTTGTAAAGATTCGTCATATTCTTTATAAAACGGTTGATTCGAGCAATAAAAAGCTTCCCGACGAAAAGGTAGCAGAAAAGAAAGCGAAAGCAGAGAATGCTTTTGCGGCTATCCAATCGGGCGAGAAATCTCTTGACGATTATAAAAACGATACCGAAGACAGTGGCTACGAATACGTTTTCACTTACGGAAAAATGGTTAAGAATTTTGAAACCGCTGCTTTTGAAATGAACGTTGGCGACGTTCGTCTTGTTGAAACCGAATACGGTTTCCATATTATTGAAAAGCTTGAGAAGACCGAAGAAGATTTCCTTGGTAAGACATCCGACGACGGTAAAACAACCGGTGGAAATAAGTCCAATGCCATTAAAGCTATGACTGCTAAGCAAATTCGCTCCGAAGCATTGGATCTTTTGGCAAAGCTTAAAAGCGGTGAGGTAAAGGAATATCCCGCAAAGGATACCGAAAAGGCATACTATATCCCTTTGGAAGCTAACTTTATTAAAAAAGATGACACCAATTATGCGGCGTTTATCGAAATGCTTGATAAAATCGAAGAAGGCAAATATGGCGAAAAGGATTTCGTAAATGACGCAACCTACGTTATCAGAAGACTTCCGATGACCGAAAAAGACATCAGTGCAAGTATTTACACAAATATTGAAGACGAGCTTGTAATGACCGAATTTAGTGAATACATTAAATCCTTCTATGATAAAATTGAATTGAACGAGGATTTGCTTGCTAAATTTGACGTTGTTACGATTCCAAAGCTTGACGGCGAACTTTATACATTTGGATAAGAGGTAGAAATATGACAGTTCAACAGGTTTATGATAATATAATGCGCGACGCTTTGAGCGTTTATTCTGCAGAAGGACTCAAGGACAAGCTCGAAAGCGGAAAAACACTTAAAATCAAAATGGGTGCTGATCCCAGCAGACCCGACCTTCACCTTGGTCACTCCGTAGTGCTTCGTAAGCTTAAAATGCTTCAGGATCTCGGTCACGAAATTATCTTCGTTATCGGTGATTTCACTGCAATGATCGGTGACCCCTCCGGAAAGAGCAAAACCAGAGTTCCGCTTACCTTTGAACAAACCCGTGCGAATGCAGTAAGCTATTATGAACAGGTAATCAAGATCCTCGATAAGGATAAGACTCGTATTGTTTACAACTCCGATTGGCTCGGAAAGATGTCGTTTGAAGACGTTCTTTCACTTGCAGGTAAATATACTCTTGCACGTATTCTTGAAAGAGATGATTTTGCAAAGCGTTATGCAGATCAGCGTCCCATCGGTATGCATGAGCTTTTCTATCCTCTTATGCAGGGCTATGACAGCGTCGCTCTTGAAGCAGATATTGAAGTCGGTGGTAACGACCAGACCTTTAACCTTCTCGTTGGCAGAGAACTCCAAAAGGACTACGGCCAAACCTCGCAGGAGGTTATTACCTTCCCGTTGCTTCCTGGTCTTGACGGCGTTGAAAAAATGTCCAAATCGCTCGATAACTATATCGGTATCGATGAGCCTGCAGAAATTATGTATGAAAAGTGCATGAAGGTGCCGGACAGCCTTCTTCTTACTTACTTTAATCTTACTACTGATCTTGAAGAAGAAAAATATAAGGAGCTTTGTGAAACAGACATCCGCAAAGCGCACGCTCTTTATGCCGAAGCAATCGTTACTCTTTATCACGGTGCCGAAGCAGTTCCTGCTGCAGTCGCTAGATATGCGAGTGTTGCCGGCGGCGGCGTTCCTCAAAACATCGAAGAACGCGAATTTGAAGTTGGCGTAAGACTTCTTGAGGTTCTTAGCAAATCGGGTCTTGCTCCTTCGAACAGTGAAGCACGCCGTTTGATTCAAGGTGGCGGTGTTAAGGTAGACGGCAAACAGGTTAACGATCCCAATACTGTTCTTGATGCTTCCGGCGAATACGTTGTAAGCAAGGGTAAAAACAAGTTCGTTAAAGCAATCGTTAAATAAATAAAAAAAGAAACCTCCGTGCTTCCGGTGAACCGAACCGTTAAAAACGGACAATGAAAAAAGACCCCTCCTATGGTATAATTAAGAAAAACCATAGGAGGGAATTTTTATGTCCAGAGAATATAGACACATCAAAGAATACGAAAAAGAAATATTAGAGTTAAAAGAACAAGGAATAACCAAACGAGAAATTGGAGCAAAATTAGGTTTTAGCTTAGAGCAAGTACACAACTTCATCTCTCGTCACAATGAACGCCAACGCAAACTCGCAGCTGGAATAGCATTAAAACGCAAAGGGAGACCACCGAAGGATAATGTTGTGAGCGAACAAGATAAAGTTGCTGAACTGAAATATATCCTTGCTCGAAAAGAAGCAAAGATAAAGATCTTGGAAATGGAAAACGAACTGATGCGGGATTTTCTGTCGCTCGCAGGAAGGAAGTGAGAACAAGCGTAAAATACATGGTTATCTATCGCCATAAGGACAAATATTCAATCAGCGAAATGTGTCGGTTCTTTGAAGTATCAAGAAGCGGCTACTATGACTATGTCAAAAGACAGGAAGTACCTGCCAAGGATCTGCCACTTGCCGAGAAGATAAGAGAGTGTCATAATAAGTGCGGAAAGACTTACGGATACCGCCGAGTGCACATTTGGCTTGAGCGTAACGGCATACATAAAAACCCGAAAACCGTTCTGCGAGTAATGCAAAAGTACAATTTGCTGTCGGTCATCAGAAGACGCAGATTTTACAAATATACCGAGCACATACACAAATACCAAAACCTTTGGAAGCAAGATTTCAAAGCGGATAGACCGAATCAAAAGTGGGCAACAGATATTTCGTATATACACACAAAGCAAGGAGTATTGTATCTTTCCATCATCAGAGATTTGTATGACAACAGTATAGTTGCATACAAGACCGGAACGCAGCAAACTGTTAATCTCGTATTAGACACCATTAAAGCAGCCAAGAGAAAAGAAAAAGTCACTGCAGAGCTGCAACTCCACAGTGACCAAGGCTTTCAATATACATCCACAGCATATTTTAAGCTCACTCAATCTTACAACATAACGCCATCTATGTCAAGTAAGGGGAACCCTTATGACAATGCTATGGCGGAAAATTTCTTCTCGATTCTCAAAACCGAGTGCATCCATCGTGCGAAGCCGAAAACCTATGAGGAGGCTCGCCTCCTCATAGGTGAATACATACATTTCTACAACAATGAACGTATTCAAACAAAAACAAAACTGACTCCGCTTGAAAAACGAAGTCAGTATGTTGCTTAAAACTTAATAGATTATACTATAGGGGTTCTTTTTGTGCTGTCCGTATAATTTGGAGCACAACATTTCGCTCACACGGTTTTTGTTTGGGTGTTTTTATAACTTATTCAAAGCACATTGCTTTGATTTCCATATAGTCAAACAGGTCGATAGTGCCGTCTTTATTTACGTCTGCACGTTCAAGCGGATGACCCTTCAATGTGGTTGTTCCGAAATAATGTGATTTTACTGCAAGGTAATCAAAGACATCTACAGTTCCGTTACGGCCGATGTCGCCTTTTTTCCAAGCAGGAGGAACATCCTCGGGAGTATAAATATACCACTCCAGGTCAACACGTTCTATATTTTCATCCTGCTCCAAAACAGCAATAGCATCTTTTGTATTGATGGAATCAAAATTGATGATATATGTCACGTAACCGTTTTTTTCAAACAATTCGTTGGGGTCTTTATAATCGGCGAACAGATAACTTATATCGGTTATCTGAATTCCATGGAAACCAAAGGGTCCCTC
>JAZOTA010000009.1:0-1540 GCA_045657425.1 Eubacteriales bacterium
TTGTCGGCATAGCGGTTATAATACGGGCAATGAAGTATCTTTTCGGTGTCACGGATAAACGCGCTTCTTAAAACCGATTGCGCATCGTGTCCGCTGTTGCGGCGAAACGCGTTTTCGGGCAAAAAGGCAAAGCGCTGTGCATTTCCGTTTAAGCGGTCGGCAATTATTCGGTTTTCTACCGTTTGCGAAAGTTTTTCATAGCTCATAATATCACCTCGATTCATTGTATCACAAAATATGTAATATTGCAATTCGTTTTTGAATGTGGTATTATTAGTCAAACCATTACAACAGAGGTGCTTATGGAAGCTTACGATATAATCGCGCAATCGATAGGTATCGTCGCAATGGCGATGAACATACTTTCCTATCAGCAGAAAAAACAACGCAATATAATTATAATGCAGCTTTGCGGAACCTCGCTTTTTGCTGTTAATATGTTTATGATCGGTGCGGTTGCAGGCGGATTTTTGAACCTTATCGGCGCCTTGCGTGCAATCGTTTATTCAAACCGAAAGGCATTCCGTGCGGATAAGCTCTTTTGGGTGTTCGGCTTCGGCGCACTTTATATCACCGCCTATGCGCTTTCCTTTTTGGTGTTTGACAAGGAGCCGACGGTATTTAACTTTATCATCGAATTTTTGCCGCTTATCGGTATGTTTTCAACCGGCATCGCCTTTTATCTTAACAAGGCAAAAACAATGCGTCAAATGGGTTTAATCAGCAGTCCGTCTTGGTTGATATATAATATCTACAATTTTGCGCTCGGCGGTATTATTTGCGAAATTCTGGCGATGTTTTCAATCGTTATCGGTATGATAAGACACGATAGGAAAAACGGCTAACGATTTCGACAGTTTTTGTTGACAAGAGCCGAGGAATATGGTACAATTGCTTTACTATATTAAAGGAGAAAAGTTATGAAATCAGTAATACTAACCGAAAAATATGGCGAAATAATTTTCGACGAGAACTTTTGGACGGGTTCGAGAAAGGTTTTCGTTAACGGCGTACAGCTTAAAAAGATGAATAAAAAGACCTTTGTCGGTGAAATCGGCGGAGTGCAGACTACCGCTGTTATTACGGGCGGCTTCCTTTCGGGTGCTATTATTGACATTAACGGCGAAAAATACCGCTTGACCGAATCTGCAAAGTGGTATGATTACGTTTTCGCTTTTATGTGGGTTGCCGTTTATATCGTTTTGTCTGTTACTCCCGCTTTTTATACAATGGTTCCCATCGTTGGCGGTGCTCTGGGCGGCGCGATTGCGGGCATCGGTGCGGCTTTGTCGCTGTACACAATCAAGCCGATGAAGAATATTGCGGCAAAGTTTGCCGTTTCGTTGGCATTTTTCGTTGGTGTTATGCTTGTCAATTTCGCTTTGGCGATGATAATTTTAACCTCGATTATCTAACGTAAAAAAACAAAAATACGCTTCATTTTGAAGCGTATTTTTTATTGGTGCCTTTTAAGGCGTGGAAATAAACCCCCGGTTCTACCGGGGGAAGATAAAAACTTTAGTATATGTAAAATAAAACC
>JAZOTA010000010.1:0-35342 GCA_045657425.1 Eubacteriales bacterium
ATCTCAAGCACGTAACAAGTACACCTACTATGCAAGCGAAGCTAAAAAAGCAGGTTACACCGTTATCGCAGACATCTTTGAAGAAACCGCTAACAACGAAAAGGAACACGCAAAGCTTTGGTTCAAGCTTCTCCACGGCGATAAAGTTCCCGACACCGCTACCAACCTTCTCGACGCGGCTGACGGCGAAAACTATGAATGGACCGATATGTACGCTAACTTTGCAAAGACCGCAAAGGAAGAGGGCTTTGACAGAATCGCTTACCTCTTTGAAGCAGTAGGCAATATCGAAAAGGAACACGAAGAAAGATATCGCGCTATCCTTGAAAAGCTCAACGCAGAAACCATTTTCGTTTCCGAAGAGGTTCAGGTTTGGATCTGCACCAACTGCGGACACGTTCACGTTGGCAAGAAGGCTCCCGAAATGTGCCCCGTTTGCCAGCATCCCAAGTCCTACTTCCAAAAGAAGGTTAACGCGTTTTAATTAATTTTTAAAATAAAAACAAGCTTCTCGGTTGGGAAGCTTGTTTTTTTATCGTTACGACCTTGCAAAATCGATTATAAACTGTTTTTTGCAGTGATTTGTTTCCATCCATTTGCTTTCGGCATCCGTAAATTCGCCGTTTGAATATCTTTCGATATAACCGGCTATAAATGCCTTATCGTATTTCAAAAGATAATCCTTGCAGTATTCGAAAGCATAAACGTTTCCGTTTTCGAGCAGCTGCTTGCACACCTCGATTAAAGTGCCGTTTTTCTCACAGTTAATTAAATCGGTAAAGCCGACTGCACGGGGAACACCGTTTTCATAGAAGCATATCACTTGGCTGTTATGGATAAACACCGTTTCTTTGCCGACAAATAGCTCCTTAATAACGTCGGTATACATTGCTCTATCGTCAGGCGAATCGGCATTAAAAAGCTCTATTCCCTCTTTTTCAAGAGTTATATTATAACCGGAATAAACCAATTCTTCTTTACCGTCCGACGAATAACGGAATATTTCAAAACGTGAAACATGCGAATTGAACTCTCCCGATGAATAATGCTGATATTCGGCACCGGTTGACTTAACCTCCGATATTGCTCTGTAATTCCAAAATTGGAGTTTTGACATTACCGACAGCAAAACCGCAAGAACCAACACGAATACGCGGAAAAGAATTTTGGTTTTTTCTTCCCTTTCCCTGTTGCCGTCGGACAAAGCAAAGCTATGCACGGTAACGACCGCAACGCCCAAGACCGAATCAAGCAAAAGCGATTTTGCGCTGTAAATAAATTCGGCATTGGATTTTGCCATTGTCAAAACAGACGAGCCGGCTTCGTACTTTAAAGCGCACACCGAATACTCCGACAAGATCGCAGTGTTCAGGAACGCGCTTATACCCCAAACGACCGCAAGGGTAAGCGACGATATCGCCAAAAGGTTGCCCTTCTTAAAAACGCTGTTCTTGCGATAGGTGATGACAATATAGCCGACTATCCACTGAACGGCAATCAGGGCATCCGTAATAAGATACCTCCATTCAAGCTCAAGTGAGCCTAACGAACAGGCGACCCCATCGATAAGAAGCTGAATACCCAATAAAACAGCAAGCTTTTTCAAATGCTCTTTCTTCAATATATCCTGCGAAAACAAAGATTTGTTTTCGGAAAACGCAAGAATAAGAACATAATCAAATACGGCAAAAAATATTAAATTGATCAAAACCGACACTATTGAACCGACAGAATCAAATTCTAAAATATGTCTTGGATATAAATTGCATATCCAAAAAGCCATATTAAGCGTCAGTATAGTAAGTATGTTTAACAGATTGTTTTGCCTTTTGCTCATAGTATTTTAAATAACCTATTTTATTCTTTTATACAAGCCCGCATAAATACCGCCGAGTGCTAAAAGCTGATCGTGGTTGCCCCTTTCGGCGATGCCGTCCTGATTGATGACCAATATTTCGTCGGCGCTTTGTATAGTGGAAAGGCGGTGAGCAACGACGATAACGGTTCTGCCCTTTGCAAGCTCCTCCAACGATTGCTGGATCTGCATTTCGGTTACGTTATCGAGCGCACTCGTAGCTTCGTCAAGAATAAGTATCGGCGGATTTTTAAGAAAAACGCGTGCAATCGAAATTCTTTGCTTCTGACCGCCCGAAAGGTTGATTCCGCGCTCGCCTACCAAGGTGTCATAGCCCTTTTCAAGCGTCATTATATAGTCGTGAATGTTCGCGCGCTTTGCCGCCTCGATAATTTCGTCCTCGGTCGCATCGAGGTTGCCGTAGGCGATATTTTCACGCACCGTACCCGAAAAGAGAAATACGTCCTGCGCCACTATGCCGATGTTTTTGCGGAGAGAATAGCGTGAAAGCTCAGTTATATCGATTCCGTCGATAGTGATTTTACCGCCGTCAAGCTCGTAAAAGCGAGGTATAAGATTGCAAAGCGTTGTTTTACCGCCGCCCGAAGGACCGACAAGCGCAACAGTTTTGCCCGAATCTATCTTTAACGAAAGGTTTTTCAAAACGCCCTTTCCCGTGTCGCCCGTAGGATAGGAAAAGGTAACGTCGGAAAAGACGATATCGCCCTTTGTGTTTTCAAGCACCTTTGCATTTTCGTTTTCGGGCTCGTCGGACTTTTTCATAATTTCGCAGAAGCGCGAAAAGCCGGTCATACCGTTTTGAAGCTGCTCGAAAAGTGAAATAAAGCGGTTTATCGGCTTCAAAAGCATTGCCATATAAAGGATGAATGCCGCAAATTCGCCGCTGTCGATTGCAAATTTGCTTTCGGGCGAAACGAAGCCGTTATAGAAAAACAGACCGCCTGCGACAAGCGCCGCAAGATAAAGAAAATCGGTGAAAAAGGTCATTGCGGAATGGAATTGTCCCATCGCCTTATAGGCAAATCCACGTGCTTCTTTATATTTTTCGTTGGCTTTATCGAACTTTGAGTTTTCGTGCGCTTCGCAGGTATAGGCACGCGAAACACGGATGCCCGAAATCGAGGTTTCGACGTTTGCGTTGACCTCGGCAACCTCCTCACGCGTTTTGGTGAACGCATCCTTCATTCTCTTTCGCATTTTAACCGAGAAGAATACGACGAAAGGAATGAGCGCATAGATAATAAGAGTAAGCCAGACGTTTATAGTCGAAAGTGCGATAAACGAGCCGATAAACATTATTACCGAAAGGAAAAGGTCCTCGGGCCCGTGGTGCGCAAGCTCGGAAACGTCCATAAGGTCGTTGACGAGTCGTGAAAGTATCGTACCGGTTTTGTTTTCATCGAAGAATGAAAAGGGCAGCTTCTGAAGCTTTCTGAACATATCGCGGCGCATATCGCCCTGCATTCTTACGCCGACGACGTGTCCCCAATAGGAAACGATATAATTAAGTACCATTTTCACAAGATAGAGCGCCAGAATAATGCCTGCCCACGTCAAAAGCAGACGCAAATTGCGGTTCGGCACGTAATCGTTGATTATGTTCTTTGTGATAATGGGATAAAATAGGTCTGTCAGCGCAATAAGGAACGAACAGAGCATATCGAACATAAACAGCTTTTTATGAGGTTTGTAGTACTTGATAAATTCTCGTATCATCGTTATTTCTCCGAAATTTTTCTCGGTTTAATTATACATTTTTCGATTGCATTGTCAATAAAAAACCTCTATCGGGTATTTATTGGCTATTCCGCGTAAATGCCTATTTCGTCAATAAATATCCAGCTTTGGTTGGTTCCTATTGCGATCTTAACGTATCTGCCCGAAACGGCATTGTCGAGTATAACGTTGCGGAGCACCGTTTTTTGGGAGTCAACGCCGAGGTCGGGAGAAAATGATTTTGCAGCTACCTGCTTGAAATCCTTACCGTCATCGGAAACGAATACCGTTATTTCTGTCGGGGCATAGACAGCCGCGCTTCCGCCGCCTAATGTGTTGACCTCAATTGCGTAAATGCTCTTTTCGGTCTTGCCGAGATCGATAATTATTTCGGGCTTGGTCAAAAATCCTACCCATTCGGGACTCCAATAGGCAGGGTTACCGAATTTTCCGTCGGTGAGCGCATTGCCGCCTTCATCGGGATAGCCTGCTTCGGGCGGTGTAAGGATAACATAGGACTTGCCCGTTGCCACGTTCTTACCGTTTTTACCCGTGAAATCGACTTCAAACTCAAACGCTTCGCCGTTGTTATTGTAATAATCGACACCGCAGACCGAATATTTTGCTTTTCCGCTTCCGTTAAGGTTATAATCGGTGAAATTAAAGGAATATTCGTCCTTGCCGTACTGTGTCGAAAGGTCGATAAGCTTTATCATTTCGCCGTTTTTAAAGATGCGGATACCCATAAGCGTTTTGTCTGCGTTTTGGATACTGCCGCTTATCTTAACGGTTGCGCCCGACGATTCCGAGGTATAGGTGATTTCGGGCTTTTTAAGAATCGATTCGGGTATTTTTCCGGTTTCGTAATATGTTTTATATGCAAGGTGGTAGCCGGTCTTGCCCGTATCGGGATTTGCATAATGCGAATAGGCAAAGGTTATATGCGCTTCGACGTATTTGGTCGAGATATTGAGTTGCTCGACAAATCTGTCAAGCGGCGCGGTAGACCAATCGGATTGGGTGAAGCACTCGTTGTTTGCCCAGAATCTAAGCCCGTCCTTTGTGTCGATCGCGTTCTTTATCGCGCTGTAATAGGCATCCAGCCTGTCGATGCTGACATGCCCTGCACCGACCGAATCCTGACAGCAGAAGATATCGCCGTTTTTGAAATCGGTCTTGGCGAAAACGCTTGTCCAAAGCCTTTGTGTTTCCTCGGGCGATGCGCCCGACGAGGAAATATAGGGCGAAAGCATCATCGGCATTTTATTGTCGATTTCGTAAAGTCCGTTGCGGTAAAGGTTTAAAAGATAAGCCGCGTTATCAATCATCGACTCGGGTGCTTGGAAGTTATAAAACTCGAAAACGAAATACCAGCCGTAAAATGCGTTGGGATAGAGCGATTTGTATTTTTCATACATTTGCTTTGCGCCGTCAAGACCGATTTCGGCTTGTTTTTCTATCCAATTTTTATCGGTGACCGATTTTTGCCACCATTCGTCATTTTCGTTAAGACCGATAAAGACCTTAACTCCAACCGATTCCGCGGCGCGAAGAAGTGTGTCGAGGAAATTTTTTCCGCTGTCGTCAAAGGTGTTTGCCTTGTCGCCCGAATCGAAGCCCGAATCGAAAAATACGCTCGTTACTCCGTCACTCGCATTTTCAAACGACCATTGAAGAATAAGAATATCGATGCCGACATCGTACATATTCTGCAAATGCTGCTTCATTCGGTCATAGGAATAACCCTTGAATGCGTTTGGCTGCATAAAGCTTCCGCAAAGCGTCGGGTAACCCTCGGGACGGGTTATCGGCTCGTTTTTTATCTCCCCGTCGGGCTTTGAGCTTTCGTCCGAAACGTCGTCGGACTTTGAGC
This sequence comes from Eubacteriales bacterium, assembly GCA_045657425.1. Taxonomy (GTDB): domain Bacteria; phylum Bacillota; class Clostridia; order Oscillospirales; family CAG-382; genus Coliplasma. Next base: position 5,466 of record JAZOTA010000010.1, read on the forward strand.
TTTCATCCGAAACGTCGCCCGAAACGTCGTTCGCGATATCGCTTGATTCGACCTTGGATTCGGTAAGCGAAATTTCACTTTCGTCAGTCGAAGCGGTCGAAGCGTCAATATCGCCCGAACAACCGACGGCTATTACCGAAAAGGGGATTAAAATCGAAAGAAATAAAGGAAATATACGTTTCTTCATATCGTTTACCTCCGTGATTGCTTTTATTTTAGAACAAACCGACTTGTTTGTCAACAAATGAATGAATATGTTTTTTGAAGTGCATAATATAAAAAACGAAAAAGGAGAATTATGATGCACGAAAACGATACCGTAAAATTACTGCGCGAGTGCGATGCTGGTGTGAAGATGGGTGTTTCCTCCATAAACGACGTTTTGTCCGACGTAAAGGCAAGTGAAATGCGCGAATGCCTTGCCGATTGCCGCAACCAGCACGAAACTTTGCTTTCCGAAATCAAGCAAAAGCTTTGCGAGCATTGCGACAAGGGCAAGGAGCCTGCGCCTGCGGCAAAGGGAATGAGCTGGATAAAGACGAATATGAAAATGGCGTTTGACTATTCCGACAAGACGATTGCCGACCTTATCACCGACGGCTGTAACATGGGCGTAAAATCATTGCACCGTTATCTTAACCAATATTCCCAAGCCGACAGCGATTCAAAGGGCATTGCAAACCGCCTTATCAAGCTCGAAGACGATTTGGCAATACAAATGCGACAGTATTTATAAATGAAAAAAGAGAAGCGGCGGCTTCTCTTTTTCGTTATAATCGGCACTTTTTAAAATGCGAGCGCCGTTAAACCGAAGCTTCTCCGATTAGGAAAAGCGCAGATGGTTATTGACAAAAGTATGTAATAAAGTATATAATCGTTATAATATTATGAAAACGATTTGAAAGTGCAGGACTGACAAAATGAAAAGATTTTTGTGTTTCCTTTTGACGGCGGCGATGCTGCTCTGCCTTGTCGCTTGCTGTGACGATGCCGAGGAATCGGACGAAGCGACCCCGTCCGAAAGCTCAAGCCCCGTTGTTAAGAAAGAGCCTACGGTTAACGGAATTAAGCTTTCGGAGTTTACCGTTATTTATAAAAACAACAGCGGCGATGCCGCAAAATTCATAGACGCGGCAAAGTCGTTTGTCGAACAGGTGAAAAAAATTTACGGCGTTTCGCTTAAATACTTAAGCGATTCGAGCAAGGAAACCGCTAACGAAATAATCTTCGGCGTGACCGAAAAGCGTGATATCTGTAAGGACAAAACGAAAAGATACGATATAGGCGAATATAAGGTTGAGGTGAAGGGCACAAAAATACTTTTCGCGGCAACCTATGCAAACGGCGCTTTGGGCGCAGGAGAAGCGTTTTTGTCGAGAATTTACGATTCGGAGCAGGTAAGTGATATGAATTTTGAAGGCGAGAAGAATGTAATCAGAGTTGCATGTGTGGGCGACAGTATCACATACGGCGCCACTTCGACGAATAAAAACAAAAACTATCCCGCATTTCTTCAGGATATGCTCGGACTCGATTATTACGTGTTCAATGCAGGCATTTCGGGTTATTCCATCGTAAGCACCGACCAATACGCATACAAAAAGTCGGTTGAATTCCAGCAGGCAAAGAGCTTTAAGCCCGACGTTGTTCTGTTCGCACTCGGCACCAACGATGCAAACCCGACCACCACTCAACCTTATAAGAATTGGGAAGATCCTGCAAACGACAGAACAAACAAGTTCATCCAAAGCACAAACGAGCTTTTGGATGCTTTCATTGGGGTAAATCCCGACGTTCAGATAATTATGCTTCTTCCCACATCGCTCTTTAAGGTGCCCGGCGACCAATGGAAGGCAGAGGAATGGACCGCAAACATAAATAAATACGTAACCCCGAATCTTAAAAAGATCGCAGAGGAAAGAAAAATTAAAACCGTTGACCTCTATTCCTGGTCGCTCAACAACAAGGAAATTTTCGTCGACGGCTTGCACCCGAAGGACGATACCTATAAGCCCTTTGCCAAGTTTATTTACGAAAGCATAAAGAACGGTATCAAAAAGCCTTAAACAGATTGAGAAAAACGGGCGGTTTACGCCCTTAAAAGTAAACAAAAACAAAACTGCCGAGTGATGACTCGGCAGTTTTGCGTTAATAAGGAGTGAAAGCAACGTTTTGCGATACTTTTATTCTTGGATATACGGGAATCTTTCGCACCATCTGCCTGCGCCGGGGATATACATATCACAAACTTCGTTGTAATATCCTTCCCAATAGCCTTCGATGCCGCCGTATTCGAGCTTGGAAACAGCCATTTCGGGATCGGGAGCTTCGACGTTGCCTGCTTCGATGTCGGCAATAAGGTCTGCGATAAGGAAATCGATATAGCCAGTAAGCTTTTCGCCGCCGCTGAAGGTAAGGGTGCACTGGGTAAGCTCAAAAATTCCGCTTGTGCCGTAGGTGTAGGAGAACCACGTGCCTGCATAGACTTCGATTCTGTAATCGCCTTCGGGAAGAGCAACACAGCTTACCTTTTCTTCGATCCAAAGCTCGTTTTCGGGCTTGAACTCTTCACGCATAAGTGAGCTGATATAGCTTGTGATCTCCTCCGAGGTGAACGCGAGCTGACCTACGAGTTTGCCCGTTTTGTGGGAATAAACGTCGATAACAACGCCCTTGCTGACGTGTTCTCCGCCGCCGACGTAAACGTATCTCGCGTCGCCCTCAACGTAATCGAAAACGGGATATTCGTATGCGGGAGCGTTTTCGTCGGGAGCTTCGTTTTCAACGGCTTCGTTTTCAACGGGCGTTTCTTCTTCGGTTTCAACGTAAATTTCTTCATCAACGTTGTTGTCGATCTCGACGTCGTTGGTGTCTTCAACGTTTACTTCGATTTCAACATTATCGTCTGCGATTCCGTTGTCGACTACGGGCTCTGCCGCAGAAACGATTGCGTCGCTGATGTCGATAGCCGCGCCGTTAAGAAGCGAAAGACTTGCCGTTAAAACAAGTGCCGCCGCGGTAATAAGGGTCGCTGTGATAATTGCGAGTGTTTTGCTTTTCATTTAAACACTCCTCCTTTCTGTACCGCTATAGTAAAGGATGAATATTTTAAAGTCTTTCTCGTTTTGTTATAGAGTTGTAAAATATACGGTGGCGGTAGTTCCTTTTCCTAATACCGATTCAAAGCAAAGACGTGCGGAATGCGCCTTGACTATTCTGTCGCAAAGCGCAAGTCCAAGCCCTGTTCCGCCGTCGTTACGGGTGCGTGATTTGTCGGTGCGGTAAAAGGGCTCGGTAATGCGCGTTATCTGTTCGTTTGTCATACCGACTCCGTTGTCGCTCACCGAAAGGAAGGGCTGACCGTCCTTTGTGCCGCAGCTCAAAACGACCTTTCCGTTGCCCTTACACGCCTTGATAGCGTTATTGGCAAGGTTTGCAAGAAGCATTCCGACAAGCAGTGAATCGCAATAGCATTCGGTGTTTTGCGCGTTCACGGCAATTTGCACACCGCTGTTATTTGCAAAAAACGTAAGCTTTTTCGCCGTGTCGGCAACGATAGTGCCAAGATTTGCGGTTTCGCATTTTATTCCGTTTTCGCGGATAAACGCATCGTCCAAAAGCTTTTCGCCGATAGATTTCAATCTCTCGGATTCGGTGATTATAAATTCGGTTGCCTCGATTTTTTCCTTTTCGTCGATATTGGCATTCAACAGATATTCGGCATAGCCGCGTATCGAGGTAAGGGGTGTGCGCATTTCGTGGGCGAGATTGTCAAGCATCTGCTGTTTTATTTTTGCGCTGTCCTCAAGCTCGTGCATTTGAGTGCTTATATGCTCTGCCATACGGTTGAAATCCGCCGCAAGCAACGAAAATTCGTCCTTGCCCGAATCGTCGGCGCGGATTGTGAAATTACCGTTGGATATTGCGTCGGTCGCCTCGCGAAGCTTCACAAGAGGGCTTGACAGCTTGTGAAGAACGAAAAACAAAATAACCGCCAAAAGCGCCGATGCGCCCAACGAGGTGATAATGAAAACAACGGAAATGCTTTCGAAATCCTCGTCAAGATAGGTCAGGTCCTTTGCATAGGTAAAGGTGTACTGCCCGTTGGCGATGCTTTGGGAAATAATGTAAATCCGCCGACCGTCGTACCTTTGGGTGGCACTCTGTCCCGCAGGCGGAATAAAAAGTCCCTGCGGAAAGCTCGTGTATTGCGTTTCGCCATCGGAGGAAACAAAGCAAACGCCGATGTTTTTTTGAACGTAATGAACGCCGTAGGAATACATTATCTGCTGTCTGCCGCTCGGTCCGAGGTAGGTAATATCGTCTTCAAACGCCTCGATGATAACCGATGCCTCCGAATGGCATAGCTCATACGCCGCAGAAACGCTTTTTTGGTTGGTGTAATAGGCAAGCGAGAATATACCTGCGTTAAGGAAAAGCAGGAACAGCACAAGCGTGATTATATAAGTTTTGTCCTTAAATCTCATAGTTCAAACCTGTATCCGGTCTTGTAAAGGGTCTTAAGCCTATTTGCAAGCCCCAGCTTTGCGCGGAGCTGTCGGATATGCACGTCGATGGTGCGTGTATCGCCCTCGTAATCGTAGCCCCAAACAAGATTTATCAGCTTCTCGCGTGAGAGCGCTATGTTTCGGTTGAGCACAAGCGTTTCCAAAAGCGAATATTCCTTGGGTGTAAGAACCGCCTCAAGTCCGTTTTTGAAAACCTTTTTTGCCGAAAAATCGATAACGATATCGTCGAATTCCAATTTTTTGTCGTCCTTTTTGGTTCTTCTCAAAACCGCGCGTACACGCAGTATGAGCTCCTGAATCTCAAAGGGCTTGACGATATAATCGTCCGCTCCGAGCGAAAGACCCTTTAAACGGTCGTTAATGCCCTCCTTTGCGGTTACGAATATCGTTGGAGTGCCGTCTGCGTGACCGATAAGCTCAAACCCCGAAACACCGGGAAGCATAATGTCGAATATAAGCAGGTCAAACTGCTCGCTTATCATAAGCTCAAGCGCATCTGCACCGTCGCCCACACCGACACAGGTGTGACCGATAAGCTCTAAATTTCGCTGTATCAGATTGCGTATCGGACGCTCATCCTCCACAATAAGTATCCTTGCCATTTTTTCACCGCCTTTTTACGCTTTATGCGTTTATTATACCATATTTTTTAAGCATTTTAAAACACGTTTGTAATGAATTTGTTATAAAAAACCGCAAAAAGCTCCCCGATTTTCGTTCGGAGAGCATTTTTTCATATTATTCCGCTTTTGTTAAGCTGTCGACTCGATTGGCTTTCATATATTAAGTAACTCAAAAAGTGCTTTTTCGGACAAGGTTTTTTTGGCGTTTTCGGAGAAAAATTAATATCTGCCGAATTCCCTTGACTTTAAGGTCAAAAGGAATATAATTTAGTTGAAATTTGCTGTTGGGAGCTTTTCTTATGGCGACTAATACAAGAATGAATATGACCGAAGGGCCGATATTCAAAAACATATTAAAATATGCTCTGCCCGTTTTGGGTACGGGTGTTTTGCAATTCCTTTATAACTCTGCCGATACGGTTATTGTCGGACGCTTTGCCGAGGATGGCGAAACAGCTTTGGCGGCGGTCGGCTCAACCGGCTCGATATCTGCGCTGATAACCGGTCTTTTCATCGGTCTTGCGGTCGGCGCGAACGTTTCTATCTCGCACGCATTCGGCTCGGGCAAGGATGAGCAGGTTAAGGACATTGTTCACACCTCGGTATCTCTGTCGGGTATTTTGGGCATTATTATTTCGATTTTCGGCTTTTTCGCCGCCGAGCCCTTGCTTGGCTTGATGGGTGTGCCCGAAACTGTTATCGGTCAATCGACGGTTTATATGCGTACAATATTCCTCGGAATGCCTGCGCAGATGGCATATAACTACGGTGCGGCGATAATCAACGCGCGCGGCGATACGAAACGGCCGTTTTATTTCCTTTTGGCTTCGGGCGCAGTAAACGTCGGTCTTAACTTTATTTTCGTGGTCGCCTTCCATCTCGACGTTTTGGGTGTTGCTCTTGCGACGATTATTTCGCAATACCTTTCGGCTTTCCTCGTTTTGCGTTATCTTACCAAGCTTGACGATTATTGCAAGCTCGATATAAAGCATCTCTATATCCGTCGCGATAAGCTGATAAAGATAATCAAAATCGGCGTGCCCGCAGGTGTGCAGGGCTGTCTTTTCTCGGTTTCGAACGTGCTTATCCAATCGTCGATAAACTCATTCGGACCTGCCACAATGGCGGCAAACACCGCGGCGGCAAACATCGACGGACTTATTTACATCGCAATGAACTCGCTTTATCACGCTTCCCTTGCCTTTGCGGGACAAAACGCAGGTGCTTTGCGATACGACCGCATCAAAAAGGTCTGTGCCGAATGCTTGGGAATGGTTGTTGTGCTCGGCGTGATACTCGGCGGCACGTGTTACCTTTTTGGACCGCAGCTGCTTTCGCTTTTCGGTGTCGAGGGCACCGTTGAAACGAGCGAAACAATGCGTGTCGGTATGACAAGACTGCTTATCGTCGGCGCGCCTTATTGCCTTTGCGGTATGATGGAGGTTATGTCGGGTATGCTGCGTGGCTTGGGCGCTTCGCTCGTTTCGGCAATCGTTTCGCTTGTCGGCTCGTGTCTGTTGCGCGTTATTTGGATATATACCGTGTTTGCACAGCTTCATCAAATCGAAATACTTTATATTTCCTATCCTGCGACTTGGCTTATAACGACTGCGGCGCACTTTACCTGCTTCGTCATAATCTTGCGCAAGCGCAAAAGGATGCTTGGCATGACCGAGGTGAGAATATGACCTATGACGAGATAAAAGGCTCAAACGGCATAATTTTCGACCGACTTGCATTACTTCTAAACAACAAGCCCGATTTTATCACCGAGGAAATGGTGCGTGAGCTGACCCAAAGCTACGGTCTTACCGTCGAAAACGCCTATTCGCTTCTGCTTTGTGCGGCATTGGGGTTTGATACCGATATCGAATCCGACCGCACCCTTTGGGAAAGCTACTCTCCGTTAATGATTCATCATCTTGACGATGAATATTTCACAAACGACGAATTTTACAAGGCGGTGCGCATTAAGGACGGCAAAAGGGTTAACGAATGGGAGCTTCGCGAGGACCTGCTTACGCCCTTTACCGCCTTTGTCTGTGACGATCCGATAACGCTTCCCGACGGACGTGTTATTCCGCAAATCGGCTATTTCGACCGAGAATTCAAATTCCTGTCCGTTCTGCAAAACGGAAGAGAGTGGATGACGATGATGCCAAACGAAATCGTCACCCAACGTCTGCCGATACAAAAGGCGAAAGGAAGGGTTTGCACCTACGGGCTCGGACTCGGTTATTTTGCGTTTATGTGCGCTCGAAAGGACGAGGTCGAAAGCGTTACCGTAGTAGAACGGGACGAATCGGTCATTGCGCTCTTTAACGAGCTTATTTTGCCCTGCTTTACACACCCCGAAAAGGTGGAGATTATTTGCGCCGATGCCTTTGAATTTGCCGAAAAAGAGGCAAAAAATTACACCTTCGACTATATTTTTGCCGATATCTGGCACGATCCGACCGACGGAATCGATGCATACAAGCGTTTTAAGGAATTGGAGCAGCATTGCCCGAGCGCGGAATTTGATTATTGGATCGAGAAAACCTTAAAGCTTTATATGTAACCCTTGAAAAACCGAATGAATCGTGATATAATTACGTAATTCGACAATCGCCGACATTCGAGGCATATTATGAAATTAATTAAAGATTACATAACAACGCATAAATACAGCCTGATTCTGCTGTATTGGCCGTTCCATTCGATATGGTACGAGCTTTTACGTATCGGTTTTCTTGACGATAAGGTGTTGCTTATCGAAAGTCCGCTCGATGCAAAAATTCCGTTTTGCGAGTGGTTCATCATACCTTACTGCACCTGGTATTTCTGCATTGCGGCAATCGTTATCTATCCCCTTTTCAAAAGCAACAGGCGTGAATTTTTGCGCTCAAACCTTGTGCTTGTCGGCGCGATGCTGGTACCGATGCTTATCTGTACCTTTATCCCCAACGGCATTGACGAAGCGCTTCGCCCCGATTTTGACACACTCGGCAGAGATAATGTTGCGGTCGATTTGGTAAAGATAATCTATGCCGCCGATACACCGCCGAGAAACGTAATGCCCTCAATGCACGTTTCGATATCCTTTGCGATGTTTTTTGTGATATTGCAAAGCAAAACGATGTGCAAAAGGTTATATGCAAAGATTCTTACAGGAATCTGGTGCGTGATGATTGCGGCATCCACCGTATTTATCAAGCAGCATAGCATCCTCGACGTCTATGCAGGCATCGCCGTTGCGGTTGTTGTTGCACTGATCGGATACTTCGGCGAACGCATTTACGACAGAAAAAAACAAACAAAGCAATAAAACGTAAGGTGCGGAAATAACCGCACCTTATATAACATAAAATCATAAATAATAAAAAAATAATATTTGTTTGTTGTGTGTCCGTTATGTTTTAAACGCGCTTATGCGCGTTTTTTCTTTTTTAACTAAAACTGTAACTGTAACTCTTTTTCTTTCTCTAACTCTTTCTCTAACTCTGTGTACAGTTACGTTGCTTTATATGCTTTGCAGAATTTTTCTTTTGCCGTAAAAACGGTTGCGGCACAAGCGATTGCGTATGTTTTTGCTTTGCCGAAGCTGACCGTACTGCCGAAAAACAAATATTAACAAATTGTTACGAAACATTTTGTTCACAACTTACACGCAAAAAGGCAGAGAAAAAAATCTGCCTTTTTTGTGAAATATTTTTGCTTTTTATTTTTCACTGTTAACGCTTAATGCGACCTTGACCAATTCTTCAAGCTCAACGCCCATATCGTTTGTGATGATATATGAAAAATTGCCGTCATTCCAAGCGATATTGTTGTTGAGAGCACCGTTGAAATTGTTTGCGGCAAAGCCGTCGTTTCCGTTGATGTCGAGTTTTTCGATAACCTCGTCAAATGCAGAAACGTCAACCTCATCGGCAGGGTAGCTTTTGAAAACGATTTTGTTTTCGCCGTTGATATATTCGATCTGCAGAGATCCGTCTGTCCAAACGGTACAGCTGTTGACGGTGTAGCCCTTGGGGATATATTCGGGTTGAGCGACTATTTCTATCTCCGAAACGGTATTGTTGTAAAAGTTGTTATAGGTTGCCGATATTTCGGGCTTGCTCGTTTCGGGCTCGTTCGTCATTAAAGGAACAGAAACCGCAACTGCCGCGACCGACAAAACCGCCGCCGAAATTGCCAATATCCTTCTTTTTAAACTAAACCGTTTCGTTCTGCCGACGGTAATCTTCGCAATGTCGGATTGGAACCTTTCCGAGGGAGTCCAAGCGATATTTTCGTCGTCGGGCAGATTCAAAAACGCTTCCTTTTCGGCTTCAAGAGAAGCATTTTTAAGCTTTTCGTTTATATTCATTTATGCTCCTCCAAAAATTCTTTAAGTAACGCCTTGCCGCGAAGCAAACGCTTTTTCACCGTTTCGACATTAAGGTTTAAAAGGGTTGCTATCCGGCTCGGCTTCATTTCGTCGAGATAGCGCAAAACGATAACCGTGCGGTATTTTTCGGGCAGCTTGTTGATGCATTTTGCGATATCCGAAATCTCGCTTTCCGAAATGATAGCGTTAAAGCCGTCCTCCTCAAACGGGATGTCGAAATCCTCGTCGATATGGCTTTGACGCTCGGATTCGCGCCGTTTCGCTTCGTATATATTCAAGGCACGGCTTTTTGCGGCACGGCATAGATAAGCAGCGGTTTCCGAGGAATCGATATCCTTTAATTTGCTTATGTTACGCGCAACGGCAATGAACGCCTCGTGCACGGCATCCTCCGCCGAGTATTCGTCCTTTAAAACGTTATATGCCACCGCAAACATTTTTGTTTTATACTTTTCGTAAACGGCAACGAATTTTTCGCGCTCGTCCGAATTATCGATAAGCGCCATAAACACAAGCATCTCGCAAACCACCTCCGTATCTGTATAGCATAACAAATAAAAACCGACAAAAAGGACAAGAACAGAGAAAAAATTCTCTGTTCCTATCATCGTTTATTAAGTTAAATATTACCCACTTCAAAATGCAAAGCATTTTTACAATGAAATAATCGCTTTTGCTCGCAAAAAGCTTCCTTACTTCTTACTTAATAACCACTTCGTGTCCGGTTCTTGCCGATTCGTAAATAGCATCGAGAATCTTCATAAGAACAACGCCGTCTTCGCCCGGAGCGATGCATTCGCAGTTGCCGAAGCAGCATTCAACAAAGTGGTTGATTTCACGTGCGAAAAGACCGTCGAAGGAAAGCGAGGAGTCGCCGCTCGGCTTAATGTTAACGAATCTGCCGTTCATATCGCCGAAGAATTCAACCTGCGGATCGATCTTTGCGCCTGCTTTGGTACCGAAAAGCTCGATTTCGCCGCGGTCGTTCTTAATGTTGAGCTTAAAGGAAGCTTCAACCGAAAGGGTAAGACCGTTATCAAAGCGAATCATTGCGGCAGCCATTTCTTCAACGTCATATTTGAAGTTGTGGCCCTTTGTGGTGGAAACCCAGCTTTGACCGCCGCCTGCACGGTTGGGGTCGAGGTTGTTATAGGTTACGCCGTAAGCCGATATGGGCTTGGGGTTACCTGCGAGGAAGCGAACAAGGTCGATAACGTGCACACCGAGGTCGATAAGAGGACCGCCGCCTGCGTATTCTTTATCGCCGAACCAGCCGCCGGGGCAGCCGTTACGGCGAAGATAGGTTGCTTTTGCATAATAAAGGTCGCCCAAAGTGCCGCCGTCGCTGAATTGACGGATAAGGTCTGCATCGTTACCGAAACGGCGGACGAAGCCAACCATAAGCACCTTGTTGTTAGCCTTTGAAGCGGCAAGCATTGCTTCTGCCTCTTCGGTATTCATAGCCATCGGCTTTTCGCAAATAACGTGACAGCCTGCGTTAAGCGCGGCGATGGTTGCGGGTGCGTGCGAGGAGTTCCAGGTACAAACCGAAACGGCATCTATCTTTTCCTTTGCGAACATTTCGTTAAAATCGGTGTAATATGCAGGAACATTATATGCGTTTGCATAGTTTTTAGCCTTGTTTTCGTCAAGGTCGCAGACTGCAACGACTTCGCATTTGTCGGGAATTGCTTTGTAGCCGCCCATATGGCTGTTACTGATACCGCCTGTGCCGATAATGGCAACTCTTAATTTTTCCATAGTTTTCTCCTTTTTATGTGAATCATTTCAAAATCATTTCGCTACCTTGATAATATAATGATTTCCGTGTTTTGTCAAGTAAAAGACAAAAATATTAAAAAAATGTTACAAAAGTTCTTGACAATCATATGATTGCGTGATATAATCAGGTAACGCTTTAGAAAAAGGAGGACTTTATTATGATCAAAGCGTATATCAACGGACTGAAACTGTGGAAGCATTGGGACGGACGCACAAGAAGAAGGGATTATTGGCTTTATTCCGTTTGCGATATGATCGTTGCATACGGAAGCTTGGGAATAGCCCTGCTTTGCTCCTATTTTGCATCAACGACCATCACTGTTTTCGCTTGGATAATTTGCATTGCGTATATGTTTCTTTCGCTCGTTCCGACCTTGGCGATTACGATAAGAAGGCTGCACGACACCGATAGGGGCATTTTCCATTTGTTCATCAAATATCTGCCCTTCGTCGTTTCGGGTATGCTTGCGCTTGTCGGATTGGGCGGTATTTTGAACTCGATCGTTTCTTCCGCCTGCTCGATCATCTTTATCGTCTGGATGGCTACCCCCGGCACCGTCGGCAAAAACAAATTCGGTCGCGACCCCAAGAGCACCGAGGATGAGGCTGAAGAACCGGTTTACGTTTCGAGATTTGACGTTGAATAAAACAAAAGTGTACTTTTCATTCCGAGAAGTACACTTTTAATTTTTATTGCTTTTTTAACACCGTAAAGGGCTTATACGAAAGCGAACCGATTATTCGTCGTCTTCTTCGCCGAGGTTGATGACCTTACGGGGAACGATATCGCCTGCTTTGGTAAGCGCGATTTTTGTAAGCATCGGGCCGACAAGCTCGTAAACAAGAACCGCGAAAAGCGTGATGTTACGAATCATCGCACCTGCTTCGCCAAGCGATTCAGCAGCGATGAGCGACATACCCAACGCAACGCCTGCTTGGGGAAGAAGCGTAATGCCGAGATATTTTGTAATGGTGGGGTCGCATTTTGTCATCTTTGCGCTCAACGATGCGCCGAGGATCTTACCAACCGAACGGGTAAGGATGTAAACCACACCGACAAGAACGATAAGCCAATTACCGAACATATCGAACTTGAGCTCTGCACCCGAAAGCACGAAGAAAAGGAGGAAGAGGGGCGCAGTCCATTTGTCTGTCTTGCCCATGATTTCGTCCGAAAAATCGCACATATTGCAAAATACGGTACCGAGCATCATACAAACCAAAAGCGAGGAGAACTTGATGTGGATGTCGCCGATATGGGTTTCGAACATCGAAAGTGCAACCGCCATAATTACAAAGGTGATAGAAAGGGTCAAGCGCTTACTGTTCGACTTGAAGTATTTTTCCGCCGCGCTGAAAAGGATACCGAGCACAAGACCGAGAGCGAGCGAAAGAACGACCTCCAAAAGCGGTTCGACAAGAACCGAAATCGCACTTAATGCTTCGCCGTTTTGTATCGAGCCCGCAATACCGAACGATACCGCGAAAACAACAAGGCCGACAGCGTCGTCGATAGCAACGACGGGGAGAAGGATATCGGTAAGCTTACCCTTTGCTTTATACTGACGAACAACCATAAGCGTTGCCGCAGGTGCGGTTGCGGTTGCAACTGCGCCGAGCACCAATGCCGAAGGTGTGTTGATAACGTCTTCGGGAAGGAATTGGCAAAGTGCGATAAGTGCAAGGTCAACGACAATCGTTGCAACGAGTGCCTGGAAAATACCGATAACAGTTGCCTGCTTACCAATCTTTTTAAGCTGACTCAAACGGAATTCGTCACCGATTGCAAATGCGATAAAGCCCAAAGCAACCTTCGAAAGGATGTTGTTGTTTTCGACCGCTTCGGCATTGGCAAAGCCGAGCCATTCAACACCGGTGAGAGTTGCGAGCTGACCGAGACAGTAGGGACCGACGAGAATACCTGCGATAAGATAACCTGTAACAGCGGGGAGCTTGAATTTCTTAACCAAACGCGAAAGCAAAAGTCCCGCAGTCATGGCAATACCTATTGGCATCAAGGTTTCCAAAACATTCACCTATCTTTCATATTAATAAAATGCAAAATCATAGTTTTCTCAATTTCCAAACGCAGATGATAGCACAACCAAAATCCATTTTCAATAGTTTTTTTGAATTTGTAATTTTTTCTAAAATCGACACAGTAAACCCCTAATCAACTGCAAAAAACAGAACAAATTTTACAAAAGAGCGATTGACACCTACCAAACGCAAATGTTATAATTCGGTAACGCCATAAGAAAGGACTGCCATGTCGATATGAACAGAACCGCAAAAATAACCATTCTTGCCGTTATGTCGGTAATTGCCCTGTCCGCATCGGTCCTCGCTTTGCTTTTGTGGAACGGGAAAATACTTATCAACAACCCGAATTACGAAGAATATCCCGTGCGAGGTGTTGACGTTTCGGCTTATCAGGGCGAGATTGATTGGAGCGTTCTTGCATCGCAGGACATCGATTTTGCATTTATCAAGGCGACCGAAGGCAGCAGCTTTACCGACAAGCGCTTTGACTTTAATTACACCGAAGCGGTAAAGACCGACCTACGTGTCGGCGCATATCATTTCTTCAGCTTTGAAAGCGGCGGAGATACCCAAGCCGCGCATTTTATAAATACAGTACCGAAGACCGAAAATATGCTTCCGCCGGTAATCGACCTTGAATTTTACGGCAATTTTTCGGCTGAAAACGCAGAAAAGGATAAAATCGTCGCCGAGCTTGATAAAATGATCGATTCGCTTTATTCTCACTACGGTATGCATCCGATTATTTATACCGCGGAGGAAGAATATTCGCTCTTCATCGAAGGCAGATACGAAAACAATCCGATATGGATTCGGGGCGTTTACTCAAAGCCGGTTATTTCCGACGGTCGCAAATGGAGCTTTTGGCAATATACCAACCGAGCGCATCTTGACGGATATAACGGTGACGAGCGATTTATCGATATGAACGTTTTTAACGGAAGCTTTGAAGAATTTAATAACTTCGGAAAATAATAAAAGACGCTTTCAAATGAAGGCGTCTTTTTGTGTATGCACTTTCTGTCAGGGGATATCCTCAACAACACATTCGGGCGGAGCATCCAAAATATAGGGATTACGCATTAAGCTGTTGAAGTAGCGGAGCGACACAGAATAGGCGTGTCCGTCAGCAATGCGCTCGTCACAGGAGATGCGGTAATCCATATAGGTCACCCTTTTCACGCTTCCGTCGGCTTGCAGTTCATTTTCCTTATATCTTCTGCCAAAGGCAAAGAATATCGGAATATTGCCGAAATTATACAAATGGTGATATATCGGCGGAATACCGAGCGAAGCAAGCGAGGTTACGACCAAGCTTCCGTGAAACGGCGACACCGAGGTCAGCGATTTCGGAACAATGCCGTAAAACTCCATCCGTTCCAAAAACCACGCAATAATGCGAAGCAAAAACCTCGGAAGCTTGTTTAAGGTCTTGGCAACGCCTTCAAAATCGTCGTTGGATTCAAGCGCAGAGCGAATAACGTCGTTGGTTATACGGTAAACGTCATCCGCAGTCGCTTCGGGCGGATAAATAAGCTTTACCACCGTATCGTCGGCGTTAAGCTTCATTTCCTTTTTTACCGTCATTACTATTTCGATATTATTTCTTGCATAAATACGTCTTCCGCGGATAAAACGGTTCATTTCGGGATGCTGTGAATACATACGAACCAATGCGGCAAGATAAAGATGCATTATACTGAAATCGGTAAGCCCCTGCTCACGCTTTTGCTTTACGTATTCCTCGGCGGTGCCGATATCAAGCTTTTCGGATAAATAATTCGTCGCATCGTTGCGGTCCTTCATAAGATAAAGTGCAACGTAGTGCATCGGGTCGAGCGTGCGGACACGTCTTCCCTCTTTTTTTGCTTTGTTTTTTAAGGATTTTGCGGCTTTCTTTTCTTCTTTAGTCATACAAAGTCCCCCTATGTCAAGCAAGCTGACAACAAATATATTACGGAATTATGTTATCATATTCCTCCGATTTTTGCAAGTATATATTTTTTTCGACCGAAAAGCGTTGAAAATGTACTTGAAATTGCGTTTTGATTGTGTTATCATTCAAGTGTATAAATATGTTTACGGAGGAATTACTATGAAAAAGTTAAGATTTTTGTCGCTTATTCTCGTTCTTTGCTTTGTTAGTGCGCTTGCTCTGACCGGTTGCGAGGAAGAAGCAACCGAATCGAGCGTGGCCACCGATTCCAATACAGAAGAATCCACCGATGTATCCTACAGCGAGTATCAGGATTCGACCGGCAAATATTTCGCAGTTATCAGCGGCAAAAACTACACGGGTAAGACTGTAACCTTCCTTACCTGCAGCGTTAACACAACATACGAATCCGAAATTCTTTATAACCCTTATGCAGACGACTCGAAAAAGACCTACGTTGACGGTCTGACCGTTACTATGCCCGTAGTTCTTAACGAAAGCTTAAAGCTCCGTTCCGAAGCGGTTGAACAGCTTTTGGGCTGTAAGATCGAGGAGATGAGAGTTCACGACACCGGCGGACGTCCCGGCGGCGGTATGGCAAAAGCAATCCGCGAAGGCAATATGTCGGCTACCTCCGATTACCAAATCGTTGTTCCCTGCCTTTATGACGGCGCAATGCTTTCTACCGAGGAAATGTTCTATAATCTTTATAACGTCGAAGGCCTTCAAATAGAGGCTCCTTGGTGGAATCAGGAATTCAACGAAAGCATGACCTATGCAAATCAGCTTTATTTCACCATCGGCGATATCGGTATCGGCAACAAATCGAGCACGGCGGCTCTTTACGTCAACCTCGACCTTTGGAACAAAAACGGCATTTCCGACAAGCTCGGCGGTAATCCTTACGAGCTTGTACGCAACGGCAAATGGACTGTAGATACCGTTTTCGAGGCGGCATCGCTTATTTCCAAGGACGTTGACAATTCTGGCGTTATCGACTATAAGGATGAATTCGGCTGGGGCGGTCAAAACGACGATATGTGGAGTATCTTCTACGGATCGGGCGAAAGAATCGCACAGGCGGATAAGGACGGCTACCCCACCCTTACGATGTACAACGAGCGCAGTGCAAAGCTTATGGAAAAATTGCAGGAATTCGTTCAGAACGATAACTACTATATTTCCGCAAACGACTACTTTGGCATAGTTGAATGGCCCAGCGTTCTCGTTCAAGAGGCATTTACCTCGGGCAGAGCACTTTTCTACAACGGTAACGTAGGTACCGTTATTGAGCTCGGCGTTATGGAACAGCACTTCGGCATGGTTCCCGTTCCCAAGGCAGACGAAACTCAGGATGTTTATTATTCGCTTGTTAACCCTTGGTCGAGCACCTGCTTCGCTATCCCCACCTGCGTTCCTTCAAGCGAGCTTCAAATGGTATCCGACGTGCTTAACGTTATGGGTGCGGCAAGTATGAACATCGTTTCCCCCAACTACAAGGAAATCCTTGAGTATATGAAGATACGCGACGACGATTCGGTTGATATGCTCAACAACTACATCCTTCCCAACCGCGGATGTGACGTCGGTCTTGCGTTCAGATGGGGCGATCTCGGCACTCTTCTCCACAATATGGCAAGCGCACAGGTCGGCACCTTTGCTTCCTCTTACGAGCAAAAGGAATCTATCGCGCAAAAGCAGCTTGAGGACACTCTTGAATTCTTCAAGGACAACGAAAACAAATAATTAACTTAACGATTAAGAAGCCCGATAATTTTCGGGCTTCTGTTTAAGAGGCGATATTATGAAAATACTGTCATTCGGCGAAATTCTCTGGGATGTTTTTCCCGATGAGAAAAAAATCGGCGGTGCACCCTTTAACTTTGCGGCACACGCGGCAAAATTAGGCGCGGAAAGCTATATGGTTTCGGCAATCGGCAACGATGAAAACGGCATTGACGCCTTAAGCGAGGTCGACCGCTTGGGAATAAAGCGCGACTATATCCACATCGACCGCAAATACAAAACGGGATACTGCGCAGTCACCCTTACCGACGGCAAGCCGAGCTATGACCTCGTGCGTGACGTTGCATACGACCACATTCCCGACGTCTGTCCGCGCGGAAAGTTTGATGCGCTTTATATGGGCACGCTTGCAATGCGCTCGCCCGATTCGAGAAGAACCTTTGAAAAGCTGCTTAAATATACCGACGCAAAGGAAGTTTTCTTCGACGTAAACTTCCGCGGTGATTTTTACACGCGTGAGCTTGTAAACACACTTTTAAAGGAAACGACTATACTTAAAATAAGCGACGAGGAGATTGGATTTTTCGGCAAGCGAGATCACATCAACGTGCTTCTCGACCTGTCGAAGGCCTACCCGAAGCTTAAATATATCTGCTTAACGCTCGGCAAGGACGGTGCCTTGGTATATGACTGCCGTAACAAAACCGTGCTTTATTCCAACAAGCCGAAGGGAACGGTCGTTTCAACCGTCGGTGCAGGTGACAGCTTTGCCGCTTGCTTCCTTGTAAGCATCCTTTCGGGCAAATCGGTAAGCGTTGCGCTCGACCGCGCGGTCGCATTAAGCGATTTTGTGGTTACCCAATTGGGCGCAGTCCCCGATTACGACGTAAAAAATTTGTTCTGAAATCGAAAAAACTGTTGCAATTGCGTTAAAAGAGTAGTACAATAAAACAAACTAAATATTCGGAGGTTATTATGGATCTTCTTAAGAAAATTTGGCCCTTTTCTTTCGTAACCAAAAAGGATATCGCGGCTCTCATCATTAACGTTGTTATCCAACTCGTTATCGGTATCGTTCTCGGCTTTGTAATCGGTCTTTTGGCAGGCATTCCCATTATCGGCATCATTGTCGGTCTTGTTTGCGGTCTTATCGACCTTTACATTCTCGTCGGCATCGTTCTTTCGTTCCTCGATTATTTCAAAATTTTAAAATAATTAAGGCAAAGCTTTAAAATACCGCTTGTTTTTCGCAGGCGGTATTTTTTTGTTGCAGAAAAGGCAAAAATCTTTCCGAAAAGATGCATTTACTTTCGCTAATTCCTTGACTTTGAAGAATGCAAATGGTACAATAATACTGAATAATTATGTGAGGCAGACGCTATGGGCAAAGCATTGATTTTTGACGGAAACAGCATACTCAACCGCGCTTTTTACGGAGTGCGTCCGTTGACCGCGCCCGACGGCACGCCGACAAACGCAATTTACGGCTTTGTCGGTATGATTAACAAGGCAATAGCGCAAATAGGCGGCAACCCGACTTATGCGGCGATAGCGTTTGACCTTAAGGAAAAAACCTTCCGCCACAAGGCGTGCGATACCTACAAGGCGACGCGCAAGCCGATGCCCGATGAACTGGCGCTTCAGCTTCCCATCGCGCACGAAATCGCAACCGCTTTGGGCTTAAAGGTGATTGAAATTGCAGGCTATGAAGCAGACGATATTTTGGGCACGCTTTCCTATGAATTTTCAAAAATCGGCGAGCACACCTTTATCGTAACGGGCGACCGTGACAGCTTTCAGCTTGTCAACGAAAACGTGACAGTTTTGCTTGCCGCAAACGACGAAACGAAAATCACCACCCCGAAGGAAATTTTTGAAAAATACGGTGTTGAGCCGAAAAAGCTTATCGACGTCAAGGCGATAATGGGCGACAGCTCGGATAACATCACGGGTGTCCCCGGCATCGGCGAAAAGGGCGCGACAAAGCTTATTGCCGAATACGGCTCGCTCGACGGCGTTTACGAAAATATCGATAAAATCACGG
This sequence comes from Eubacteriales bacterium, assembly GCA_045657425.1. Classification (GTDB taxonomy): domain Bacteria; phylum Bacillota; class Clostridia; order Oscillospirales; family CAG-382; genus Coliplasma. Next base: position 24,541 of record JAZOTA010000010.1, read on the forward strand.
GCGCAACCAATAAAAAGCTTGTGGACGGTAAGGAAAGCGCTTACATTTCACGTTTTCTTGCCGAAATCAAGCTCGACGTTCCGCTTGACTTCCCTCTCGACGATTGCCTTTACAAGGGCGGAAACACCTTGAAGTTAAGAGAATCGTACACACGCTTGGGCTTCAGACAATTTCTTGAAAAGCTCGATTCCGTTGCTCCCGAAGCGGCGGCAGACGAGGAATTCAAAGACATTGCCGACCTTGATGCAAGCGGCAAAACCATTTTTGCACATTGCGAAAACGAAACACTTTTCGTTTCCTGCGAAAATTCTCTTTATTCGGGCAGTGTTAACGACGGCATAAAAATTTTGTCCGACTGTGAAAAATGCATCTGCTGGCCGGTGAAGGACATTTTGCATATTGCAAAGCGAGAAAATTGCGTGCTTAATGCCAAGCTTGACGACGTTTCGCTCCTTGCCTACGTCGTATCGCCCGCCGATAACGGTGTGACCTTCGGCAAATTGGCGCTTGACTTGTTGGGTGTATCCTCAAGCGATGTCAAGGTTTCGCTGCTTCCCGAAATGTTCGGCAAGCTTCAGGAAAAGCTGACAGACGGTCAGCGCTCGCTTTACGAAAATATCGAGCTTCCGCTTGCAAGCGTGCTTTGCGATATGGAGCACCGTGGCTTTAAGGTCGACAGATTGGCGCTTGACGATTTCGGCGCACAGCTTGACAAAGCGATTGTCCAAGGCGAAGAAGCGATATGGTCGCTTGCAGGCGAAAAATTCAACATCAATTCACCCAAGCAATTGGGAACGATACTTTTCGAGGACCTCGGTCTTCCCCACTTCCGCAAGACCAAAAGCGGATATTCCACCGACGTTTCGGTTTTGGAAAAGCTTGTAGATTACCACCCGATAATCGAGCACATTCTCGATTACCGCAAGGACACAAAGCTTAAAAACACCTATTGCGACGGCTTGGGTAAGCAAATTACCGAAAACGGACGCATCCACACGACCTTTAAGCAAACGCAAACGCTCACGGGACGTCTTTCTTCGGCAGAGCCGAATTTGCAAAACATCCCTGTGCGAAGCGAAAAAGGCAAGGAATTGCGCAGATTTTTCGTTGCGGATGACGGCAATATTTTAATCGATGCCGACTATTCGCAAATCGAGCTTCGCGTGCTTGCACACGTTGCCGACGATGAAACGCTTATCAATGCGTTTTTAAGCGGAGAGGATATCCACACCGTTACGGCAAGTCAGGTATTCGGCGTACCTACCGAATTCGTCACAAGCGAAATGAGAAAGCGCGCAAAGGCGGTAAACTTCGGTATAATTTACGGTATCGGCGATTATTCGCTTTCGCAGGACCTTAAAATCCCCAAAAAGGTTGCCGCAGAATATATTCATAACTACCTTGCAAAATACAGCGGCGTTTCGGAATACCTTGAAAGCACGAAAGCCTTCGCACGTGAAAACGGATTTGTCGATACGATATTCGGCAGAAGACGTTATATCCCCGAAATAAATGCAACCAACAAAAACCTCCAAGCGTTCGGCGAACGTGTTGCAATGAACACACCGATACAGGGTGCGGCGGCGGATTTGATAAAAATCGCAATGATACGCACCGACAAAATGCTTCGCGAGGCAGGACTTAAGGCACGGCTTATTCTTCAAATACACGACGAATTGATTATCGAATCGCCGATTGAAGAAGCCGAAAGAGCAGAAGCGATACTGCGCGAGGCAATGCAGGGCGCGGCAGACCTTAAGGTCCCCTTGCAGGTAGATATCGGAATCGGCAAAAGCTGGTTCGACGCAAAGGATTAAAACGAATGAGAAAGGCCACGGAATATAAAACCCGTGTGAAATAAAGATTATGGAACTTAAAAATCTCAACGGCAGAAAAGCAAGAATGCTGCTTGTTTACCCCGACTATACCGACCGCGAGCTTACCGGTAAGCTCACCGGCGGTAACTACAGCGAGGGCTTGGCATCGATTTCGGCAGTCATGAAGCAGGGCGGACACGACGTTAAGCTTATGCACCTGCTTTATCTCCACAACGAACAGGAATTCAAGGAAAAGCTTAAGTCATTGGGCGAATTCGATATTATCGGCTTTTCGATCCGCACCACCGCATTCCCCGACAGCCAGCTTTATATTAAATGGACAAAAGAGGTTTATCCCGACATTTTCGTTACCGCAGGCAGCTATCACTGTACCCTCGCACCCGAGGAGGTTATGGCGCTTGACGAGCTTGATGCACTGACCATCGGCGACGGCGAATACCAAGCGCTTGAGCTTGCCGACAAGATGAGCGCAGGCGAGGATTACACCAACATCCTTTCGATGTGGTTCAGAATGCCCGACGGAAGTATTAAAAAGAACCCCGTCGCACCCCTCTTTGCCGATCTCGACAGACTTCCCATTCCCGACTTTGACCTTTTCGATTACGACAATCTCGACAGCGTTAAGGTTGGTACCGCAATCGTTATGATGAGCCGCGGATGCAGATATAACTGTACCTATTGCGGTAACTCGCAGTTCAGAAACGTATATCCCAACAAAAAAATCTATTCTCGCTTCCGTTCTCCCCAAAACGGCATCCTTTACCTCAAAACCCTTCTTGAAAAGCATCCGCAAATCAAGGTCATCAACTTCCGCGATGCTATTTTCAATATGATGCCCGATTGGACCGAGGAATTTTTGGCGCTCTACACCAAGGAAATCCATCTTCCCTTCACGGGTAACATCCGTTTTGACATTCTTACCGAGGAATCGGTACGTTTGTTGAAGGAGGCAGGATGCTATACCATCGATATGGGACTTGAAAGCGGCGATCAGGAAATGCGCTTTAAGTATCTCAAGCGCTATATGACCGACGAAATGATAATCAACTGCAGCAAATGGTTCCACAAGCACGGTATTGCTCAGCTGACCTATAATATAATCGGTCTTCCTTATGAGGATAAATACCGCGCGCTTAAGACCATCAAGCTCAACGCAAAGGCAGGCGCCGACCGCGTTATCCCCAATATCTTCTATCCCTACCCCGGCACAAAGCTTTACGATATCGCAAAGGAAGGCGGCTTTATTCCCGAGGGCGGTGTTTCGCCCGATGCGCGCGTTCCGCTCGTTCAGCCGCAATTCCCCGAGCATGAGGTATTGTATCTTCAGGCATATTTCTCTCACTTCGTAAGAAGATATAAATGGGCTTACGCAATGCCCAAATGGCTCGGCGGTCCTTACGAAAAATGGCTCGACCACCGCGCAACGGGTAAGCACGTACCCTATAAGCTTTTGGTCAAGCTTCACGACGGCTATGCAAAGGTACGCAACGGACTTAAGAACTTCCTTGTCGACCATCTTCCCAAGGTTTATATGAAGCTCCGTATGCTTAAGCACCGCAAGAAGGCAAAGAATAAATAATTATGGCAGGAACACTTTATATCGTACCTACCCCTATCGGAAATATGGGTGATATGACACCGCGCGCAAAAGAGGTTTTGGAAAGCGTCGACTTCGTTGCGAGCGAGGATACGCGCGTCGGCGGTAAGCTTTTAATGCTTTTGGGCATAAAAAAGCCGCTTGTCAGCTATCACGAGCATACGTCGAAAAGCGCAACCGATTCGATAATCGAGCGCATCCAAAACGGCGAAAGCTGTGCGCTTATTACCGATGCGGGCACCCCTGCGGTCAGCGACCCCGGTGAAAAGCTTGTCAATGCCTGCGCAGGCGCAGGTGTTGAGATTACGGCGCTTCCCGGCGCTTGCGCGGCGGTAACGGCGATTTCGGCTTCGGGATTGCCGTCAAGACGCTTTTGCTTCGAGGGATTTCTTCCCGAAAACAAGCGCGAAAGACGTGAAAGACTCGAAGAGCTCTCACGCGAGAAGCGCACCTTTATCCTTTACATCTCGCCGCACGACATCGATTCCTATTTGCCCGAGCTGGCGAATGCGCTCACAAGTCGCAAATGCGTTCTCGCAAAGGAATTGACCAAAATACACGAGCGTTATTTCCGCGGCACAGTACAAGAAATTGCCGAAAAATTCCAAACTCTCTCTCCCTCCGATAAAAAGGGCGAATTCGTTATGATATGCGAGGGAATGAGCGAGGAAGATGCTTTTTGGAAGGAAATGACCGTCGAGGAGCACGTTGACCACTATATGTCGCTCGGACTCTCGAAAATGGATGCCTGCAAGGCAACCGCGCGCGACCGCGGTGTCGGAAAGGGCGAAATTTACAAGAGCATAAACAACTGAAAGGACTGTTTTAATGAGATCTTTCGGGGTCAAAATTTTAATAACTCTGCTTATCCTATGCCTTGTCTTCCCGATATTTCCCGTTTACGCCCAAGGCGAAGCGGTGAATATTGCGCTTTCCTTTGACGGCGAAGCATACAAGGGCGGCGAAATAATCATCCGCGTTGCGGTAAGCAAGCCGACGGTTGCACTTTCGGGGCTGGAATTTACACTTGCCTACGACAGCAAATACGTCAGGGCGAAAATTACCGAAAACAGCGAAACAGAGCTTCAAATGGATGCGCTTATCGCTTCAAGACCCGGCGGCTGGGAACAGATAAGCAGTCACAAGGAGGGTATTTACACCTTCCGCTTTGCTATGCCCGATAACGGCAAGGATCTGCTTGACAATGCAAACGAGCTTGTTTTGGAGATTCCCTTTACCGTGCTGTCGGCAGGCGCATTTGATTTTGAAGTAATAAGCAAGGATATCATCGCTGTAGCAAACGACAAGGAAAGCACCACGCATTCGGGAAACGGAAGCAAGCTTTCGGTTGTCGCATCGAGCGAGGCGCAAAAGATAGGCATCGAATTCAAGGGAAACAGCACCGCCAACGAAAAGGGTAATTACATGCTCGTTATCGAGGCAATGAACCTCGGCGACACAAGCGGTATTGCCGCACTCGAATTCGATCTGACTTACGACAAGTCGGTCTTTTCTCCCACGGTAAAAACCAACCAAAACGAAGAAATGAATATCTTTATGCAGGATATGCCCGGCGATTGGGAGCAAATGTGCTCGTATGACGAGGTCAAGGACAAATATACCCTGCGCTTTGCCGCGAAAAATGCCGAATCGTTGACCGATGCCGACGTTTTAATGTCGGGCGAAAGGATGGTCATCGAGATTCCCTTTGAGGTTATCGGAAGCGAGGGCGTAGTTGCCGCATTTACGGTCGAATCGGCTTCTGTCATCGGCATAAACTGCGCAAACGTTATCCTTTCGGGTAACGGAAGCGTTAAATCGGTTTCCGTCGAAAAGGCGGCTGCAGGCACAATTCCCGACGGCTTGGGATATATTATTAAAGACGGCTTTTTAATGTCCGTCGATGAAAAAACTACCGTTTCGGATTTTCTCGAACCGTTTGGAAACTCCTTTTCTGTTAATACCTCGGCCGATATCATCCGCACGGGCGATATACTTACAAACGGTCACGATATCAACCTTACAATAATCGTCCTCGGCGACGTTAACGGCTCGGGAGATATCGAAAAATACGACTACCTCCTCGTCAAGCGTTACTGTATGGGCACGTTTGTGTTGGACAGCGCTTCGTTGCTCGCCTCCGACACCAATTGCAGCGGTGGCGTTGACAAATACGATTACCTCCTAATAAAGCGCCACGTTCTCGGATCTTATACGATAAAGGCGGATATACAATGACAAAGAAAATAATTGCTGTTTTATTTACGGCTGTAATGCTCTTTTCGCTCTGCGCCTGTACAGAGCAGTACGAAAAGGCAGATAATTACGCAACAAAATTTATATCGGCGCTCTGCTTGGGCAATGAAGAAGAAATGAAAAAATACGCGCACCCCGACTATATCGACCAAGCAATCCCCAACGACAGCTTTTACGAAACGCTTTCCTCGCAATTCTTCTCCGTCGGCAACGAAATGACGGCGTTAAACGGTGTCGGCAAGTCGGAAATCGAGGATAACACGTCGTTCGACGGCGAGGTTATGAAATGCACGTACGTCGCACGTGTGAACGAGCTTTTCTACACCGTCGAGCTTATATTCTTGGAAAACGACAACGGCTACGGCATCGTATCGGTTGCAATGGTGCTTAACACCGAGCTTGATTATTACTATCAGGGTGAAAAATGAAAAAACTTCCAATAACCTTTAAAAATTATATTTTAATAGCTATCGGCAGTATCCTTTATGCGGCAGGTGTTGCACTTTTCCTCGACCCGAACAATCTTGCATCGGGCGGAGTTTCGGGTATAGCGATAATCATCAACAGTATGCTCGATTTCATCCCCGTTGGTATGTGGGTCGTCATCTTCAACGTGCCGATAATGATTGCAGGCGTTTGGAAATTGGGCGCAAAGATACTTTTGCCGACCTTCTTTTCGCTTGCGGTAAGCTCGGGTGCGATGACTCTGTTGGAGCTGTTTTGCCCTCCCCTTACCCAAAACCCCATACTTGCATGTATCGGCGGTGCGGTGCTTGTCGCATCGGGCATCGGTCTTGTATTCCGCGGCGGCGCAACAACCGCAGGCACCGACATTATCGTTAAGCTTTTAAGATTAAAATTCCGCCATATATCGACAGGCGCGATATTCCTTTTCACCGACGGTCTTATCTGTCTTGCATCGGGTATCGTTTTCAAGGATTTCGACAATGCGCTTTATGCCGCAATTGCCGTTTGTATCCAGATGTTCGTGCTTAATATGGTGCTTTACGGCTCGGACGAGGCAAGAATGGTTTATATCATCAGCGAACGCGACGAGATAATCGCAAAGCGTCTGCTCGAGGAGATCGATGCCGGCGCGACCTTTCTGTACGGCAACGGCGCTTACACGGGCAAGGACCGCAAGGTGCTTATGTGTGCGCTCAGAATGCGTGTAGTGCCCCAAGCGCGTGAAATTATCCGTCAGGAGGACAGCGACGCATTCGTTATCGTTACAAAGGCAACAAACGTATTCGGCGAGGGCTTCAAGAGCCACGTTGAGGACGATTTATGATACGCAAGATCGTCGAAGCACTTCCCTCTCTTGCCGACACCTTGCGTGACGAAAAGCGCAAAATCTTCCTTTACGGAATGGGCAACGGCGCGGAAAAAATTTATGCGTATTTAACCTCAAAGGGCATAGAAATAAGCGGTGTCGTCGCATCCGACGGATTCGTGCGCGGTCAGGACTTTTTGGGCTTTAAGGTTATTTCGATAACCGAGGCAAGCGAAAAGCACGGCTCGCTTTGCTTGGTTCTTTGCTTCGGTCTTGAGGGCGAAAAATCGCACTTTTTAAAGGATCTTGCAAAAAGCCACCGCATCCTGTCCCCCAATTTGCCTGTTTTCGGCGAGGGTGTATGCGACAAGGATTTTATTCTTGAAAACATAGAATCGTTTCAAAAGGTTTATGAAATACTCGCCGATGACGAATCGAAGGAAATATTTTTAAACCTCATTAAATATAATGTTACGGGCGAGATATGCTTTCTCGAAAAGGGCAAAGCGCTTGATTGCCCGAATGAATTTTACGACCACGGAAAAAGGCATATCGACGTCGGCGCTTACGACGGCGATACGGCAATCGACTTTGCCGAAAAGAACGATAACTACAGCGATATCGTCGCATTCGAGCCCGACCCCTTAACCTTCCGCCATTTTAAGAAAAATACGGAAAATATACGCGATTGCATCGGCATAAACGCCGCAGTCGGCAGATACGACGGAAAGGTTTCGTTCGCATCGGGCGGCGGCAGGGCTTCGCATTGCGAAAGTGACGGCGACAATTTAATCGATTGTGTTTCTATCGATAAATTTTGCGGCTTTACGCATATCGATGCAAAGGGCGTACCCGTCGGAAGCATCAAGATAGATGCCGAGGGTATGGACGAGGACGTCATTTGCGGTGCGGTGAACACAATATACTGCTGTAAGCCCAATCTTGCGGTCGCACTTTACCATCGCGCAGGCGATCTTATCGATCTGCCCCTGCTTATCAGAAAGCACTACCATAAATATGAATTTTATTTAAGAAAAAAGGAATACGTCCCTGCTTGGGATATATTTCTTTACGCAATAAAGCGATAAATACGGAGGTATTTTTATGGGTTTTAAAGAAATTAAGCCGTCGGATATCAACGGCTCGGTTTTTTCGGATATCGGAAGCAAATGGATGCTTATAAGCGCAAGCAAGCCCGACGGAAGTATTAACACAATGACGGCAAGCTGGGGCACTATGGGAGTGCTTTGGAACAAAAACATTTTCGTTTGCTTTGTAAGACCGCAACGCTTTACCCACGAATTTACCGAAGCGAGCGACAAAATATCTATCTCCTTTTTCGGCGAGGAATACCGCGATGCATTAAAGCTTTGCGGCAAATTAAGCGGCAGAGATTGCGAAAAAATCAAGCTTGCAAATCTCACACCCTTTACCAACGAAAACGGAGTCGGCTTTAATGAGGCCGAGCGCGTTATCTACGGCAAAAAGATATACGTCGGCAAGCTCGACCCCAAATGCTTCCTTTCGGAGGATATCGAAAAGCATTACAACAACGATTACCACACCATTTATATTTGTGAAATCGAAAAGATTGAAGAAAAGGAATAATAAATTATGCGCGTTAACGAGCTTATAACCTCAATAAACAACGGCGATTACGATAAAGTAATCAAAAAGCTTTATCCCAACAAGGATGTTTGCGACAGAAGAGAACGCTTGATAAAGCTTGCAAACGATTTTTGCGAGCTTTACGGTGATCTGGACGTTTGCATATTCTCTGTCCCCGGCAGAACCGAGCTTTCGGGCAACCATACCGACCACAACAACGGACGTGTGCTTGCCGCAAGCGTTGATATTGATATTATCGCTATCGCATCAAAGGTCGAGGGCGATATCGTGCGTATCAAATCGGTCGGCTACCGCGAGGACACCGTTGATATAAAAGACCCCTCGCCCGATAACGTGCGCAAGGGAAGCTCCTCGGCAATTATTTCGGGTATCGCCGATTATTTTAAAAAGCACGGCTATGCTTCGGGCGGCTTTTATACCTACACAACAAGCGACGTTATGACCGGCTCCGGACTTTCGTCATCCGCCGCCTTTGAGGTTATGTGTGCAAGAATCTTTTCGGAATTCTATAACGATGGCAAAATTTCGGCAATGGAGCTTGCAAAGGCAGGCAAATATGCAGAAAACGAATTTTTCGGCAAGCCCTGCGGACTTATGGACCAAGCGGCTTGCGCTTCGGGCGGTTGCTTGTGGATGGATTTTGAAAACAACACCGACCCCAAAACCGAAAAGGTCGATTTCGACCTCAGCAAATACGGCTATTCGCTTTGTATCGTAAACACGGGCGGCAACCACGCCGACCTTACCGAGGATTATGCGGCGGTACCGAACGAAATGCGCTCGATTGCGGCACTTATGGGCAAAACCGTTTTGCGTTGCTGTGACGAAACCGATTTTATGGGAAGAATTTCCTATCTCCGCACCCTTGTCGGCGACCGCGCAATTATGCGTGCGATGCACTATTTTGCCGAAAACAAGCGTGTTGATGCTCAAAAGGATGCGCTCATCAACGGCAGAATCGACGAATATTTAAATCTCGTTACCGCATCGGGCAATTCCTCGTTCAAGTTCCTTCAAAACGTATTCACCACCCACAACGTAAGCGAACAAGGCATTTCGCTCGCACTTGCGATAACCGAGCGCTTCGGTGCTGTCTGCCGTGTTCACGGCGGCGGCTTCGCAGGTACGGTTCAGGCATATATCCCGACCGAAAAGGTAGCCGATTACAAAAATGCTATCGAATGCGTTTTCGGTGAAAACGCTTGCAACGTCTACACAATCCGTCCCTACGGCGCGGCAGTCGTTACAAAGGAAGAAATTAAAGGTTAATTTGTTTTTTAATGGATAAAGCAAAAGTTTTTATGCTCTTTTCCTCGTCAAAGGGAAACTGTGCATACATAAAATACGGCAAGGACGAAATCCTTATCGATTGCGGTGCTTCGGCAAGATCAATAGATTGCGCGCTTAAGTCGATAGGAACTAATCTTTGCAACATTAATGCCGTGTTCATCACGCATGAGCACAGCGACCATATACGGGGACTCAACGCGATATCGAAGCATATAAGCGCAAAATTCTATGCGCCCGAGGGCTGTTGCGATTATATTGCGACATATATGCATAACTCGAAAAGACCGATTCCGCTTGTTTCCAACACGCCGATAAAGCTTTACGACCTTGCTGTATGCCCGATACCCACTCCGCACGATGCGCGAGGAAGCGTCGGCTTTCGCATCCTTGCAGGCGAGGAACGGATTGGCTATTTCACCGATATCGGACACCTTTCCGAAGGTCTTTTACGCGCCCTTTCGGGCTGTGAAAGAGTCGTTATCGAATCGAATCACGATATCGAAATGCTCAAAAACGGAAGCTATCCTTATTCGTTAAAGCAAAGGATACTCGGCGCGACAGGGCACCTTTCAAACGAAATGTGCGCCAAGCTTCTTCCCCACCTTGCAAACCACGGAAGCAGAGCGTTTATGCTCGCACATTTGAGCGAGGAAAACAACCGTCCCGAAATCGCATTTGACGAATGTCTTTGCTCCTTAAAGGAAGCGGGCTTTACCGTCTGTGAAAACGGCGGAATAAATCTCAAGGTTGCTCCGGTAAGCGGTGTTGCCGAGCTTGTATAATCAAAACCACCAGTTGAACTGGTGGTTTGCACAGCCCCTATAAGGGGCTAATACAGGCTTCGTCCCTGAAAGGGACTACTGAAGATTTGACACCGCATTACACTCACAGGCAGCCGCTCACGTGCGGCTGTCTTTTT
>JAZOTA010000011.1:0-4741 GCA_045657425.1 Eubacteriales bacterium
CGCAAACGGTATCGGCATCATCGACATCGTTGAAAACCGTCTTATCGGTATGAAGGACCGCGGTGTTTATGAAACCCCCGGCGGATCTATCCTTTATTTCGCGCACGAAATGCTCGAAATGCTCACCCTTGACAAGGATACTCTCCACGTTAAGCAAAAGCTTGCGGTTGATTATGCAGACCTTATTTACAACGGCAAATGGTATTCTCCCTTGCAGGAAGCTCTCACCGCATTTGCGAACGAAAGCAATAAGTTCGTAACCGGTACCGTAAAGCTCAAGCTTTATAAGGGCAACATCATCCCTGCAGGTACCACCTCGCCTTATTCCCTCTATTCCGAAAACCTCGTTACCTTTGACGAAAGCGATTACGACCAAAAGCAAGCCGAAGGCTTCATTAACCTTTGGGGACTTCCCACCAAGGTTCAGGCACTTCGCGAGCAGGGTAAGCTTTAATAAACAAAACGGAGAAACATAATGGCAAAAATGTGGGCGGGCAGAACCGCCGGAGCGACCGATAAGCTTGCCGACGATTTCAATTCCTCGATAAGCTTCGATTCGAGAATGTACCGTCAGGACATCACGGGCAGTATGGCGCATGCCGCAATGCTCGGCGCAAAGGGTATTATCACCGCCGAGGAAGCGGATGCTCTTATCGCAGGCCTTGAAGAATTGTTGGGCGATATCGAATCGGGCAAGGTCGTTATCGACCTTGAATGCGAAGATATTCATATGTTCGTCGAGCAACTTCTTACCGAGCGCATCGGCGAGGTCGGCAAAAAGCTTCACACCGCAAGAAGCCGAAACGACCAAGTTGCGCTCGACCTTCGAATGTACCTGCGCGAGGAAGCAGAAACGGTAATTTCGCTTATAAAAGCGGTCGTTAATGCACTTTTAAATATAGCAAAAGAAAATAAAGACGCGATAATGCCGGGCTACACCCATTTGCAACGCGCTCAACCGATAACCTTTGCGCATCATCTGTTTGCTTACTGTATGATGCTCCTGCGCGATATCGACAGATTTTGCGATATGCGTAAGCGAATGAATATTTCGCCTATCGGCTCCTGCGCGCTTGCAGGCACGACCTATGACACCGACAGATATTTCGAGGCGGAAAAATTGGGCTTCGACGGTGTTTGTATGAACAGCATCGACGGCGTTTCCGACCGTGATTTCTGCGTTGAATTCGTTAACTGCTGTGCAATTACGATGATGCATCTTTCCCGTCTTTCCGAGGAGATAATCCTTTGGACGAGCTGGGAATTCAAGTTCGTTGAATTGTCGGATGCCTTCACAACCGGCTCGAGCATAATGCCTCAAAAGAAGAATTCGGATATGGCAGAGCTTATCCGTGGCAAAACAGGCAGAGTTTACGGCGACCTTATCGGTATTTTAACCGTTCTTAAAGGACTTCCGCTTGCATACAACAAGGATATGCAGGAGGATAAGGAAGGCGTTTTCGATGCGGTCGATACGATCAAAATGTGCCTTTCGGTAATGGCACCGATGATCGAAACGATGTCCGTCAACAAGGAAAATATGCTTCGCGCCGCACAGGAGGGCTTTATCAACGCAACCGACCTTGCCGATTACCTTGTTAAAAAGGGTATGCCGTTCAGAACGGCTTACAAAATTTCGGGAACGCTCGTTTCGGAATGCATAAAGCGAAGAATAGTGCTTGAAGAGGTAACGCTCGACGAGTATAAAACCTACAGCGAGCTTTTTGAAGCAGACGTTTACGAAGAAATTTCGCTTCAAACCTGCGTTGCAAAACGCATTTCGCTTGGCGGAACAAGTCAGGCATCTGCCGATAAGCAGATACAGTTTATTGAAAAAGAATTAAATAAATAATCTACATAACCGAAAGGAAAAAAGAAAATGAAAAAGTTTTTAGCACTCTTATTAAGTATCGTATTCGTTTCCGTATGCTTTACCGGCTGCGGCACAAGCGGCAAGACCCTTGCAGAAGTTAAAGAAGCAGGTCAGCTCGTTATCGCAACCAGCCCCGACTTTCCTCCCTTTGAAAACCTCGAAGGCGATAAGATCGTAGGTATCGAGGTTGACATTATGGCTATCGTATGCGAAAAGCTCGGTGTTGAGCCCGTTTACGAGCAAATCAATTTCGACGCAGTTCTCACCGGCGTTCAAACCGGCAAGTACGATTGCGGTATGTCCGGTATCTCGGTTACCGACAAGCGTAAGGAAAACACCCTCTTCACCAAGGAATATTGCTTGGCAGCACAGTGCATCGTAGTTAAGGCAGACAGCACCATCGCTTCCAAGGCAGACCTCGAAGGCAAAAAGATTGCAGTTCAGACCGGTACTACCGCGGCTGAATTCTGCAGCGGCGAAGGCTATGACCTCAGCCAATTTGAAGCAAATCAGGATGCAAAGCTCGCTCTTACTCAGGGCAAGGTTCAAGCTTGGGTAGTTGACGACCTTACCGCAGCTGAAATGTGCAAGGGCGACGACAGCGTTAAGATTCTTGACGAGGCTATGACCACCGAACCCTATGCATTCGCATTCGCATTCGGCTCCGAAGACCTCGTTGCAGAGATCAACAAGATCATCGACGAGCTTATCGCTGACGGCACCGTAAAATCCATCTTCGACAAATACGAAGCACCCTACACCAAACCCGAATGATTTCTAAAACCATTTTAGAGGTTGCGGAATAAGCAACCTCTAAAATTCTTTTTGAAAGGAACACGAATGAACGCTTGGCTTGATAAACTTTACAAAACCTTTATAGTTGACGATAACTATATGATGATTATAAAGGGTTTTGGAAACACACTTTTAATTACCCTATGCGCTCTTTTAATCGGTATTGTCATCGGTTCGGTTATTGCAATCGCAAAGTATTATGCCGAAGATAATAAAAGATTGAAAATAGTAAATATTATTTGCGATATCTATACAACCGCAATCCGCGGTATTCCCGTTACCGTTCTTTTGATGATATTCTATTTCATCATTTTCGTTTCGGACACAACGGGCATAATGACCGCTATAATTGCATTCGGTATCAACTCGGGTGCATATATGGCAGAGCTTATCCGAAGCGGTCTTAACGCTGTCGATAAGGGACAAATGGAAGCGGCAAGAAGCTTGGGTATGTCCAAGGGACAGGCGATGAAGAAAATCATCTTCCCCCAAGCGATAAAGAACATTCTTCCCGCAATCGGTAACGAATGTATCGCGCTTTTAAAGGAAACCTCGGTTGCAGGTTACGTTACGGTTGTCGACCTTACCCGTGCAGCAAACCTTATCCGTACCAACACAAACGACGCGGTAAATCCTTTGATACTCCTCGCGCTTGTTTACCTTACACTCGTTGTAATAATGACCAAGCTTTTGAACGTCTTCGAAAGGAGGTTGCGTAAGAGCGATGGCAGATAATATGAATCAAAACGCCGTAATAAGCGTTAAGAACTTAAAAAAGACCTTCCAGAACAACGAGGTCTTAAAGGGCGTAAGCATTGACATCTACAAGGGCGACGTCGTTTGCGTTATCGGCGCATCGGGCTCGGGTAAATCGACCTTCTTGCGTTGCCTCAATATGCTCGAAACCCCTACGGGCGGCAGTATTTTCTTTGAAAATAACGACCTCACCGATAAAAACACCGACCTCAACCTTCACCGTCAAAAAATGGGAATGGTTTTCCAACAGTTCAACCTTTTCCCCCATATGACGATACTCGAAAACCTCACCTGCGCACCGATAATGCTTAAAAAGGTATCCAAGGAGCAGGCAGAGGAAAAGGCAATGTCGCTTCTTGCCCGTGTCGGTCTTGCCGACCGTGCAAGCTCTTATCCCAATCAGCTTTCGGGCGGACAAAAGCAACGTGTTGCAATCGTTCGCGCGCTTTGTATGGAGCCCGACGTTATGCTTTTCGACGAACCGACGAGCGCGCTCGACCCCGAAATGGTCGGAGAGGTTTTGGACGTTATGCGTGAGCTTGCAAGCGAGGGTATGACGATGGTCGTGGTTACCCACGAAATGGGATTCGCGCGTGAGGTTTCCAACCGCGTTATCTTCCTTGACGACGGCGTAATTGCCGAGGAGGGCGCTCCCGAGGAGCTTTTCGGCTCTCCCAAGTGCGAACGTCTTCAAAACTTCCTTGCCAAAGTGCTTTAAAGGAGTCACAATATGTTGAACTTAAAGGGCAGAAGCTTTCTTAAGCTTCTTGATTTCACACCCGAAGAAATACAGGGCCTTATCGACCTTTCGCTTGAATTAAAGGCAAAGAAAAAAGCAGGTATTCCTCACAAGCTTTGCGAGGGCAAAAATATCGTTTTGCTTTTTGAAAAGGACAGTACCCGTACACGCTGTGCCTTTGAGGTAGCGGCGGCAGACCTCGGAATGCATCCCGTTTATTTGGGACCGACAGGCTCGCAAATGGGCAAAAAGGAAAGCATTTCCGACACCGCGCGCGTGCTTGGCAGAATGTTTGACGGTATCGAATACCGCGGCTTCGGTCAGGGAATCGTTGAAGACCTTGCAAAATTTGCAGGCGTTCCCGTTTGGAACGGCTTGACAAACGAATTTCACCCCACTCAAATTCTTGCCGATTTTATGACTATAATCGAGCATTTCGGCACGCTTACGGGCAAGAAATTGGTTTATATGGGCGATGCAAGATATAATATGGGCAATTCGCTTATGGTCGGTTGTGCGAAAATGGGTATGCATTTCGTTGCCTGCGCACCGAAAAAATATTTCCCGAGCGAAGAACT
>JAZOTA010000012.1:0-29391 GCA_045657425.1 Eubacteriales bacterium
GCTTTTTGCAAAAAGCTCCTCTCTCATAAAAAACTCATAAAAAACTCAAAAAATATAATTGCTCTTTCAAATCGACGAGCCTGCAACAAACGCGGTCGAAAAGGCGATTTGGAGGTTAAATCCGCCCGTATATGCATCGACGTCCATTACCTCGCCTGCGAAATACAAGCCCGAAATAAGCTTCGATTGCATCGTTTTCGGGTCGATTTCCCTGCAGTCAACACCGCCGCCCGTAACGATTGCCTCGTCGATGGGGCGAGTGCCGTTTATACGCACGGGTATCGCCTTCATAAGCGACAAAATTTTCGCCCGTTGCTCCTTGGTAAGACAATTTATGCGAGTTTCGGGCGCGATTCCCGTCAAGGCAATAAACGGCTCAATCAATTTTGACGGCATAAGCGCCGAAAAAGCGTTTTTCAATTCCTTGTTGGGAATGTCGGCAAAATCGCGGAGAAGCCGTTTATCGAGCGTTTTTTCATCAAGCGCAGGCTTTAAATCGATATAAAGGGAACACGGATACTGCCCCTGCAAGTGCGCCGAGGCGGAAAGAATGACAGGGCCCGTGAGTCCGAAATGGGTAAACATCATCTCGCCCTGCTCTTTATAAATCGGCTTTTTGCCGTTTCCGTAAAAGGTCAGCCCAACGTTGCGAAGCGACAAGCCCATACAATCTCTGCAAAGCTTGTCGGGTGACGTCAAGGGCACGAGCGACGGACGAATTTCGGTAATTTTATGCCCAACGCTTTCGGCGAGTCGGTGACCGCTTCCGTCGGAACCGGTTTTCGGATAAGACGCGCCGCCGCAGGCGATAATTACGTTGTTCGCAAAAATTTCTTCGCTTCCGCAACGCACGCCCTTGATAACCCCGTTATCGGTAAGAAGCGCGGTTACCCTTTTGCGCTTGATTTCAACGCCGACTGTCTGTGCGGCATCAATAAGCGCTTTCGTAATATCGTGCGCGTTGTCGCTTTCGGGGAAAACGCGGTTGCCGCGCTCGACCTTGGTCTTAACGCCCAACGATTCGAAAAAGGCAACGGTCGATTCGGTGTTAAAGCGCGAAAGTGCGCTCATCAAAAATCGCGGATTCGCAATAACGTTGTTCAAAAATTCCTCGTTATTACAAGCGTTTGTGACGTTGCATCTGCCCTTGCCCGTAATATCCAATTTTTTGCCGCAGCGGTCGTTTTTTTCCAAAAGCAAAACGCTGTTTCCGCCGATTGCGGCATTATATGCGGCAAAAAGCCCTGCGGGGCCGCCGCCGACTACAATACAATCATACGTTATCATAAACATCGTTTTCCGCCCAAATACGCTCCAAAATACCCAATCGGGCAGCGGTGCGTTCGGGGTCGCGCCTTCCTATTTCGTGAATGAGCGCGTTGATAAGCGCCAAGGGTGCCGTCAACGAATCGACAAAGGTGTCACTTGCGTTATCGGCAAAAAGGGTTATATCCGAAGTGCTTGCGATAGGCGAGCGCTTGCTGTCGGTCAGTCCCAAAACGGTTGCTCCTGCACGCTTTGCAAAATCAAGCACGTCAACGGTAAGCTTCGAGTATCTCGGGAAGCTTATGCCAAGCACAACGTCGCCCTCTTTTACACGGAAAAGCTGGTCGAACGCCTCGCTTCCGATAACGGTATGCACGACCTGAACGTTATCGAAAAGGACGTTCAGATAAAAATTCATAAATATCGCAAGGCTTGCCGACGAGCGCGCGCCGACAAGATAAATTCGGTTCGCGTTCATAAGCGCGGTGACGAATTTGTCAAAGCTTGCCTTGTCGATGCCGTTTAACGTCTTTTTGATGCTCTCGACGTCGGAAGCAAAGCTTTGCGCCAACGCATCCTCGCCAACACGGTCCTTTAAAAGCTCAAGCCGTTGAACCGAGGTCAGCCGTCTTCTTGCCGCGTATTTAAGCGCCGCTTGAAGCTCGGGGTATCCGTCAAAGCCCAATTCGGTCGCATAACGGACAATCGTCGATTCGCTCACGCCGACGGTTTCGCTCAATCTTGCCGCAGTCATATAAGCCGCCGTTGCATAATTCGTTAATAAATATTCGCCGATCTTCCTTTGTCCCTTCGAGCAGGATGCAAGCGATTCTTTTATTGTTTCGAGTACGTTTTTGTTTTGCATATAAACACCCGATTTAAGACAACAAAACGGCTGTTTACGCCGTTTTGCTGTTTGTATTTTTTAGAATCTGATTTTTTCTTCGATGTAAGCACGTACCTCGGCGATGGGCATTCTGATCTGCTCCATAGTGTCGCGGTCACGGATGGTTACGCAGTTATCCTCCAAGGAATCGAAGTCGAAGGTAATGCAGAAGGGAGTACCGATTTCGTCCTCACGGCGGTAACGCTTACCGATCGAGCCTGCTTCATCGTAATCGCAGGGGAAGAATTTGTTAAGCTCGTTTGCAAGCTCGTGCGCCTTTTCGCCAAGCTTCTTCGAAAGGGGAAGAACAGCCGCCTTAAAGGGTGCGAGTGCAGGGTGGAAGCGAAGCACTGTACGGATATCTTCCGCACCGTCCTTGCCGATGTTTTCTTCGTCGTAAGCATCAACGAGGAAAGCAAGAACCGAACGTTCAACGCCGAGCGAGGGCTCGACAACGTAAGGAATATATCTTTCGTTCTTTTCCTGATCGAAATAGGTAAGGTCGTTACCCGAAACGTTTTGGTGCTGAGTAAGGTCGTAATCGGTTCTGTCCGCAACGCCCCAAAGCTCGCCCCATCCGAACGGGAAGAGGAATTCAAAGTCGGTGGTTGCCTTGGAGTAGAAGCAAAGCTCCTCGGGATCGTGGTCACGAAGACGGAGATTTTCCTCCTTCATACCGAGCGAAAGCAACCAATCGCGGCAGAAGCCTCTCCAATATGCAAACCATTCAAGGTCGGTACCCGGCTCGCAGAAGAATTCAAGCTCCATCTGTTCGAATTCACGAACACGGAAAATGAAGTTACCGGGGGTGATTTCGTTACGGAAGCTCTTACCGATCTGACCGATACCGAAGGGGAGCTTCTTACGGGTGGTTCTTTGAACGTTTGCAAAGTTTACGAAAATACCCTGAGCGGTTTCGGGACGGAGATAAACGGTGTTCTTCGCATCCTCGGTAACGCCCTGGAAGGTTTTAAACATAAGGTTGAATTGACGGATGTCGGTGAAGTTGTGCTTGCCGCAGGTGGGGCACTTAATGTTCTTTTCTTCAACAAAATCCTTCATTTCCTGCTGGGAAAATGCATCGATAGGCTTTTCGAGAGTGTAACCGTTTTCGGCACACCAATCCTCAATCAATTTGTCCGCACGGAAGCGTTCCTTACATTCGCGGCAGTCCATAAGAGGATCGGAAAATCCGCCAAGGTGTCCCGAAGCGACCCAAGTTTGAGGGTTCATCAAAATAGCCGAATCAAGTCCGACGTTATAGGGGTTTTCCTGAACGAATTTTTTCCACCAAGCGCGCTTGATGTTGTTTTTAAGCTCTGCGCCCAAAGGACCGTAGTCCCAAGTATTTGCAAGACCGCCGTAAATTTCGCTGCCTGCAAAAATAAAGCCTCTGCCCTTGCAAAGCGCAACAATCTTGTCCATTGTTTTTTCAGTATTGACCATAATTATCCTCCGATAAATTACCGTGATATAAAAATTCATTATATTATACACTATATTTTTGCGTTTTTCAATAGGATAGGCGCAAAAATGCAAAGCATTTATGTGTAATGAAACAAAAATATAAACGAAACAAATTCAATTAATCCAAATAACAAATATGAATTGTAGGGGCGATTCATGAATCGCCCGTTTGGTGCGGTTTGAATCAGCGTTTCGTTTTATTTCATTGGGGTTGCGTTTATGATCGCCCCCCTTGTGCATTTAACCCCAAAAACGGCACGCGTTTTCGGGGACTCCGTTCGGGAGGTGGATTTTGCGAAGCAAAAGACGGAGGGATTGTAGGATACGCAGTATCCGTAGTTGTTAGTATAATTATGTTAAAAGCACAATCCCTCAGTTTCGCATTCGCTCAACAGCTCCCTTTACACAAGGGAGCCTATTCGTAACGATTTCGTTTATGTCCTAATGTTGCGTTTGCCGTATTTGTTTCGTGCGGGCGATTCGTGAATCGCCCCTACAAATCATATTTTTACATATACAAAAAACAAAAACGTTAATATATTCGTTGCGTAATAGTTTTTTAAATCCAAACAACAATCAAAACTGTAGGGGCGATTCATGAATCGCCCGTTTGGTACGTATAAAACAAACGAAACAACAAAAAAACGACCGCAACGAAATACGGTCATTAATAAATGAATTATATTGAAAGTTTTTGGGGAGAGAGTTCGAGAGAGGGGCTTTTTTCAAAAAGCTCCTCTCTCGCAAATAACCCTTAATAACAACTAATCCTTCTTCCCCTCAGGCAACATCTTGTTGACCTGCCTTTGCGCCATAACGAGTCGGTAATATCTGCCCTTGTTGCGCATAAGCTCGTCGTGGGGGCCGACCTCCTCGATTTTACCCTTTTCGAAAACGGCAATCTTCGTCGCGTTACGCAAGGTCGAAAGACGGTGCGCGATTGCAATAGTCGTTCTGCCGCCCGAAAGAAGCGCGATTGCCTCTTGAATCTGCTTTTCGGTTTCGGTATCGAGCGAGCTTGTCGCCTCGTCGAGAATAAGTATGCGAGGATTACGCAAAATCGCACGTGCAATAGCGATTCTTTGCCGTTCACCGCCCGATAACGTGTTGCCTCTGTCGCCGACGTAGGTGTTATAGCCGTCGGGCTGCTTCATAATAAATTCGTGCGCGTTTGCAAGCTTTGCGGCGCGGATGACCTCGTCACGGGTTGCGCCCGGCTTTGCATAGGCGATGTTGCTGTATATCGTGCCGTGGAAAAGGAAGGTTTCCTGCAAAACAACGCCAATCTTCGAGCGGTAGGAATGTCTGTCAAGCGTTCTTAAATCCTTGCCGTCAACGGTTATCGCACCCTCGGAAACGTCGTAAAGACGAAGCACAAGGTTCGCCGCAGTTGTCTTACCGACACCGCTTCTGCCGACCAAGCCGACCATTTCGCCCTTTTTAATGGAAAGGTCGATGTTTTTAAGCACGTGCTCGGCATCGGCATAGCCGAAGGACACGTTTTTGAACTCGATATCGCCGTTCATATTGACCAATTCCTCGCCCGATTCGAATTCCTCGCTCTTTTCGTCGAGAAGCTCAACGATTTTCGAAAGTGCTGTTGTCGCTCTTGCGATACGGCGAGGCACGAAGGACATCCAACGTATCGGCTCGTACATAAGTCCGACGTAGGAAACGAACTGCATCAAATCGCCAAGACCAAAAGAAGCACTGCCCGACGTGATAAACGAGGCATCGCCGACGATTTCACAGCCGAGGAAGAACAAAACGGCATATTCGCCGAAGCTCAAAAGGAAGGTCGCAAACGGCATTATCATATTCCAGGTAAGCTCGTTTTTCTTGCTTATCTGTGCGATACGCTTTGCCGCGGTATCGAATCTTGCCTCCTCACGCTTTTCGGTGCCGTAGGTCTTAACGACTCGCATACCCGAAAAAACGTCGTGCATCAACGTGCCTGCGTCGGACTCTACCTGCCATTGACGGTGATAAAGACGGTGTGTAAAGCGGTGAAGCACACGGAACATAACCACAAGCAAGGGAATGGGAACGATTACCAAAAGCGTGAGCTTCCAGTTGATGACGAACATCATCACCGCAATAGATACGAGTGTCAACGCCTGCTGAAGCAAATTAGGAACGAGCCAGGTGATAAATTCGCGAAGCTCCTCGGTATCGCCCGAAACGCGCTGAATAAGCTCGCCCGAGCTTTTTTTGTTAAGTCCTGTAAGCGAAAGCTCTTGAATCTTTTTATAAACGTCCTCGCGCATTTTGATTATTATTTTTTTGGAAACTCTTGCGATAATCAAGCGTCTTACCGCCAAATTCGCCGCCGAAATAAAGCCGAATGCCGCCATTGCGATAATAAGCCAAACAAATCCGCTTTTATCCTCGGGTATAGGAGAAGCCGCAATGTAATCGTTGATAACGCTTTTGTTGATTATCGGCAGGATTATGCTTATAACACTTGCGAAAATAAGCGAAAGCGAGGCAAGTAAAAGCATAGGCATATGCGGCTTCATATAAGGAACGAGCCGTTTGAAAAGCTTTTTCTTGTCAACACACTTCTGGCAGATCTGACTTCCGCGCGGATAAGGTCTGCCGCACTTCGGACAGCGGTCGATTTTCGGGTCGGGAATATCGTTGCCCTTACGAGCCGCCTCGAGCTTCTTCGTTGCGGCACGGAAAACCGTCGCAAAGCGCATATCGGCGCGGCAAAGCTCGATATCACCGTCCTCGGTGCTCGATTCAAGCGCAATACAGCCCCAGAGCTGAACGAATTTAATTTCCTTCAGTGCCTTAAGGTCGATAATTACTGTTTCCTTGTCCTTTTCCTTAAAATAAAGCTTTTCGCCCGCAAGCGCACAAACGCCAACCGTTTTTTGGTTGTCGAACGAAAGGTCGTAATGGAAAAGATATTTCTTTTCGTCGGGAAGCGATTCGGTCAGCTCGTTTCTGACGACCGCAAAATCACCCGACGGGTTTACGGTGTTGAAAATTTCTTTCATGTTTTAATATCTCCCCGAGCTTTTATAAAACCTCTGCAAAATTTTTTATCCCTCGCCCGCTTTTGAAAAAGCGAGGCAAAATTTTTCATCCCCCGCCCGCTTTTGAAAAAGCGGGGTAAAATCTTTTATCCCCCGCGGTAGAGGATGTGTCTGCTTGTTTCCCTCTCTCCGCGTGGGCGTTATGTTAATTCTGTTTGCTTCGTACGGGCGATTCTTGAATCGCCCCTACGATGGGAATTGTTTCGGTTATTTATAACAATAACGTTCGATATATTTGCAACGTTTCTGTTTTTTAAATCGGCGTATCGTTTAAAATTGTAGGGGCGATTCACGAATCGCCCGTTTTTGTTGCGGTTTGCTCGAACGAAATGTTGATGTAAAAAACGGTCATGATTGAATACGTACATTCAAAAAACCAAACGTTGAATTTATTCGTTACGTAACGGGCGATTCTTGAATCGCCCCTACGATGTGCGGTTACACAAAAATACAATAAAAATCTCATATTTTTCGGGGACATGCGCCTCGAAAAATATACCTTAGAGTGCCGCGTGTTTGGACAAGCGAAGCGCGCACAAACACGATGCGAATGCACGGCACTCACAAAACCCCGCCGCGCGGACAACCGACTAAAATGCGAAAGCATTTTACGTCGAGAGCGAAGCGACGTCGAGAGCATTAGCGACTACGGGGTCCCCGAAAATGCAAAGCAATTTTGGGGTTACAGATACAATTCTATCTTCTTAAAGCTCTTTCTGTCCAGTGCCGCAACGTCGTCAATGCGGTAGCGGTTGCCGTCGACGTCGGTGATAATAAGCATTCCGTCGCCGACACGCGCGATATTGCGATAGGTATCGTGCATCGAAAAGCTCATTTCGCCCTTGTCGGTTTCGACCTCCCAGAAGGAATAGCCGAGCTTTTCCTTAAGCGATTTTATCTTCGTAACAGTCGGGCAAAGGTATTTTCTGCCAAGCTCGGCACGGATAATCTCCTGCGCTTCCTCGGTCATTTCGGCAAGATTGCGTATCATCGCATATTCTCTGCCGTCCTTATTAAGCACCGAAATATATTCATCGGGTGTTTCAAACGGGAAGCAACGGTGGAAAAACACTCTGCCGAGGTCCTGCTTAACGGGGGTTTTATCGGCATTCGACTCCAAATCGTCACCGAATTTCGGCAAAACCGCCTCCAATGCCGGAAATCCGTTTTTAGTGCGGTAAAAGCGCGAGTTTTCGGCGGTAAGATAGGTTATTTCCGCCAGCTCGAGAAAGTTATCGTTTTTTATTTCGTTTGCCATTTTTATTCACTTTCCTTTTACACACCCCCGCTTTTAAAAGCGAGGTGAAATCTTTTATCCCCCACGGTGGAGGAGGTGTGTGATTGTTTCCCTCTCTTATTTGTCACCGGCGGGCGATTCGTGAATCGCCCCTACGGTGTGTGGTTGATACGTTAATTCAAAACACGGAGTGTTTTTATAATCAAATAAACATATTTTTCAAGGACATGCGCCTTGAAAAATATACCGATGATGTTCGCAACCTTGGACAAGCCGAAGGCGCGCACAAGGTTGGCGCGAGCGCACGAACATCACGAAAGACAACAAAAACGCTTGTCGTTTTTGTTGAAAGCGAAGCGTCAACCTATTCCCACGGTCTTAAGCGCTTCCGCCTGGAGCTTATAAAGCTTATGATAAACGCCCTTTAATTTAAGCAATTCCTCCGCCGTGCCGCTTTCGGCAACACGTCCGTTTTCAATCGCGATAAGCTTGTCGGCATCACGCAGGGTCGAAAGCCTATGCGCAATAATAACAGTCGTGCGGTTTTTGGTAAGACGGTCAAGCGCGGCTTGGATGTTGCGCTCGGTCTGGGTATCCATTGCGGCGGTCGCTTCGTCGAGTATAAGTATCTTCGGGTCGCGGAGCAATGCGCGCGCAATCGAAACACGTTGCTTTTCACCGCCCGAAAGGTCTTTTTTGCCGAAGCCGATCTCGGTATCGTAGCCGTCGGGGTACTTAACGATAAAATCGTGCGCGGATGCGGTTTTTGCCGCGGCAATGACCTGCTCTCGCGTCGCTTCGGGACAGGCATAGCGGATGTTGTCGAGAATGCTTCCACGGAAAAGATAGGTTTCCTGCGAAACAATTGCGATATTATCGCGCAGATATTTAAAGGGAAGGTCCTTAATATTAACGCCGTCGATGTAAATTCCGCCCTCTTTTACGTCGTAAAGGCGTGTCAGCAGGTTCGCAAGCGTGCTTTTGCCTGCGCCGGTCTGACCGACAATGCCAAGCGTACTGCCTGCAGGGATGTCAAAGCTTACGTCGTCGATAACCTTGCGGTTTTCAACGTATGAAAAGCTTACGTTGCGGAATTCAACCTTGCCCTTGCATTCTTCGGGAGTGATTGCGTTTTCCGCCTCGCGTACCTCGGGCTGAGCGTCGCGTATCTCGAAAAGGCGCTGAATCGCATTGAGCGTTTCGCTCCACCAGTTAGAAACGTCGGCAAGCTGCTCAATCGGGCCGAATATCAACGAAAAATAGCCGATAAACGCCATTAATCTACCGTAGCTCATATCACCCGTTGCGTTCATTACCTGCCAACCGCCGATGCCCCAAACAACGTAAGAGCCGATACGGAGAAGATAATGCAAAAACGGGAAAATTCTTGCCGAAAAGGTTTGGATTTCGTTTCTTGCCTCGGCAAGGTCGCGGTTGCGCTTGCTGAAGCGGTTTAATTCCTCATCCTCGCGCGAGAAGGATTTTACAACACGCATACCGTTCAAAACGTCGGAAACCAAGCTGTTGAACGAACGGCGCTTCGAATAGCTTTTCGCGTGTAATTTATCAAAAACGTTAAAGATAAGCTTAAAGCCGACGAAGAAAAGCGGAATCGTTACAAAGGTATAAAGCGCAAGCACCAAATTTTGCGAAAGCATTACGCCCATAATCGCAACAAGCTGAACAACGTTCAGCACGAGATAGGGAAATCCGTCGCAGAAGAACCAATAAAGCGTTAAGCTGTCGCTGTTCACCTGAGTCATAAGACCGCCTGTCTGACGGTTTGTGAAAAAGCCCATCGAAAGATTACTTATCGTGCCGAAAATCATCTTTTTAAGGTCGTAAGTAACGTTTGCCGCAACGGTCGAGCTTATTGCGCCCGAAAGCAGATTCACAAGCAACGATGCGATTCTTACACCGACGATAAGCAAAACGATATAAAGCACGTCCGTCGCTGTCGAGCCTTCTTTTGCCAAAACGTCATCATAAAGCATTTCGTTACCGATATAAGGGGTAACGACACCAAGCCCTGCAATAAGCGCAAAGGAAAGAAGCACCATAACGATTGAGCGCTTATAACGGAAAAACAAGGTTGCCAAGCGCTTTACAAGACGTGCCTTATCCATACAGTTGGGACAAATTTTCAATTCCTCATCGGGATAACGTCTTCCGCATTTCGGACAAACGTGATGCTCGTAATTTTCGTCCTCGTAAAGAGCAAAATCAAGCTTGCCGTCCTTTTTCAAATCGCCGATAGCCCTGCAGAAGACCGAAACGCCGTGCTTGCAGGCAGACGAGAAGTTGAAAAGAAGCTTCGATTCATTTTCGATTTCGCAAACGACTCTGCCCGTCGAAATAAGCTGTTCAGCCTTCGGCTCGTTAATATCGGCAAGGTCAAATTTTTCAAAGCGAGAAACGACGAATTTTTCGCTTCTTTGCGTGTCGCCCAAGGCGGTACGGCTTGCCGACGTAAATTCAATGATTCCCTCGGCAATAAAGAAGCTTTTTTCGGTAAGCATAACAAAGCAATCGCCACGGCTCGAATCGATTCTCAAATCGCTTCTCAACGCCAACAAGACGTCGCCTTCCGCCACGCCCTCGCTTGCAAAAAAGTTATTTACCGAGCCCGGTATTTTGTCGATTAAAATCTTTTTCAAAGCAATAACCTTTTACTTTCTTTTATATCGTTTTCATTGTACAACACGCAGGAAATACTTGTCAATAAATTTATTTCAATTCTAATTAAAATCCACAAGCTCAACCGTAAGTCGAAAATTCGCTTCGCTTTCGGCAAAACGAAAAACAACGTAAAAAAAGGAAGAACGAAAAGTCTTCCTTTTTTGCCGTTTGATTATTCGAAATATCTGTATTTCTTGCCGTTGGAGAGGGTAATGAATCGACCGCTTTCGGTTTCTTGGAGGATGAAATCCTTTTCGCATACGTCGCGCACGGTGGTAACGAAGCGGTTGCTGATAACACGCTCGATATCGCCGCAAACAGCCGCAGCGGTGGGAAGCGCGCCTGCGCCCTGACCGTAGAATACAACCTCGCCGACAGCAGATCCTGTAACGCTTACTGCGTTAAATGCCTCGGTAATTGCGTGGAAAAGACTCTTGTTGCCGACCAAGTGGGGAGCAACGAGCAATCTTGCCTTGTCGCCGACCTTTTCGGCAACCGCTACAAGACGGATAACACAGCCAAGCTGTTCTGCAAGAGCGATATCCTCGCTCGTGACGTTTTCGATACCCTCGATATAGGGAATTTCGTTATACGAAATGTATTTGTTAAACGCAATGCCTGCAAGGATAGCAATTTTTCTTGCGGAGTCAAGACCTGCAATATCTGCGTGGGGGTCTGCCTCGGCATAGCCCAGCTCCTGCGCCGACTTCAATGCTTCGGCAAGCGATTTACCCTCACTTTGCATGTGGGTGAGGATATAGTTGGTGGTGCCGTTGAGAATACCTGCAACACGAACGATATCGTCGGACGCAAAGCAGCCGTTAAGCGGAGCGATTATCGGAATCCCGCCGCCGACGCTTGCCTCGTAAAGATAAACAACGCCGTTTTCACGTGCGGCTTGTTCAAGCTCACGTCCGTATTTGTCAACGACCGCCTTGTTGGAGGTAACGACGTTTTTACCTGCCTTGATAGCGGCAAGGCTGAATTTATAAGCAACGGTATCGCCGCCCATTGTTTCGACAACGATATCCACGCTTTCGTCGTTGATAATCTTGTCGAAATCGGTGGTAACTCTGTCGGCAAGAGGATGTCCTTCGAAGGTGCGAAGGTCAAGAATATATTTAATATTTACGTCGCACAGCGGTTTTTTACTGCAACGCGAGATAGCCTCGTAAACGCCGCCGCCAACCGTGCCAAAGCCGAGAATAGCAATATTTGTCATGGTAAAATACCCCATTTTTCAATAATCAAGTTATTTTATCACAGTTTTTGATATATTTCAAGTCCTTTCCTGCCGAAAAAACTGTTGAAAAAGGTCGTTTCGTGTGTTAATATGAAAAAAGAAGCAGATTTTTGGAGGAATTTTAATGTTAAAACGCGCACTATCGCTTACTTTATGCGGTATTTTCGCAATTTTATCGCTTTTTTCCTGCGCTTATACTACCGATAATGAGGTTGTCGGCTATGATTTCGGCGACCGCATACTTTACGGCGGTTATGCGGTGGACGTCGGTGACGGAACGGTATTTTCGCAAGACGGAAAGACCTTTTTTGCAGATTCCTTCGGTAACGAAAAGCAAATCGCCGAATGTGACGCTAAATATTTGAATTACTTTGAAGAAAAGCTCTATTTCGTAAGCGGCAACGCAATTATGCGTGCAAACGCCGATATGAGTAATATCGAAACGCTTTATTCCTTTGACGGCGAGGTAAAATGCCTTTATGCGACGGGCGACGGACTTTATTACCAACGCGAAAGCACCGTTTATTTGAACGACGGAAGCGAAAAGGCGCTCCTTACGCGCGACGGTATGGAGGGCTTTGTTCCCGAAAGCCGTAATCAAATTCGCTGGGCGGCAAAAAATCCGCAATATAAATATATTGAAGAAAGCGGCGACGAGGTTTGGAACGAAAGCCTTGCGCTTTATTTGGAATATACCGCAACCGTCGGAACCGATAAAAAGCATGACGTTATTTATGCACAGCAGGAAATGGGAATCAACCTTGCGGCTTCGGGCGATTACACGGGACCTATTGTTGAGGTGGGCGAAACGACGCTTCCGCTTGCCGAGCATATGCCGGGCACCTTCTTCTCGAAAAACGGCAAGGCGTGTACCTGCCACAATAACCCCACAAATTCAACCTACTGTATCCAATCGGTCGGCAACTGCAACTGTATGCGCTATTACCCGACGGGTTATAAGGAAAGCTGTGAAATCGACCTTTTGGGTGCGCAGTGCTTTGCCTTTGCAAGAATGGTATTCTGGAAATGCTTCGGCTTTATCGACCATTCGATGAACGCATCGCTTTATTATTCGGTAGGTAGCTTAAGCAGTGGCGCGGTGACCGCAAACAGCGTTAAAAATCTGCTTATGCAGGCGGCACCCGGTGCGCATATCCGTCTTGCGGCAGGACATTCGGTTTCCATCCTTACGATGGACGAGGATTTTATCGTTATCTATCACGGCAACGCAGGCGGCGACGGTGTTATCAGTCAGCCGTGTATCGTTTCGACAAGACGCTACACCTGGGAGCAGTTTGCGACTGCGGCGGCAAGAGGTATTCTTTACGTAAATATGCCCTACAATTATCCCGATTCCGAGGTAATACTCTCGAAAAAGGAAGTCGGCTTTTACAAATTGAAGTCAAATCTTAATCTTCGTGCCGAGGCGAATACGCAGTCCGAATCGTTATCCGTCGTACCCAACGGAAGCATCGTTGACGTTAAGGAAATCGACGGATTTTGGGGAAAAATCGAATATAACGGGTTCAGCGGTTGGATATTTCTTGAATATACTACCTATCTCACGCGCGTAACGATTAACCCGTCGGGCAACGTGTTTAAGCTCGATAGCAACGGATATCTCCGTGCGGCGGCTTGGCAGTTGAATTTCGATGCCTTTTCCGAGCATTTCGACAAGCAAAATCTGACGGTGGTATCGTATAACGGCGACAAGGTTGGCAATTCCGATTATATCGGCACGGGCGCTGTCGTTTCGCTTACCGTCGACGGTGTTGAGCTTGACAGCGCAACGATCTGCCTTGCGGGTGACGTAAACCGCAACGGACGGCTCGATATCGGCGATTACATCCTTATAAAGCGTTGCGTGATGGGCACTTATACGCCCGATGCGGCACAATCCATTTCTGCCGACGTTTCGGCAAGCGGAAGCGTTGACACAAACGACTATATCCTGCTTAAACGCTACTTTTTAGAGGACAATATTTCGCTGTTCGGCGCATTTTTAAGTAAATAAGTTAAGGAAACACCAAACCGCAAGCTTTTATGCTTGCGGTTTTTTGCGTTTTTTGAGTTTTTACAACATATTGTGGGGCGCGAACAGATGTCGCCCACTCTGTGGGACTTGACAAGGTGTGTTATAATATTAATCGGAAACACTTGCCTTTTGGCAAAAATACCCTTTTTTGAGGGAAAAAAAGGCATTTTCGGGACAAGCGGCGCATATTTTTAAGTATATTTTCGGGGTTACTCGCCGTATAATGAATTAAGGAGAAATTTAAGTGAAAAATTTTAAAATATTTTTCGTCGTTGCCTGTGTTTTGCTTTTAACCGTAACCGGCGCTTTTGCGATAAGCGGTGCGGCGGAAAACGGCGAAACGGCTGTGTCGGAAAATTCGATTCCCGACAACGTGATTATCACCTATGGATCGTGGCTTCAACTCAGAGAGGAATTGAAGCAGGAAATTTTGAACGAGATCGCATCTAACGGCGGAGGCATTACGGTCGAAAGCACTTACAAGGATATTTCGCTTGCTTCGGGACAAACGCTCATTCTTTCGCCCGAAACCGAAATCATCTATCGCGGCGGCGGTGCGGTCGCCATTACCTCGTCGAACGAAGAAGCACAGGGCTTGACCGATATGTCGGTCGGCAAGGAGCTTTTTTCGGGAGAGGCGCTTGAATACGGACACATTTATTTCGCAAGTGCAAGCGATTCCAAAAAGGCTATCCTTGTAACCGGCGATAAAGCATATTTTACTGTAAGAGGAGATTATAATATTGGTTAAGAAACGTGTTATTGCGTTGGCGTTGGCGCTTACCTTCTGCGTTTGCGCGGCGTTAGCGCCGAACACCGCTTTGGCAAATACGACCGAATATAAAGAGCCAATGGTCTGCGTGGGAATGTACGCAATCACTCCCGTGCTTGATACAATGCGCCTTTTTTCGGTGAACCGTTCCGAAAACGGGTTTGAAATCGGCTTTTCAAACGGCAGGGACGGATTCGTCAAGTCGTTTTCGCTTAACGATAAAGCTCTCGTTTTGTTCCCGATGATGAACGCAAAATACGAAAACGGAAGCATCACCGCCGACGAAAAGGGAAATATCGGCGGCTACAGTGCCGTTTTGGGTAAATTTACAAGCTATTCTTCGGCTTATAACGCCGCAAAGGCAAAGGGCGGTTTTGTTGCCATCGTCAACGGCGGTTACGAAGCGCGTGCTTATGCATCGAACACGGCGGCAGAGGCGAAAAAGGCATCGGGCGGTCGAAGCGTTGTCGGTCCTGTATCGGGCGGAATCTATGCGCTTGATGAAAAGGGCAAGATTTTGTTTTCCTTTGAAGCGACAAGTAAAAAGCTGGCAGTCCGCGCGCAAAACGGCGGTGCGGTCGAAATTCCGATGCGCTACCGCACGGGAAGCACGACCTATTATCAGTACCGCGGATTTTTTGAATACAGCGTTAGATCGGGTCAGCTCTATATGCTCAATTATATCGGACTTGAGGACTACACGAAATGCGTAATGGCAAACGAGATCGGCACGAATTTCTCGAAGGAAACAAGAAAGGCGTTTTCGGTACTCGCGCGTACAGTTGCGCTCCGTTCAAAGCACCAAAAGTTAGGCTTTGACGTCTGCCCGAACTCGGCTTGCTGTCAGGTTTATCACGGCATTTACCGTATGAGCGAGGAAAACAATAAAATAGTTGATTCTACGCGCGGACTTATCTGCACCTACGAGGGTAAGCCGATATCCGTGCTTTACCACAACTCCAACGGCGGCGCAAGCTGTTCGTCGGTTGCGGCATGGGGCGGCAGCGAGGTGCCTTACCTTAAAACCGTCTTTATGGAGGAATACAACGACGGCGATAAATGGACACGCAAATACACCAAGGAAGAATTTTTTGAATATATCACCTCGCGCAGAACCTTTTCTTCGCTCGAGGACAATAACATCACCGTTACCATCCTTTCAACCGACCCCTACGGCTCAAGCTATGTGACCGCGCTTTCGGTCAGCGACGGCAGCGGCAACAGGGTGCTTGTCGAAACGAGCGAGGATATCCGTTCCGCCTGCGGCTTTACAAGTGCTAACTTTACGGTTCAGTATAACACCGAGGCAATGGTGCTTACCGCCGACGGAAAGGTCGAAAAGCAGGAAATTGCAGGCGTTCTTACCACCGACGGAGTAAAGAGCTTCAACAGCTTTGCCGACAGCTATAAAACGTCGGACGGAAACACGCTTTCGCCGCAAAGCATCACCGTAAACGGTGCAGGCAGAGGACACGGCGTTGGATTTTCGGCAACGGGAAGCGAAAAGCTTTCCAAGGACGGATACAGCTATCAGTATATCCTTTCCTTCTTCTTCGACGGCGTGGACTTAGTTCTTGCGAAATAGCGTTTAACGCTCCGCAAAAATCCTACGGTTCCAAATAAACAAGACCACCGGACAGTGTGCTCCGTTAAGGATATCACACGTTCACGGCGGTCTTTTTTTGTTATTCAAAACAAGGCTTTGCAGAGCATAGGCGAGGCGTGAGAGCGAATGCCCGATGCTTACGAATAATCCCTATCAATCCTGATCACGCACCGATATTGCGGATTTTGTGCAGTAACGGCGGTCGATGCGGCAAGCTTTAGCACGTCGGCATCGGTCTTGCAGTCGGCAGGGACTGCGATATCGAAAACGATATTCGTGTGTGTCGGTCCTGGCACGATACGGAAATCGTGCGCCTTTAAATTCTCGTTAAACTGCGCCAGAACACTCAAAACAGCGCTTTTTATTTCGTTCAAGCGTGGGTCGCGCGTGTTTATCGGGTCCATATGTATGACCGTTTCAATGCCGTAGCGGTTAAAGATTTCGATTTCAACGTCATCAATTACGTCGTGAACGAAAAGTATGTCCTCGTCCATCGGCACCTCGGCGTGGAGCGACAAAAATCGTCTGCCGGGGCCGTAATCGTGCAGAATAAGGTCGTGCACGCCGGTTATCGGGTAATTGGAAAGTATCAATTCCTCAAGCTCGTCGATAAGCTCCTTTTCGGGGCGCATACCCAAAAGCGGCTCGATAGTTTCCTTTGCGGCGCGGTATCCTGCAAAAAGAATAAAGCACGCAACCAATATACCGATATAGCCGTCGATCATCCAATCGGTAAAATGCATTACCGCAAGCGAGATCAAAACGGCAAGCGTAGCTATCGCATCGCCGATCGAGTCGGAAGCGGTCGCCACCATCGCGGCAGAGCCGATTTTTTTACCGACGGCGCGGTTATAGAAAAACATATAAAGCTTGATAACGACCGAAACGGCAAGGATTGCCACCGAAGCAATGCTTAATTCGGTCGGTTGGGGATTTGTTATCGCATCGACCGACGAGGAAAGAAGCTCATAGCCCATAACGAAAATAAACATCGCAACGATAAGGCCCGAAATATACTCCATTCTTCCGTGACCGAAGGGGTGCTCGGGGTCGGGCTTTTTACCTGCAAGGCGAAATCCGACCATAGTCACCACCGACGAGCCTGCATCCGAAATGTTGTTCACCGCATCGGCGGTAACGGCAACCGAGCCTGTAAGAGTACCGACGAAAATTTTCAGCGCAAACAAAAGCAGATTTAAAAATATACCGCAAGCGCCGCATAAAAGCCCGTATTTACGCCTTGTTTCGTCGGATTTCATATCCTTGTTTTTAATAAATACCGAAGCAAGAAAACGAATCATTCCTATCTCCTCACAATATCCGCAAATTTAAAGGGTATCGCCTTTTTAAGCTCTGAAATATTCATTTCGACCTGTCTGCCTATCTTACCTGCCGAAAAAATCACCCTTTCCTTTTCCTCGGCGGTAAAATGCACCACCGTTTCGAAAAGCTTTTTCATCCCAACGGGCGAGCATCCGCCGTGGACATAGCCCGTAAGCGGTAAAAGCTCGGCTTGCTTTATCATCGCGACCGATTTTTCACCCACAGCCGCAGCGGCGCGCTTTAAATCCAATTCACTCGCCGACGGAATAACGAAAACGTAATTCTTCTTCGACGGCGCAACGGTAACGAGCGTTTTGAAAACAACGCTGTCGTCATAACCCAGCTTTTTCGCAATCTCAACACCCGAAAGCGCAACCTTTGTATCGTATCCGTGCGCGATATAGTCTGCATTTACGCTGTCGAGTATCCTCATTGCGTTTGTTTTATCTTCTTTTTTCATTTTCTCTTTTTCCAAATAATTACAAAAATTATAACTGCAACCAAAGCTGTTCCGCCGATAATAAACGGCAGATAGCTTGTTTTTTGTTCTTCAACGATTTCGCCAACGCTTTCTTCGGCACTTGCTTCAACCGAGCTTTCGCCTTGTATATCGCGGTCGACGTTAACAGTCACTGTTCTTTCGGCAATAACCTCGCCGTTATAAAGTATTTCATAGGTAAAGGTATCGACACCGCTGAACTTTCTGTCGGCGAGATAGGAAAAGGTGTTCGTGCCGTTGACAAGGTTTGCATATCCGTTTTTCGGCGCTTGCTTCATTCGGTAGGTGCAGTGCCAATCGCCGTTAACACCCGTTTCACCGATTACACGCTTGTTGTCGGTAACGGTAAGCGTTTGGGTGGCTTTATCGCTCACCTTTTCGGTCGGAAGCGAAAGCGTTCCCTTAATAAACTTATAAGTCGCATCGTAATACCAACGCAATTCGGGATTTAACGAAACTGCGCAATCGTAAAATACGCCCGGACCTGCACCGTTGTAATATGCGTGTACCGTGTCGGTCATCAAGCCGTTCTGCGATGCCGAAACAAGATATTGCTCGTAATACTTGCCGAGCGATGCATCCCAACGCACTCCGTCGGCGATTTCCATTTGAACACCGAGCCCCAACTGCTTTGCCGTCTGCGCAAAATCCTCCATCATTCCTGCAGGATCGTCCTTTAGGGTATCGTTAAAGGAAAGGTTCGGCTGCATAAGCATCGCATCGAACTTAAATTCTTCGTTCGCGTCGATGCCGACCCCCTGATAATAGGGTATCATCACACATTGAAGTCCTCGGTCGCGCATTAATTTTGCCGCATCACGCGCAAAATCCCATTCGTAATCGAATCTCTGCCTTGTAATACCCTCGCTGTTGCAGAAATAACCCTTTAACTCAATGTTTTTAAAATCCGCCTCGGCAAAACGCTTGTCGACCTCGTCCATAAACCATTTTGTAACGTCAAGCGTGGCTTGGTAATCGTCGATTTTGTCGACTTTTCCGTCGCCGTCGTAATCGCCGAACTCAATATTGCCTATCTTCGGATAGGGAATCGTTAAATAAACGCTCGTTTTATAACCGTCATCAAGCTTGAGCGTTTTTTTCATTTCGGCGGTCGCCTCGTCAAGCGCATAAAGGTTGAACTCGGGGTGGAAATAGTTATCAAGAAGCGTCACCCAATCGGACATAACCGTCTGTCCGTCGGAAATGGTAAGGTTTCCGCCCGACGGACATTTGCCCTGAAGCGTTAAAAACATTACCGCATCAAACATCGTGTCAACGATCTTTTTATCCTCGTCGCGGTAGGCTATATAATATAGGAAGGATTCCTTTGAGTTGTTGACCAGAATTTCGTTATCGGGCGAATAGCCTGCGTGGAAGCAAACGATATCGTGAACACCGCCGAGCGCATTTCTGTCAAGATATTCACCCTTGCCCTTTTCGATAATATCGCAAAATTCGGTCGGCGGAGTAAGGCTCGAACCCCCGCTTCCGTAAATTTCAAGCTCGTCAACAAAGGTGTTGACCGTCACGTCGAAGCTGATTGCAACAAATCGCGCCGCAACCGATTTAAAGGTCATTTCGTATTTCGCAATTTCGGTATTGTTTGTGCGAGAGGGCAAAAAGGGCGATTCGTTACCGCTTAAATTTTCGACACGGGAGAAATTCTTTCCGTCCTGCGAAACGAAAACCTCGATTTTTTTGGGCGCAACGACACCTGCTTGGCTGTTTTGCAAGAATCGTGTTACGATTTTATCGACCGTACAATTTTCACCGAGGTCGATTGTTAAAACTCTGCCCGTCGCGCGGTAGAATTTCGCCCATTTACTGTCGCCGAAATCGGCTCTGCCGTATTTCCCGTCGGTAAGTATTTTTGAAGTAAATCGGTCAAGCTCGGCATAGCTTTTTTCATTCGCAACATGGCTTTCAACCGTTACGTCCCTGCCGAGTGCAAGATTTTCACCCTCCGCAAAAACGAAAATTCCGAAAATATTTATCAATAGAGATATCATAAGGACAGATAAACAAATGCGTTTCATTTGAAAAACCTCAATATTTCTTTGATTTCACTTAAATTATAATATCTTTGCCATAAATATGTCAAGAATTTTTGATATTTTAACAAAATACTCTTGCAAAGCGCGAAAATTCATTATATAATAAGGTAACGCACTAACAGAAAAACAAGGAGCCTTTTTATTATGAGCATAAGCATCGATTATTATGGTGATTTTTCGGTCGATAAGTCCGAACCCGTTAATTATCCGATTTCTTCTGAACGTGTTAACCTTATTTTTGGTAAGAAGCAGAAAATCAAAAATTTTGAATTGATAGAAAAAAACCATCAGACCGAATGGTTTAACACCCCTGCGGACAGTCCAAAGCTTACCGACGGCATTTATGCCACCGAGGCGGATTGCAATGACGAGGCATTTTTCCACTTCACCGCCGGCAGTGCAAGAAGTATTATGTACGACCTCGGAGCGGTTTGCGCGGTTGACGGCGCAAAGCTCAGTATCCTCCGTCAGGACGTTACGGGTGTAAGCGCACCGCCCAGAGTTACCATCTACCTTTCCGAAAACGGTGACGATTGGCAAAAGGCAGGCGAATTTACCGAAATTTATGCCGAAAGCAAGGCGGCTATCATCCGCAAGGAAATTGATTTTGATAAGAAATATAAGGCAAGATATGCGAAATTCAGCTTTGTTATGACCTCGCATATTTGGATCGACCAGCTCGAGCTTTTAGGCTGTACCGATATTACCGGTGCTTGCGATATTGTTGCCGAGCCGGAAAAGGAAACTACCTTCCCCGATAAATATGCCTCGACCGAGGCATTGGGTGCAAAGGACGTGCTTTTGGCTTACTTCTGCCACGAAAGCAAACAGCCCATCACAAAGGATATCTTCCTTCCCCACGTTGCCTATATGGAAAACGGCGAAATCAAGGATACCCTTTTCGACGGCTTCCTTTTCCTCCCCTACGTTGCATTTCTTTACGATAAATATACCAAGCGCCCCTTGAAAAAGGAAAATTGGCAATACTATATCGACACCCAATATATCGCAGACGGCAATATGGACGCGCTTGAACAAGCGGCGGCAGAGGTCGGCGAAAAATTGGGTATGCCCGATTACA
Organism: Eubacteriales bacterium; assembly: GCA_045657425.1. Lineage (GTDB taxonomy): Bacteria > Bacillota > Clostridia > Oscillospirales > CAG-382 > Coliplasma. The sequence continues at coordinate 21,193 of JAZOTA010000012.1, forward strand.
AGGTTAGCGTTTACCTTTCCATCCTCTATCCCGTTACCGAGGTTACCGAATTCGGCGAGGTAGACGGCAAAAACCTTAATTTCACCAAGCTCGAGGACCGCAAGGCAGGTCTTAAATGGCTTATCGACGAGCAGTACAGAAGATTTGTTGAAAAGAACTACAAGCACCTTGAATTAAAGGGCTATTACTGGTTCACCGAGGAAATCAACTATTCCGACAACCAACTCATCGAGCTTTTGCATTTCACCACCGATTACGTGCGCGATATGGGACTTATCACCACTTGGATACCCTATTTCCACGCTTCGGGCTATAACGATTGGCAGAATTTGGGCTTCGACGTCGTTTGCTATCAGCCGAACTACGCATTTAACCAAGCCGTGCCCGATTCGCGACTTTTCAACGCGGCGTCTACCGCAAAATTACACGGTATGTGCATTGAGCTTGAGGTGGGCGGTACTCAGCCTTGGAATATCGAAAGAATCAAGAAATATTACGCCGCAGGTGCGCTTACCGGCTATATGAAGGATGCCGCGCACATGTATTATCAGGGCGGCGTTCCCGACGTTTATTATTACGCATATAAATCCGAAGATCCCGATCTTCACTCGGTTTACACCGACACCTATCGCTTTATAAAGGGTACTTTTGACCCCAACGAAATTGAATTTAATTTGGAGGACTGAATAAAATGATCGAAAAAGTAAAAGACGCAAACACCGACAAGCTCGCGGCCGCTATCGTTAGCGTTCGCTCTGTTGAGGAAGCATACCGTTTCCTTTCCGATCTTTGCACCATCAGCGAAATTACCGAAATGAGCAAGCGTCTCACCGCGGCTGAAATGCTCCGTGACGGCAACACCTATAACGAAATTGCCGAAAAAACTCACCTCTCTACCGCAACCATCACCCGTGTTAACCGCGCTCTCCGTTACGGCAGCGACGGCTATTCGATGGTTCTCGACCGCATTTCCGAATGAGTTTTGCTGCGCTGGCGGAAATTTATGACCGCATAAACGGCGAAGCGTACCGACCTTATGCAGATATGCTTGAAGAAGCATTTAAATTATCCGATATTGAAGTCAAGGAAGTGCTTGACCTCGGCTGTGGCACGGGCGGAATAACCGCACTGCTTGCCGACAGGGGCTATGATATGATCGGGCTTGACATTTCACCCGATATGCTCAACATTGCGCGTGAGCGCAATTACGGCAAAAACACCCTGCTTTTGTGTCAGGATATGTGCGAATTCGAGCTTTACGGAACGGTCCAAGCGATTTATTCCTCGTTTGACTGTCTTAATTATATCGTCAAGAACAAAGACCTCAAGCAGGTCTTTGTTTTGGCGCGCAATTATCTTGAAGCGGGCGGTCTTTTTATCTTCGACGTGAACACCCGTTTCAGATATACCGACGTGTTCGACGGTAACAGCTTCGTTTATGAATTTGAAGACGGCGTTTTTGCAGTTTGGCGCAATGCGTTCGACGAAAATAAGGAGCTTTGCGAATTTGATATCGACGTATTCTTTGAAGCCGACGACGGACTTTATGAACGCGAATGCGAATCGCAAACCCAAAAATACCACTCCCACGAGGAGATAATGGAATGTGCAGACGGCTTTACACTTATTTCGCGCACGGGCGGAAAGGGCTTTGACGGCTGTAAGGAAAACGAAAAGGAATATTACGTTTTCAAAAAACTTTAATTAAGGTGTTTTTTATGAAAATATCCGAAATTTTAAAATCGAAAGAAATAACCGTTTCCTGCGAGATATTTCCGCCGAAATTGGGCGCGGAATTGGCGCAAAGCCGCAAAATCGTTTCGGAAATGGCAAGCCTTAAGCCCGATTTTATATCCGTAACCTACGGCGCGGCGGGCTCGACCGCACAATTCACCGCCGAGCTTGCCGAGGAGGTTGAAAATTGCGGTATCGCATCGCTTGCCCACGTGACCTGCGTTTCCTCCGACGAGGAATCGTTAAAGGCATATCTCGAATCGCTTAAGGCAAACGGTATTCAAAACGTCCTTGCGTTGCGAGGCGATATGCCCGTCGGACGCGAGCCGAAAAGGGTCTACCCCCACGCAAGCGACCTTGCAAGGGCGATAAAGGAAATGGGCGATTTTTGTGTCGGCGGCGCTTGCTATCCCGAGGGACACCCCGAGGCGAAAAGCGTTTCGGCGGATATCGATGCCTTGAAGATAAAGGCGGAAAGCGGTTGCGAATTTTTCACAACGCAGATGTTCTTCGATAACGATATAATGTATTCGTTTATGACGAAATTCCAGCGCAAGGGCATCAATATTCCCGTAATTGCAGGTATTATGCCTATCACCAACGCAAAACAATTGGCAAGAAGCGCATCGCTTTCGGGCACGACCGTGCCGAGAAGACTGCGCGAAATTGTCGAGCGCTTCGGTGAAAAGCCCGATGCGATGAAGCAGGCAGGCATTATCTATGCCACCGAGCAGATAATCGACCTTATCGCAAACGGCGTTAACAACATCCATATTTATGCAATGAACAAGCCCGACGTAGCGTCGGAGATACTTTCGAATATTTCGGAGATCATAAAATGAGTATTCTTGAACTTTTCGGGCAAAAAGCGCTTGTTTTCGACGGCGCGATGGGCACAATGCTCCAAGCGCGCGGCTTGAAGGCAGGTCAGCTTCCCGAAACGCTTAACCGTCTGATGCCCGAAGCGGTGCTCGACGTACACCGTGCATACATAAACGCAGGCGCAGACGTTATTTCAACAAACTCCTTCGGCGCAAACGCTGTCAAGCTTGCACCCTATGGCTTGGACAGCGAAAGCGAGGTTTTCCTTGCCGTTTCGCTTGCAAAGCAGGCGGCAAACGAATCCGACCGCAAAATTTTTGTTGCCGCGGACATAGGACCTACGGGTAAATTAATGCCCCCTTTGGGTGATTTTTCGTTTGAAGAAGCGGTAAATGCCTTTAAGGGAGCCGTTATCGGCGCGCAAAAAGCAGGCGCCGACCTTATTTTCTTTGAAACCTTTCAAGACCTTTACGAATGCAAGGCGGCAATCACCGCCGCAAAGGAAAATTCAACCCTGCCCGTCGCCGTTTCGCTTACCTTTGATGAAAACGGCAGAACCCTAACGGGTGCAGATGCGCAAACGGTTGCATTTTACCTCTCGTCGGTCGGTGCGGATATTATCGGCATAAACTGCGGATTGGGTCCCGATGCAATGGAGCCGATAGCAATCGAGCTTGCAAGCTTCGGCATACCGATGATAGTCAACGCAAACGCAGGCTTGCCCAAAATTGCCAACGACGGAAGCACTTATTTTGATATCGAGCCGTCGCGCTTTACCTCGTTTGCCGAAAAATTGTATGAAAACGGCGTTACCGCAGTCGGCGGCTGTTGCGGTACAAATCCCGAATATATCAAATGCGTATCTATTGCCGCAAGGGACAAAAAAGTAAATCTCCGCCCAAGAAAAATTCTGCCTGCAGTTTGCTCGGGCACACGTCTTTACACCTTGGGCAGTAAATGTGCAATAGTCGGCGAGCGCCTCAACCCGACGGGTAAATCGAAGCTTAAAGAGGCTTTGCGCAACAAAAATCTCGATTACCTTTGCAACGAGGCGGTTGCCCAACAAGCGTGCGATGCAGATATTCTCGACGTAAACGTCGGTATTCCCGAAATTGACGAAAGCGAAATGCTTACAAAAGCCGTTCTTGCGGTGCAAAACGTTACCGACCTTCCGCTTCAGCTCGATTCGGCGGATGCGAATGCCTTGACTCTTGCCGCAAGAAATTACAACGGCGTGCCGATAATCAATTCGGTCAACGGCAAGGACGCATGCCTTGATTCAATACTTCCGATAGTAAAAAGCTGCGGCGGTATGTGCGTTGCGCTTCTGCTTGATGAAAACGGCATTCCCGATACCGCATCGGGCAGACTTTCGATTGCCGAAAAGATAATAAAACGCGCAAAGGAATTCGGAATCGACGAAAAGCGCTTCCTTTTCGATGCGCTTACAATGACCGTCGCAACCGACGAAAAAAGCGGTGAAAAAACGCTTGAATGCGTTCAAAAGCTGACCGAAAAAGGGCTTTACACAACGCTTGGCGTTTCGAATATCTCGTTCGGTATGCGAAACCGAGAAGAAATCAACGCATCCTTCCTCGGTGCGGCGATTGCGCGCGGATTGACCGCCGCAATAATGAATCCGTCGAGCGAAAGCATGAAATTAGTGCTTGCCCAAGAAGCTCCGAGCCGAGATTTTACTTATGAAAAGGAGCCGACGGGCGAATCCGAAATTTCAAACGCAAAAAAGGAATTTACGCTGTTCGATGCGGTTTATTTGGGACTTTCGGCAAAGGCTTACGAGCTTGCCGAAGTTGCACTTAAAACCAAAAAACCGCTTGAGGTAATAGAATCCGACCTTATACCTGCCCTTAACGCGCTCGGCGAGGGGTATGAAAGCAAAAAAATCTTTCTTCCCCGTCTGCTCGGCGGCGCAGAAGCGGCAAAATCGGCATTTAAGGCGGTAAATCAGGCGATGTCGTCGGCAGGCGATACGAAAAACGGAATGAAGGTCGTTTTCGCAACGGTGCACGGCGATATCCACGATATCGGCAAAAATATCGTTGTCACCCTCCTTTCAAACTACGGCTTTACCGTCATCGACCTCGGCAAGGACGTACCTCCCCAAGTAATACTTGAAGCGGTAAAGGAACACAACGCAAAGCTTTTGGGACTTTCGGCATTGATGACGACAACCGTGCCGGCAATGGTCGAAACTGTGCGTCTTGTGCGTGAAAGCTGTCCCGACACAAAAATAATGGTGGGCGGCGCCGTTCTTACCAAGGAATATGCCGAAACGATGGGCGCCGACTTTTTCGGTATCGACGCGATGACGGCGGTGCGCTTTGCACAAAGCATCGACAATTAAAAGCTCTACTTTTACAAAAAAAGCATTGCAATTTAACGATTTCTTTGATATAATTACGTTGAAGAAGAAGGCGATTATTTAAATCGCGCAAAACAAAGAAATAATAATGCAGGAGAAAATAAAATGAAAGCTATTGTTAACGGCAAAATCATTTTGAAGGACCGCATTGTTGAAGGAAGCGCACTTCTTTACAGCAATGTGATCGAAGGTATCGTTCCGGCAGACAAGCTTCCCGAAGGCGTTGAGGTTATCGACGCAAAGGGCGGCTACGTTGCTCCCGGTCTTATCGATATCCACATTCACGGCTACCTCGGAAAAGACGTTTGCGACGGCGAAGAAGAAAGCATCCGCACCATTTCCAAGGGCTTGCTTGCAAACGGTGTTACCGGCTATCTTCCCACCACCATGACCGTTGATATGAAGGTCATCAAAAAAGCTCTTGAGGTTTGCAGAGCACTTAAGGAAGAAAGTAAGACCTGGGAAGGCTCGACCATCTTGGGCGTACACGCCGAAGGTCCCTTCATCAGCGCGGCTAAAAAAGGCGCTCAGGACCCCAAATACATCCTCAAGCCCGATGCAAAGTTCGTTAAGGAATATGCGGATATCATCAGCATCATCTCGCTCGCTCCCGAAGAAGACGACAACTTTGAGGCAATTAAAGAAATCCGCCGCGATACCGACGTTATCATGTCTATCGGTCACACCAGCGCTGATTACAACACCGCTATGAAGTCGACCGAGGTTGGTATGCGTCACGTTACCCACCTTTTCAACGCAATGACCGCGCTCGGCCACCGTGCACCCGGCGTTGTTACCGCCGCTCTTAACAGCGACGTTTCCTGCGAGCTTATCGTTGATGCGTTCCACGTTGACCCCGTTCTTTACGATATGCTCTTTAAAATCAAGGGCAGAAAGCTCTGCTTCATCACCGACTGTCTCCCTGCAGGCGGACTTCCCGAAGGCGAATATACCCTCGGCGGTACCAAGATTATCTACCGCGGTATCGTTTGCCGACTCGAAGACGGAACCGTTGCAGGCTCTGTTCTCCACCTCAACAAGGGTGTTTGGAACGTATATACCAACTCCTCTATTCCTCTTTGGGAATGCGTTAACGGCGCATCGCTCAACCCTGCAACCACTCTCGGCATCGACGACAAGAAGGGCTCGATCGAGGTTGGTAAGGATGCAGACATCATCATCACTGATAATGAATTTAACGTAGAAAAAACCATCATCGGAGGTAATACCAAATATGAAGCTTAAGGTTAATGCAAAACTCGACCCCCAATTTGCTCCTCTTTCGGTAGTTTGCCGCGAAATGCGCGAAGCTACCAAGGAAAACGGACAGGACCTTGTTATCGCAGTTGAAAGAAACAAGGGCTATATCACCACCTACAAGACCCGCGTTTTCGTTGACGGCACCGGCCACGACGAAGAAAACTTTGATTTCGTTGAAAGAATGGTCAAAGCACTCCTTTGGGTTGCAGGCGGCTTTAAGGTAATTATCGCAGGCAGCGAAGTTATCGGTAATAAGATCAAGGAAGCATACTCCGATGGCGGCTCGCGTGATTTCGACGTTCACTTTATGGAACGCGTTTACGAACGCCCCTTTGAAGTTGTAATTTGTCCTATCGAGGAAGCTCCCGAAGACGTTTCCGGCGCAGCTCCCGTTGGCCGTCACCTCGACGGTTGCCGTATCGGCTTCGACGCAGGCGGATCCGACAGAAAGGTTTCTGCGGTTATCGACGGCGAAACCGTTTACTCCGAAGAAGTTGTTTGGTTCCCCAAGATCCACTCCGATCCCGACTATCACTATCAAGGCATCCTCGATGCAATGAAGACCGCTGCATCCAAAATGCCCCGCGTTGACGCTATCGGTATCTCGAGCGCAGGCGTTTACGTTGACAACCGTATCATGGTTGCTTCCCTCTTCCTCAAGGTCAACGATGAAGACTTTGAAAAGAAGGTTAAGAATATGTACATCGACGTTTGTAAGGAAATCGGCGCGGATATCCCCGTTGAAGTTGCAAACGACGGTGACGTTACCGCTCTTGCAGGCGCAATGAGCTTGGAAGACGATTCTGTTCTCGGCGTTGCAATGGGTACCTCCGAAGCAGTTGGCTACGTTGATCCTCAGGGCAACATCACCGGCTGGCTCAACGAGCTCGCATTCGCTCCCGTTGACTTCTGCAAGAACGCAATGGTTGACGAATGGTCGGGCGACTACGGCTGCGGCGTTAAGTACTTCTCGCAGGACGGCGTTATCAAGCTCGCTCCCTTTGCAGGCATCGAGCTCGATGAATCGCTCTCTCCCGCTGAAAAGCTCAAGGTTGTTCAAAACCTTATGAAGGAAGGCGACGAACGTGCTGCTGCTATCTATGACACCATCGGTGCATACTTCGGCTACGCTATCGCATTCTATGCTGAATTCTATGATATGAAGCACGTTCTCATCATGGGCCGTGTAACCTCTGGCGACGGCGGTGTTATCCTTCTCGAACGCGCTCAGGAAGTTCTTGATAAGGAATTCCCCGAACTCGCACAGAAGATCCAGCTCCACATTCCCGACGAAAAGGCTCGCCGCGTAGGTCAGTCCGTTGCAGCTGCTTCTCTTCCCAAGACCAGATAAGATTTTGCAATAATATAATGTTTTATACGAGAGAGGGGCTTTTTGCAAAAAGCCCCTCTCTCGAACTCTCTCCCCAAAAACTATTAATATAAATTGATTTATTTATTAAAGCCAAACGCCAAATCATCATAAAAATCGAGGACATGCGCCTCGATTTTTATACCTTGGAGCATCGCAACCTTGGACAAGCCGAAGGCGCGCACAAGGTTGATGCGAATGTACGATGCTCACGAAAGACGGGTAAAATTCGAAGAATTTTCCCCGAGCGCGTCAGCGCAAATGGGGTCCCCGAAAATCCTTGGATTTTTGGGGGAAAGCGTAGCACTATTGCAAAAACCAACTTTTTATGCTACAATAACAAACAACGCTTTAAAAGGAGGCGGCAAAAAATGGTAACGATATTGGCGGAAAAGCCCGACGTCGGCAACAAGATTGCCGCCGCGTTGGATAAAATTTATCTGTCGAACGGCGAAACGGTTGAATTTTCCAAGCTGAAAGCCAACGAAAAAGCCGTTAAATCCCAGCAAAACCGCGACGGATACTTAAAAATCAACTATACAGGGCACGAATGCTACGTAACCTGGGGCTATGGCCATTTGTGTACGCTGAAGCAGGCATACGATTACGACCCGAGTTATAAATTGTGGTC
>JAZOTA010000013.1:0-17375 GCA_045657425.1 Eubacteriales bacterium
GTGTCTTTTGACTTAAGGGCAGAAAATCGTTCCCTGACTTCCCTTACCGTATACAAAAAAACAGGCAATCTTATGAGTTGTACCCTAGAGGACAGTATTATATAAAACGAATTATACCCGAGACGGGTATTTTTAAAAATATTTTATTTAATAATTGATTTAATTGTGATACAATATAACTAATTGATAAATAATACGTTGAAAAATGGAGGCGAGAAGTTATGAAATTGAGAATATTAGATTTTTTGGTTGATATAGAAGAAGTAAGTGGTGTTGCCTTATCAGCAAAGCTTAAATGCTCTTGCGGAGCAACTAAATTTAATTTTTTACACACTGGCAAACAAACCAAAGGTATTTTAGCTCCATTCATTATCAGGCAAAAGCGACAGTTACTTTTAAAGGCTGTATGTCCAATTTGTAAAAACGAAATCATTATATATGATTCCACACAGGATGGTGCTTCTGTTCATAAAAAGAGTTCCGTTTGCGAATTCAAGCCACTTGCTATAAACACTCTATCAAACCCGTTCGCTGTTGCAATCAAATATAACTACTTTCCGGAAAAATTCAAAATCGGAGGAGAATACTCTAATCAATTTGAAAATTGTTTCATTTATATCTTAGACAATAACGATAAAGAAGGAAAGGCTTTATTAGAGGAATAAATTCTCTTTACAAAATTTATCGAATTGATAAAGTTATTTACAAAGGGTTTTAGGTTCTCCTAACAAGTGACATTTGGGCGCCTAAATGTCCTGCTTGTTATGGTATGAGACAAATATTAAACGGATGTGTAGAATTTCTGCACATCCGTTTTTACTGTCTCAAAATAAAATACTTTTTAATAGTGCTATTGTGAGACAAGTCTCGCAACAGCTACTTCTTTTTATTACAATATTTCTTTAAGCTTTGAAATAACCTCATCGGTGTTGAGTATGAAAGTGTTATTGGAATTAAATTCCTCTGCCGAAGCATTGGTGAGCTTCGCACTTTGCGCTTGGTAATTCAAATCTCGGTTGTCACACGGCACACGGAAATGGTTGCCCATATCGACCGCACGGGATGCCTCCTCGGCCGTCAGAAGCGTTTCATATCGCTTTTCGCCGTGACGTATGCCGATGTACTTGATTGCATCCTTTTTTCCGTCATAGAGCGCACAAACCGCCTCCGCAAGCGTGTTAAGCGTGCAGGCAGGCGCTTTTTGAACCATAATATCGCCGTTCTCGGCATTTTGGAAGGCGTACACCACCAAATCGACCGCCTCGTCGAGCGACATAATAAAGCGTGTCATATCGGGGTCGGTCACCGTTATGGGCAAATTGCTTTGAATCTGCTCGATCCAAAGCGGGATAACGCTTCCCCTGCTTCCGATAACGTTGCCGTAACGGGTACAGCACATAACGGTTTTGCTGTCCTTTGAAAGACGCGCCTTTGCGATAACTATCTTTTCCATCATCGCCTTGCTCATACCCATTGCGCTCACAGGATAAGCCGCCTTGTCGGTCGAAAGACAGATAACCTTTGAAACACCGCAAGCGATTGCCGAATCAAGAACGTTTTCGGTACCCAAAACGTTGGTTTTTACCGCTTCCAACGGAAAAAATTCGCAAGACGGCACCTGCTTCAACGCCGCCGCGTGAAAAACAAGGTCAACTCCGTTCATTGCGAGGTCAAGCGCTTGACGGTCACGCACGTCACCTATATAAAATTTAAGCTTTTTAAAATGCTCGGGCATTTTTTCGCGGAACAATCGTCGCATATCGTTTTGCTTTTTCTCATCGCGTGAGAAAATACGTATTTCGCCGATTTCCGTCGGCAAAAACCGTTCTGCGACCGCATTTCCGAACGAACCGGTGCCGCCGGTTATAAGAAGGGTTTTATTAGTAAACATATCGCTTACCTCCAAAAGAGATATTACACTAACACAACAAAAAAGTCAAGGTGCAGTACCTTGACTTTTTATATGCTTGTATTTTCGCGGAGCGATTAATAAAGATAGCCCTGACGGTAAAGCAATTCTGCGCCCAAAACTGCGCCGCCTGCCGCACCGCGGAGAGTGTTATGGGAAAGGCAAACGAACTTGTAATCGAAAATGGTATCTTCACGAAGTCTGCCGATCGAAATACCCATACCGCCGTAAAGGTCGCGGTCAAGACCGGTCTGAGGACGGTTATCCTCTTCAAAATAGGTAAGGAACTTTTCGGGTGCGAGGGGAAGACCGAGTCTTTGCGCTTCGCCGACGTATTCTGCCCAATCCGCCTTGATCTGTTCGATGGTGGGCTTGTTTTCAAAGCTTACCGAAACAGCCGCAAGGTGTCCGTCGGATGCGGGAACACGAATGCACTGTGCCGAGATAACGGGGCTTGTTGCGTTAACGATTTCACCGTTTTCAACGGTACCCCAAACCTTAAGAGGTTCTTTTTCGCTCTTTTCTTCTTCGCCGCCGATGTAAGGAATTACGTTATCAACCATTTCGGGCCAGGTTTCGAAATTCTTGCCTGCGCCGGAGATTGCTTGGAAGGTGGTAACGTTTACTGCCTTGATGCCGTACTTACGAAGCGGCTCAAGTGCAGGAACGTAGCTTTGGATAGAGCAGTTGGGTTTTACCGAGATAAAGCCCTTCTTGGTGCCAAGGCGTTCCTTTTGTGCTTCGATAACTGCGGTGTGAGCAAAATTGATTTCGGGAATGAGCATAGGCACGTCTTTTGTACCGCGGTTTGCCGAGTTGTTGGAAACAACGGGAATTTCTGCCTTTGCATAAGCTTCTTCAAGCGCCTTGGTAGCGTCCTTGGACATATTAACTGCGCAGAATACAAAATCAACGTGGGGTTTAACGCTTTCGATATCCTCGGCGTTAAGCACTACCATATTTGCAATCTTTTCGGAAACGGGTGTTTTCATCATCCAACGACCCTTTACCGCTTCGCCATAGGTCTTGCCTGCGGACGAGGGACTTGCGATAAGTGCAGTGAGGTCGAAATAGGGGTGATTTTCAATAAGTGTAATGAATCTTTGACCAACCATACCGGTTGCGCCAATAATTCCTGCTCTGATCTTCTTCATAAAATACCTTCTTTTGGAAACTAATTATATCAAATCTTTGTAAATACCGGGGATGCTTCCTTCGATAACAGTAGCACCCGACATTTTGTTGTAAAAATCAACCGGACCTGCCGAGCCGATTATTGCATAACCGTATCCTTCATCGCGCATCGCTTCCATACAGCGAAGGAAGAGCGCGCCGCCGATACCCTGACCGCGAAGAGTCGCATCAACACCGGTGGGGCCGAAGAAATCCTTATAGGTGCAATCATATCCGGCAAAGCCGAGGATCTTCTTTTCGTTAACATCGTAAGCGATAAAGCAGCTTACGGGGTGTCTTGTAAATGCGGCGGAAATTTCGTCTGCCCAACCATCGTGAAAGTGTTGGCGCACCCATTCAACAACCTTTGTCTTATTGGGAGTCATCGGGCGAATAATTTTAATACCGTTGTCTTCAAGCTTCTTATAAAGTGCTGTGGTATCAGGCAATTCGTAAAGTTTAACGAGCATATCGGGCATAACATATTCCTCCGTGCGTTATAAATTCAAAGAACTGCTGCCGTTTAAAGCAGCAGTTCTTTTATTGTGTGCTTATTTGTTTTCGGTCTTTTCTACGTAGGTAAGCTTCATTGTGGTGAACTTCTTCAAGAACTCATCAACAACTACCTTGTCGGATGCAACCTTGGTATCAACGATGTTGAGGGTAAGAGCGGAGGTCTTTGCGAAGTTGTTCATAATAGGAGCGAGAGTGTTAAGATTCTTGTTGCCGTCGAGGTTAAGAGTCTTAAGAGTGGTGAGCTTACCGATAGCGTCGATATTGGTGATATCGTTCTTGGAAAGGGTAAGGCTTGTAAGCGAGGTAGCATCCTTAAGAGCAGAGATATCGGTGATCTTGTTTTCTGCAAGGTTAAGGGTGGTGATTACGGTTTGAACGCCTTCCTTCTTGCTGTCGGTATCCTTTGCAGCACCGCTTACGTCGGTGATGAGGTTCTTGTTAAGGGTAAGGGTGGTGAGCTTTTCACAGTTGGTGAGGTCGGGCACTGCGGTAAGAGCATTGCCGTGAGCGTCAACAGAGGTGAGCTTCTTAAGACCCTTGATAACAAGTTCGGTAAGTTCGCTCTTCTTAGCTTCTTTCTTCTTATCGTCTTCGTCTTCCTCTTCTTCATCGAAGTAGAGGTTAAGAGTAGCGAGTTCGGTACAGCCGGAAAGGTCGAGCTTGCCGGTAAGAGCGTTGTTGTAAGCGTTGATGGTAGCGAGCTTTACGCAACCGTTAAGACCGTTAAGGTCTGCAATCTTGTTGTCATTGATAGTGATAGTGGTGAGCTCATCAAGCTTGCTGAAATCGCCGAGAGTGGTGATTTCGTTTTCGTAAGCGTTGATGGAGGTGAGCTTCACGCAGTCCTTGAGGGGGCTGAGATCGGTAATCTTGTTCTTATATGCATCAAAGGTGGTGAGTGCAGTGAGCTTGCCGAGATCGCCGAGAGTATCGATTTCGTTATCGTAAACCGAAAGGACCTCGAGCTTGGTGCAGGATGCAAGAGAGCTGATATCCTTGATATCGTTGTCATACGCATAGAAGTTCTCGAGTGCGGTGCAAGAAGAAAGTGCGCTGATGTCGGTAACGTGGTTATCCGAAACTGCAAGACCGGTAAGAGCGGTGAGGTTCTTAAGTGCGTCGAGCTTTTCGATGCAGTTGCTGTTCATGGTAAGCGATTCAAGCTTGGTCATATTAGCGACTGCGGAAATATCAACGATAGCATTGCCGGAGATGTTAAGGCTTTCGAGGTTGGTAAGAGTAGCGATCGCGCTGATGTCAACAAGACCTGCGTGAGTATGCTTTTCTTCCTCTTCTTCCTTCTTGTCATCATCGGTTTTGCTGGTTTCGTCCTTAGATTCTTCCTCTTCGGTTACTCTTTCGCCCATCTGAACGAGAGAAAGGTCGATAAGATTGGTAAGAGAAGAAAGCGAAGTGAGGTCGGTAATCACGGTGTTACCGATATCGAGCTTCTTAAGGTTAGTGAACTTTTCAATACCGTTGAGGTTAGTAAGACCGGTGTATTCAAGCGACATTTGCTCGAGCTTTGTGAGAGAAGAAAGCTGATCGAGCTTCTTAAGATCCTTAAGAGCAGCTGCGCTGAGTACGCTGTCAAAGGTAATAGCGTTACCCATGCCGTACATAGCGTAAAGCTGGGTGTAATAACAAGCTTCCTGCATATTGGAAACTTCAGCGATGTCGAAGGTGCGGAGAACACGAAGGTTCTTGAACGCAACGATATCTTCAACCTCTGCAACGGGATAGTTAACGAGTACGTATTCGCCTTCCTTGGGCTCTTCCTCGCTGTTAGCGAGAATGCCGTCGGTAGTTTCCTTAAAACCAAGCATTACAACGGGAGTTGCATAGGTTTGGTAGTTGTTTTTCGAATCGTTGCCGATAGACCAGTAATAAACAAGGGATTCAACCTTGTCCATATCCTCTTGAGTAATGTCGCGTACGCTTTCGTAACCGAGAGCGGTTGCATACGCTTTTGCGAAGTTTTCATCTTCAAACTGTCTGTAGGGAGCATCGATATTGCCGAGATATTGGCAAACGGTAAGTACGATTGCAGCTACAAGTGCAACGCAAAGAACCAAGCTGATAATTATCGTTCTTCTTTGCTTTGCGATAATTTTGTTGCTCATTTTTAAAAATCCTCCGGATAATACGATTAGATTTTAACGATTAGATTCATTGTATCATAACTATTCGCGTTTTGCAATAGTAAATTTCGTTTGTTTGCATCTTGTTGCGCTTTTATTCTGCATTTTCCGCTTTATAATTAATGAGTTTCACAAAAATCTCACGGTTGCTTTCCCATGCCGATTGCAAACGGCCGTATTTGACGGTTTCGCTGTCGGGCGAGCGGCGTATACAAAGCACGGTGTTCGGTGATAATTCGTCAAATCCGCCGAGCGCTTTTGCGTCGAGCGACGAAAGATAAATCCCACAACCGGCAATAACGCCCTCGGGCATATTGTCCTTACCGAAAACCGTTTCAAACGATGCGAGCATATCGTTATCGACACAAATATCAAAGGTCTGCTTGTCAAGAATGAATATCATCGAATCGCCGGTGAAAAGCTCTTTTTCAAACTCCTTGACCGCCAATCGGTTTGCCGCGGTTTCGTCGAGCGCGGTAATATTGCCTTCCAAAACGATGCTCTTGATTGCAAAAAGTGCTTCTTTGCTGTCGGCAAACGACGTAAAGGTAGATTTAAAAGCATCCTCAGTGTTGGAATACACGTTGTTAAAGCCGGCATACATAACGTCGATATCGTTAACAACCTTATCTTTATCGCGGTATTTAACAAGGTTTACAAATGTCTTGCGGTTGCCGTCCCATTCCTCAACGGTTCTGCCGTAGCTGATCTGATCGTTTTCGGGCGAGCGGCGCAGACAAAGTATAGCGGTCGCAGGGAAGTTTTCGATACCCGAAAGAGAATAAGCATCGAGATCCGAAACGTAAACGCCAAATATCACGCCGTTTTCATCCTTGACGGTATTGGCAGGCATATCGGCATCGTCAATAATATCCTCCAGCGGAGTAAGAAGACCTTCCTTGATGCAGATATCAAAATAATATTTATCAAGCGCGTAAATTACCGCATCACCTGCGCGTATTTCGGTTTGAAAGCGCTGAAGCGCTTGGTTGCCCTGATCGTAATTTACAGTGCCGCCCTGACCGTCCGAAAATTTATCGACCGTGATATCAAGGATATCGGCAATAAACTCGCCGTCACCGTTATAATCGTCGGAAAAGCCCTCAAGCGTCGATTCGATTCGGTTCGCCGCCTCGGGCGAGATATACATCGGTCCAACGTGAAGAATATTTATATCGGAGCTGCTGCTTGAAATAAGCTGACCGATACTGATAATTACGAAAATTATCATCATTCCCGCAAAAACTATCATCCATTTATGATGATACCAGGTGTTTTCAACCCATTCGGAAAACGACATTTTTTCGTTTTGTTCTTTATTTTCCATAACTGCCTCCGTGTTTAAAAGCATACGTATTATGATACCACATATTAAGCTTTTTGGCAAGTGGTATGACGTTTTGTGCACACTTTATTTACAATTATATGCGATTTTTCACCGTTTACCTCCAAATTACCGCCGCTTGCCTCAAAATCTTTGACAAAAAATATATTTCGTCTTATAATGTACGTACGAAAGGAGGAATGCCTTTATGGGGTTTAAGGTGCGCATAGAGATCGACCCTGACTGCGACGAGGAAATAATCATCCGATGCCGCAATATGTCCGAGGAAGCAATGCGTATTGAGTCTGTCGTTTCGTCTTTTGAAGCAAGCGAGATGGAATTGGAGCTGGGCGAAAAGCTTCATTTTGTAAAAATAGATTCCATACTGTTTTTTGAAACCGACGGAAGCAAGACCGCCGCACACACGGTCGACAGAATGTATTATACCAATCTTAAGCTTTACGAGCTTGAACAACGCCTGCCCAACAGCTTTATGCGGATTTCCAAATCCTGCATAATCAACACAAAGTCGGTGTCCTCCATACATAAAGAAATCACCGGTATATGCGAGGCATTTTTCCGTGATACGGTGAAAAAGGTATACGTATCGAGAAGCTATTACAAGCCATTCAAAGAAAAGATTAACGAAACGAGGTTGAAATAATGAAAAACACGATCAAAAAGGTCTTTTGGGGCATTTTACTGCTGTTAACAGCCGCCGCGCTTATACTTTACGGCGCAGGAATCGGCGCGAATATATTCGAATTTCCGCTTTACAAATTTTTGTTGTCCATAGTTCTTGTTGCGTGGTTATTAAAAAAGATAATTTTTTCGAATACTCTGCGCGAACGCTTTAAAATATTCTTCCCTCTCGCATTGCTGTTTATGGTGCTTGAAAGCGAAATAGCACTTTGGGCAAATCTTCCCGACGAAAATATCGTTAACAACTGGTTTGTAATAATGGCGGCTATCGTTGCAAACAGTGCGTTCAATTTCCTTATCCCCGACAGAACCAAAAAAGAGCACAGCAACCGTTTTTCCAACGCGGTTCACTATATTGACGTGAGCAAAACAACGAAAAGCAATGTATATAACCGTATGGGCAATACCGAGGTCTACTATCAAAATACCGAGCTTGCCGACCCGTCGGTCGAGCTTGAGCTTACCCTTTCCAACAAAATGGGCAATATTTCGGTTTACGTTCCCTCCGATTGGGCCGTCGTTGACAAGATCAGCAACAATATGGGCAACGTCGAAATACGCGAAGGCACAGGCGACGTTATCACCCTTGTCGTCAAGGGCGAAAACAAAATGGGCAATATCGAAATAATATAAAAGCAAAAGCTCTCCGAATCAGCTTTCAGAGAGCTTTTCTGTTTACGGCTTAACAACCTCTCCCAAGGTTTTTCCGACAGGCTCACGTATGACGATATCGGCGCGGTCGTCAAATGGCGTTGCATCGCGGTTTATGAGCACGATATGCTTGCCGTTAAAGTAATTGATAAGTCCTGCGGCAGGATAAACGGTAAGCGACGTGCCTGCAACGATAAGCAGATCGGCAGAAGCGATAGCCGAAATTGCGCCCTCAAGCGTTTTTGCATCGAGCGGCTCCTCGTAAAGCACGACGTCGGGCTTGACAAGTCCTCCGCATTCGCAAACAGGCGCTTCCTTGCAGGAATCGACAAATGCCTCATCGAAAAACTTACCGCAACGGATGCAATAATTCCGCTTTGTGCTTCCGTGAAGCTCAAAAACGTTTTTGCTTCCCGCCATTTGGTGCAGTCCGTCGATATTCTGAGTTATGACCGCCTTTAATTTGCCCATCTCCTCAAGCTTTGCGATTGCATAATGCGCCGCATTGGGAAGCACGTCCTTTGCAATCATCATTTCGCGGTAAAAGGAATAAAATTCATTCGGATGCCTTTTGAAAAAGCTGTGCGAAAGCATCGTTTCGGGCGGATATTCAAATTTCATGCTGTAAATTCCGTCGGCAGAGCGAAAATCTTTAAGACCGCTTTCTGTTGATACCCCTGCACCCCCGAAGAAAACGATATTTTCGGCTTCGTCGATATATTGCTTTAATTTACCGATCACAATCAAACACATCCTTTCGTTCTTAATTATACATCCTTCGAGCTGTTTTTTCAAGCATTGCAAAAAATCCTTGACAAGTTTTTTATACAAGTTTATAATTAAAATGTTAAGCAGTCAACGCTTGGCAGTTAAGGAATTTATTTTATGCACGAATTTTTACACGCCCTTGAGCATTCCGCGATCGATTCGCTCAAGATGCTTCCCTTTTTGGCAATCGCTTTTTTCATACTTGAATATATAGAAGCCAAAATCGAAGAAAAAAGCTCGCAGATAATTGAAAAGGCAGGAAAAGCAGGTCCCTTTGCAGGCGCCCTGCTCGGACTTATTCCGCAATGCGGTTTTTCGGTAATCGGCTCGAACTTTTATGCAAAACGAGTCATAACGCTCGGAACGCTTATTGCAATCTACCTCTCCACCTCGGACGAAGCATTGCTTGTTATGCTCACCAAGCCCGACAGAATTTCGGATATTCTTGCGGTTATGGGCATCAAATTTGCGGTTGCTCTTGTTGCAGGTTATATTATCGACCTTTTGCTTCGCAAGCACAAAAGCAAAGCCGAGGAATGCCATCACCGCCACCACCGCGACGACAGCTGTGATGACGAGGAGCTTATCGGCGAGGAGCATTGCTGCTCACACACTAATTGGAAAGCGATAATCAAATGCACAATAAAGCGCACGCTTTCGGTTTTTGCTTTCCTTTTTGCCGCTAATTTTGCTCTTACCTACGTTATAGAGCTTGTCGGCGAAGCGAAATTACAGGAAATCATGCTCACCGACAGTATATTCCAACCGCTTCTTACCGCGCTTATCGGACTTATTCCCAATTGCGCCCCCTCGGTCATTCTTGCCGAGCTTTATATCGAAGGCGCAATCTCGCTCGGCTCGGTTATTTCGGGCCTTTGCACGGGCGCAGGCGTCGGTCTTATCGTGTTGTTCCGCGTTAACCGCGGTGTTAAATCGAACCTCGGTATCGTTGCACTGCTTTATGCAATCGGTGCAATTTCGGGCATCGGAATTCAAGCGGTTCAAATTTTGATGTAGCTCTTGACAAAATTTCCTTTTGTGGTATAATTAACAAAAACGTCTACGGAGTTAGTATGAAAAACTCAAAAACCATCTCTTTACTTTTGGTTCTTGTTTTGTGCGTTTCGGTTCTTGTTGGATGCGGGAAAAAAACCGCCGTCACAACGCACGACTTTGAAGCAATAATGACCGAAAAAGGTTACAACGTAAACGTTTCCGCGCCTATCAACTCACCTTGCATAACCTCGGTAGCGCGTAAAAACAATTACGATATTATGTTTTACGAATTCGTTGCCGACGAACAGGAAGCAAGCGAAAACGACGCTGCCGTTGAATATGCGGAAAAGATTTTTGAAAGCATTACAAACGAATTGGATCAGCGCGAAAAAGTTAAGCTTATGCTCGTGCAGGTGAATCTGCCCGGCTATTCCTATTATTCCTTTTCGGCAAGCGAGCAGTATTACGCCGTTTCGCGCGTTGGCAACACGGTTATGTTCGCATCTGTCCCCTCGGAATATAAAAACGAGGTGGCTAACGTTTTTGAGGAATTGGGTTATAATTAAGTTCAAAATTACGGCATTGCCGATTAAATGAAAGGAGTTATTTTCCATGAAAATGACTAAGAAAATTCTTGCGGCTCTTTTGGTAGCTTGCTCTCTCTTCGCTCTCGTAGCATGCGGCGGCGGCGACAATGGCATCGAGTACACCAAAGGCACCATTGAAAACAACGTTTACACCAACGAATGGGCAAACATCAAGTTCGAGCTCGACGACACCTGGAAGAAGGGCTCCGACGCTGAATTCAAGAGCTATGAAAACGAAAATACCGAATGCGGTCTTATCGCAGGCGCCGCTACCGAAGGCAGACAGTTGGCAATCGCTTTTGAAAAGAACCCCTTGAATCTTTACGATGAAAAGGCATACCTCGACAACGTTAAAAAGGGTATGAACGCAGCTGTTACCGGCTACACCTTCGGCGAATACTACACCAAGAGCATCGCAGGTACCGACTTCATGGGTATGGACGTTACCCTCAAGCAAAGCGGCGTTACCGTTTACCAGGCAATGTTCACCAAGATTCACGACGGCAAGTTCATCAGCATCGTTGTTACCAGTCTTGTCGGCAAGGAAGAGATCAACTCCGTACTCAACAAGATCACAGCACTTAAATAATTAAGCTTACGTATAAAAAGAGCAGAGAATTTCCTCTGCTCTTTTTTGTTATATTTCGGTTTGAGTCGACATAAAATAAGCGCCTGCGTCGACAAGCTTCTTCTCGCTTCCGTCGGGCGTTTTTCCGTCCTGCTTAAGCGACATTACCGCGCCGATAACGTTGCCCTCGCTTACTATCGGCGAAAGATAATTAACCTCTCCGCCTTGCTCGGTAACCTTGATCTGTGCCGAATTGTTGTCCCTTGAATAGCTTCGCCTTGTGGAAAGCACACCCGAAAGTCCGTTTGAAATCGGCTTTTCAACGTAATCCTTTCGCGGCACGCCCGCAACCGCCACAACGCTGTCGCGGTCGCAAATGGCAATCGGAATGCCGCTCGTTCGGTTAATCGCCTCGGCATATTCCGCCGAAACTCGGCTTAATTCGCCCACAGGCGAATATTTTCGAAAAACTACACTCCCGTCGGTCTCGGTGTATATCTCCAACGGATCGCCCTCACGCAAACGCATAACGCGGCGTATCTCCTTAGGAATAACCACGCGCCCAAGGTCGTCTATACGGCGTACAATTCCTGTTGCTTTCATTATATAAATTTCTCCTTTAATAACAAAATTGTGATACTATTATTTGTAACTCGTGGGAATTTATACTGCTTGCATTTACATTTTGAGGTTTGTGTGATATAATAAATAAAATCTTATTTGGAGTGTTGATTATGAAAACTCATTTTCATATAGAAAACAAAGAATTTGTTGATTATCTTAAATTGACAACCAACGGAAAGACATATTATTTTTGTGATGACTTAACTATCGAGTTTGATGACTGCGAAAATTTAGATATAGATATTGAATATGTGCGAGCTGAAGATTATTTTAAAATCAAATCGAAAAATATATTTCCTAAATTATTACTAACCATAGTAAAGTGGATTTTTTCTCCTTTGATATACTTTATTGATAATGATGACGGAATACGCTTGGACAAAGGTTATAAATCTTTTAATCCGTTTACGCTCAAAAAATCTTTTTCAATTGTTTCTCCAAACGAAAAAACAGTTAACATCCATTACATTGAATCAAAATATGATAGAATAACAAAAAAATACTCCCCGCCATCGATAGAACTCAAAGTAGATGGCGTCATTGATAAAATCGAAGAAACCACATTTTCAAGTGCAATATTAAAAC
Organism: Eubacteriales bacterium; assembly: GCA_045657425.1. GTDB lineage: Bacteria > Bacillota > Clostridia > Oscillospirales > CAG-382 > Coliplasma. The sequence continues at coordinate 12,545 of JAZOTA010000013.1, forward strand.
AAGAATGGAACACATATCATACTCCTGCATTTACAGTAATAATGATTCTTATTTTGTTATTAAATATACTGAACTTTTCAATATTTGCAAAAGTAATTAGAGAAATACCAGTATGCTCAACATCTGAAAATATTGGTGGCATAATTGGAATGTCGTTTTGTTCACTCGTTATGATAGCATTATTTGTTGCATACATTGTTGTTATTGTGAAAGCATATCGACTCCAAAAGGAAGTAATAAGCAAAAACATATAAGTTCAGCGGAGTGATTTTACTCCGCTTTTTCTATGTACAGATCAAAATGTGCTGTTTTTCGTTAAAAAATTTTCTTCAAAAATTGCCTGAAATCCCAGTATTTATAAGGCTCTATCGCACTTTTGTGTTATTATAACACGAGCCTCGATGCGGCGCACAATTCCTGTTGCTTTCATATATAAATTTCTCCTTTAATTTCAAATAGTGCTACTATTATTTGTGATTAAAGGGAATTTACTTTTGAAATGGAATATGTTATAATAAATTAAAGGTGGTGAAATAGTGTCTCTTTATGAATCTTTTCAAAGCGTTATTTCTTCATTTGGAATGAAAGAATTGACACATCCTATTTTTTATAATTGCCCAATCGGTATTCGATTCAACATTGGTGATAACGGTAATGAGGTTTATATAGATAAAGACAATGATGAGTTTTCGATGAATCCGAATTATGTAACGACTTGTCTAGAAAGAGGTTTGAAGATTTATGCCAGTTTAAAATCCAAACCTGATATTTTATCAATAGAGGGGTATTTATACGAAAACGAAACCGTTGAGGATTTTATTTCATCGGTTTTGTCCGCTACTGATTTACCGAAACCAAATGAAATAAAAAGCGAACTCATCCACGATGATGAAGATGAGTTTATTCATGTGTTTTTATTATGGAAACTAAACAAATTTAATCCCAATAAGCTTTTGGAAGAAATTATTAAGGCTGATTTAGGAAGCGGAAACTTTTTCTTAACATCATCTGTTTATTTTGTTTGCACAAAAGATAATGTGCTTTTCCATTTGTATGATGACCGTGGTGCAGATTTAGTTGCCGACAAAAAAGAAAAAATTCAACATATTTATTATGAGTTAAATGATTTGATTTTAGAATACGATAAAGAAAAAATTGATTCTATTTTTAAAGCGGAGTGAATTTCACTCCCCTGTTTCTTTATACCTATTTACCACACTATGTATTGCAATACAAAACTTGTCGAACGGTGTCAATGTTGTATGTAAAGGGTCACCCTCGCGGATTCGCATAACACGGCGGATTTCTTTGGGTATAACCACGCGCCCTAAATCATCGATTCTTCTAACTATTCCAGTGGCTTTCATATATAAATTTCTCCTTAAATTACAAATTGTGTTGTTATTATCTGTATTTACGGGAGAAATATACCGCAAGATTTACTTTTTCGGTTGAGTGTGCTATAATGAATTAAATATATTAGAAATCCAAATTTCAAGAATTGCAATAATTACGCTAAACGGAGTATTTATATGAAAAAAAGAAAACAATATGCACTAAATAAACTTTTCAACTTTTGTGTTGTTTTAGGCTTGTTTTTTGCGTGGGGCTCAATAGATTTATTTACAGATAACTATACCGCTTGGGGATTAGGTTTTGGTATAGTGGCTTTGCTCCTTATCGTGCTTCCTGCAATATTTACTCCTTACTGTTACGCTTTTGACAGCGAAGGTGTTTCTTTATGTTATATTATCCTTCCTGTTGAAAGATATTTATGGAAAGATATCTACGCTATTGAGGTCGAAGATACAAGTATTAGATCTAGGGCAAGAGCAAATATCTTCCAATTCTTCTATGCCAATGTTTTTGCTATACAAGGTGCGAATGTCGGCAAACGTAGGTTTTATATGAACGGACATATCCGTAAGAGTTTTAGAACAAAACACCTGCTTGAAAAATATTGGGACGGAACAATAACAGGCTATCTGTTTGAGGATGCAAAAAACTGGATAAATAAAAGAAAAAAGAAAAAACAATCACAAATCAAAGCACATTTAACAGATGAAGTTGTTCCAATGGAACGAGAAATAAGAACAGAAACCAGGGAATGGTTAAAACCTTTTGTTGCTCAAGCAAAACAATATAATCTTGATATTAGGGCGAAATATGTTTATATCACCAAAAATTTTGAAGAATTAAATTCGAGACCCAAAGAGGGATATACATACATGCTCGTTGCAGAAATTTCACACTTTAACGAAACAGACGAAAACCGTATAGTTGTTGTCAGTGTGGACTTGCTATATGTTCGACTTGGGAAAACTGCTTATCGCGGTGTTAAAAACAAACACATCAAAGAAGAATTTGAATTCACATTTTCTGATGTGTTAAACGAAATAAATAATAACGGAATAGAAGTTTATTGTAAGGATAATTGATTACAAAAGCGAGGTGAGATTCACTTCGCTTTTGCTATGTATCGGTCAAAATACGCTGGTTTTTGTCAAAATTTTTCTTCAAAAATCACCCGAAAGCCAGTATTTATAAGGATTTAAGTCATTTTTGTGTTATTGTAACACGAGCCTCAATTCTTCTCACAATACCTGTTGCTTTCATATATAAATTTCTCCTTGTTTTTACATTTGTGGTGTTATTATTTGTAAAATTGGGGAGAGTTATGCGTTGCAAAAAATAAAATAATATGATATACTTTTGATATATTCAGATGTTAGGATGATATTATGAAATATATTCTTTTAAGTACGGACGGACCTATTTCGTTATACGAAGTACCAGATAAAATCGCAAAAAATCTTTGTGAATATTGCATTGAGTTTCTAAAATGGAAAGAACGTGCCCCCGAAGCAAATCGATTGAAAAAAGGATATTTCCCCGAAGAAGAATTTATAAAATACTTAAACGAAGTTATCAATCCTAACTATATTTATAAATCCAAATTTATAAAAACCATTGCAAATACTGACGAAGAAAAAATCGAAGTATTAGAAGTCGTAGAACCTTATAAGGATTACCCCTATTTTAATTTTTAATAGTTCAAGCAAAGCGAGGTGAAATTCACCTCGCTTTATATCTTTCCACCACGCTATGTATCGCAATGCAAAACCTGTCGAAAAGTGTCAATGTTGTATGTGAAGGGTCGCCCTCGCGCAAGCGCATAACGCACCGTATCTCCTTAGGAATAACCACGCGCCCAAACGCCTAACTATACCTGTTGCTTTCATATATAAATCTCCTTGAATTACAAATTGTGTTGTTTTTATCTGTATTTTGAGGAGATTTATACTGCACAGATTTACTTTTTAGAGTGATTGTGATATAATGAACTAAACGAGGTGATTTAGTTGAACAAAGAACTTACATTACATATCAAAAAACTTCAAAGGCGAGCAACGCTTTCTTTAATTGCTATCCTATCGATGATTGTTTCAATCGGTTTTGGAATCTTGTTTTTGTTTGTTCCGTCTTTTGTCGCTATTATCTTTTTTGTTATCGCTACTGGTTGCACTGTATATCTCATACACAGTAGTCGTACTGCTAAAAAAGAGGCAAAAGAAAACATTTATAAACCTGTCATTTTTAATGACGATAAGAAATTGACTTTTGAAAAAATCGTTAGTATCTTTGAAAATTTGACCGATGAAGACAATCAACTATCTACATCAGAAGATGTTCGATTTTTCCGATTAGAGAAAATCTTCAAATTGAGAACCGTAATTTATAGAACGGATAATTTCAATAAGAAAGATTTTGATAATGCAAAAGACCGCATCAATAAAAAGGCAAATAAAGAGTTGCATATATCGCAGTGGGTAAATCGAATGGAAGCCGTCAATATGATGCGTTTTAACGTCATTTGCACCGATGTATTAAACGATGCATTATATCAATTTCTTTCCCAAAATGCCAATCGAAACTTAACCAGAGTTGAGGGTATCATAAATATTGCTATTGTCGGCAATCAAATTATGATTCCACCACTTTATGGCGAATGCGATTTGGCAGAAATCAGTAGATATAAAGGCGTTATCAAGTTCATAGATCAAGCGTTATTAAACAATAACTAACCACAAAAAGCGAGGTAAAATCCACCTCGCTTTTGCTATGTACAGGTCAAGATATGCTGTTTTTCGTCAAAATTTTTTCATCACACTTTTTGTAAAAATTATGAGTAGATTTTCCAATTGTTTTTTAATTTTAAAATCAAGATGTGAAAAGGGCGATGACTTTTTTGGGTCATCGCCCTTTAGGGGTTAGTGTTATTTGTTTACCACTTTCTTTTACGTTCAGACAGAGAAATTCCAAAAATCCCTGCGCTGCTGACAATCAGCAGAGCGATCCACAGGCCAAGCTGGGTATTATCGCCGGGCTGAGGATTGTCACCGGGCTGAGAAGGAACGCCTACATTGTATTCGCAAACATCACACTTGCCGTCCGTATTTTCGTCCTTGTGGGCTGCAGTGTTAGCCTTGTCGCCGCAAGCACACTCGTTCCAGTGGTTATTCTTGTCGGACTTCCAATCGGTGCCGTACTTATGGCCGCCCTTGATTACTACGCTGTCCTTGTCGGTGATCTCAACAGAAGCAGTTGCATCACTGAACCACTTGCCGCAGGTGCAGGTGTAGTATTCGATGTTGCCATCCTTTTCGCAATCAGCGGTTTCAGCAGGAACCTTGGTGAGATTCTTGTGGGTATGGCCGAGAATAGGAGCGATCTCGTATCCACAAGCAGAGCACTTAACAGGATCTGTTTCAGTTGCTTCGGTACGGTCAGGTGTATGAGGAACAACAGTGTTCTTCGCACCGCAAGAGCA
>JAZOTA010000014.1:0-4457 GCA_045657425.1 Eubacteriales bacterium
CAAGGGAGCCAATTCATAACGATTGCGTTTGTGATTAAATTGTTTCGTTTGCCGTATTTGTTACCGGCGGGCGATTCATGAATCGCCCCTACGGTGTGTCAATTCAAAATTCAAAGCGTTTTGTGTCGAGGTGTAGCGACAAACCCCTCATCCGTCAAAACCTTGCGGTTTTGCCACCTTCCCCCGAGGGGGAAGGCGTTTGAGACACGCTCGCATTATTACAATAAAATCAACATATTTTTCGGCGACATGTGCGTCGAAAAATATACCTTGGAGCATCGCAACCTTGGACAAGCCGTAGGCGCGCACAAGGTTGACGCGAGTGCCCGATGCTCATAAAACCCCGCCGCGCGGGTATGGGGTCCCTAAAAAATCTTTAGATTTTTTGGGGAGAGCGTAGCGACTATTCGTATTCAAATGCAAGCCTGCCGTTTTCGATTTTGAGCTTGGCGTTGAATTTGCTTCCGTCCTTTTTCTTAAAGCCCTTGATGAGCGCAGTCGAGCCGTCGGTTAAGAGCTTGCGGAGCTGTTGCTCGGTTATCTTTTTACCGCAGATTGTCGAAATTGCGAATTTGCAACCGTCCTTATGCTTTGCACAGACAAATCCATCGTCGGTCGAATGCACGGTCGACTTACAAAGCGGACAGCGAACGCCCTCGAGCATATTCGCATAGCTTTGGTTGGTACGGGCTACGCGCGTGTTGATTATTTTTACCCAATCACGCAATGCGTTTTCGAAATCCTGCTTGAAAACGTCGGCATTTTCGGTGCCGCGTGCGATATCGCCCAAACGGCGCTCCCAAACGGCGGTGAGCTCGGCGGATTTAAGCTGTTCGAGCGGTAGCTTTTCGATAAGGTCGATACCCTTTTGCGTTGCACGGAGGGTTTTCTTTTCGCGCACGATATATTCGCGGTCGATAAGCGTTTGAATTATTGCGGCGCGCGTTGCCTCGGTACCGATACCGCCCGTTTTCGGGTCGGACATAAGCTTTTTAAGCTCGGCATCGTCGAGGTCCTTGCCAGCCGAAAGCATTGCGGCGAGTATCGTTTTGTCGGTATAGCGCTTGGGCGGCTCGCTCATTTTGTCGCAAAGCTTATAAACGCCCTGCAATTCCTCGCCGACCTTTAAATCGGGAAGAATTTCGGTTTTCGATGCATCGCCGACGACCATCCAGCCGGGCTCTGCAATTATCGAGCCGCTTGCTTTGAATTCCTCGCCGTTTACGTCGATTACCACCTTGGTCTGTTCGAGCGTCGCATCGCCGTAAAGCATTTTTATCACCGAACGGCAAATGAGGTCGAAAACACGCTTTTGCTCCAACGGCAAGCCTTTTGGGATGTTGCCCGTTGGGATGATGGCGAAGTGAGATTCAACCTTTTTGTTGTCGAAATAATGCTTTTTGTTGAATTTTCTTTCTCTGCCGACTATAAGGTTACTGTAAATCGGCACACGGGACAGCGAATCGAGAACACGGTTGACGACCGGCTCCATATCCTCGGTGAGGTATTGCGAGTTGGTTCTCGGGTAGGTCGTAAATCCGTCGTCATAAAGCTTTTGAACGATGTCGAGCGTCTGGTCGAGGGTGTAACCGAATTTCGAGTTTGCATCCATCTGCAACGCCGAAAGCGAATAAAGCAGGGGCGGTTCCTTTTTGACCTTTTTCTTTTTAACGTCCTTAACCGTTCCCTTGTTCCCGTTTATCTTCTCGAAAAGCGCTTCGGCATCGGCTTTTTCGGTTATTTTTTCCTTTGAGTGCTTGGCTTTGAAGCTTTCGCCGTTTACGTTGGTAAATTCAGCCTCTATTGCCCAATAGGGCGCTTTGACAAAGTTCATTATCGCAAGCTCGCGGTTGACAAGCATCGCAAGGGTGGGCGTTTGCACTCTGCCGACACTCATAACGCCTGCGCCGGGGTTCTTTAACGACATTGCGGCGGTGAGGTTTGCGCCGACAACCCAATCGGCAACAGAGCGCATTCTTCCTGCGGACTCGGTGAGCTTCATTTCAGAACCGAGCTTGATGTTTTTCGTGAAGCCCTCGATAATGCCCTCCTTCGTTTGCGAGGTGAAGCAGGCACGTTTTACCGGCTTGTTGCAGTTGGCAAGCTCGTAAATATAGGCGAAAATGACCTCACCCTCGCGGTCAAAGTCGGTTGCGTTTATGATAAGGTCGCTCTTTTCAAAAAGACCTTTAACGATGTTGAACTGACGCTCGACCTTGGAATCCCACGACGAGCTTGAGCTTGTGCGGAGCTTTATTTCGTAATTTTGGGGAACGAAGGGCATCGGCAATTTCGACCATAATTTATAGCTCGGGTCGTAATCGTATGCCTGCTTAAGTGTGCAAAGGTGACCGTAGCCCCAAGTGACAAAGCATTCATGCCCTTTATAGTTGATTTTTAAGTATCCGTCGCGGTTTTGTTGCGATTTAACGGCTTTTTCGTTGGCTTTCAGCTTGGAAAATTCAACCGTTTCGCCGTTTGACAGATAAATTTTATCCAAAGCGGCGGCAATTTTGTTGCCGACGTCGGGCTTTTCCGCCAATATCGTTACCATTTTTTGCCGCCTCCTTTCCGCGCGTGTTTGCTATTGTATCATAAAAAGTTGGTTTTTGCAATAGCGCTGACGCTCTCGACACAAAACGCAAGCGTTTTGGTCGGAATCCGCGCGGCGGGGCTTTGTGTGTGCCGTTCGTTCGCACAGGATTCGTGCGCCTCGCTTTGCTCGTTGTCCGAATCCTCGGCACTCTAAGGTATATTTTCCAAGGCGCATGTCCTTGGAAAATATGTTATTTCATTGTATATGTCGCTACGCTTTCCCCAAAAAATCCAAGGATTTTCGGGGGCCCCATTTGCGCTGACGCTCTCGACACAAAACGCAAGCGTTTTGGTCGTTTTTTATGATGTTCGTACGTTCGCACCTCGCGCCTCGCCTATACCCCACAAAACGGGTTTTGTGGTGGCCCCGTTCGGGAGGTGTCAGCGCGGTAAAATAGCGCTGACGGAGGGATTGTAGGTTACGGAGCAACCGTAGCCGTTACTTTTAAATGTTAAAGGACAATCCCTCAGTTTCGCATTCGCTCAACAGCTCCCTTTACACAAAGGAGCCAATTTTCAATCGTTCCGCCAAAATCCTACAGTTGCGTTGTTTCATTAAGCGTGACGGTGAGAATAGCCTTCCCCCTCGGGGGAAGGTGGCACGGCGTGTCCGACCGCCGTGACGGATGAGGGGTTCTTTACTACAAATATATGAATGCAAAAGGAATTTCCCCTCATCAGTCAGTGCTATTTTACCGCACTGACAGCTTCCCCCCGAGGGGAAGCCTTTTCTTATCGTTCCGTTTATGTCCTACGGTTGCGTTAAATCACTGTGCGTGACGGTGAGAATAGCCTTCCCCCGAACGGGGTCCCGGAAAACGCTTGTCGTTTTTGGGGGAAAAGGCGCTTGTCGCGGATTTTTATTAAATTTTTATTGAATTTTTATTGTATATATCGCTGACGCTCTCGACACAAAAGAAGACCGCCTTTCGACGGTCTTCCAAAATACGATGTGTTTTATGTGATTTTAATAAAAATCCGCGTTCTCTGTCTGTTTACGGAACAAGGACAAATTCGTTCGAATAGATCAAGCCTTGCTTATGCTTATCCGAATCAAACTCACTTACAACACGATATTTTTCATATCCTTCGTCGATTCGTTCGGAAATATCAACAATATATGTGGTTTCGTATTGCTCAAAGATGCCAAAGCCGTTCGCTATAGCTTTCCATTCGAATTCCTTTTCGCACCTATGCCATTCACCGTCTTTATAATATTCAAAATAGAAACCGTCGCCAAAATATATCTCGTGCTCGAATTTATGGTTGGTGGAAATCAAAAGCTTTATCTTTTCATCGACCGAATATTCGGTTTTGTCGGTGGTCATTACAACGCATTCCGATATTTTATCGTCGCGTGTATCGGGCGGTACGCTAAAATCAGACGAATTGTCGACAACAGAGCTTTCGTCCGATATACTTTCAGAGCTTTCGACCTTTGAAGCCTCGGAAATATCTTCGCTTTGTGTACAGCCGCACGCAAACAGAAGGCATAGTGCAAAAGCAAGCAGGAAAATTCTTTTGAGTTTATTATTGATAGGTTTCATTTAATCACCTTCCTTTTTTCTATCCTCAGTTTATATTGTATAGCGTTTCACACGTTAAATCAAGCAAATACCGAGTTTTCTCCGTATTGTACCATTTTCACGTACGACAATTGTTCGCAATAAACAAAAAAAGAACCGCAACGAATTACGGTATTAATAATTATCGTTTCGTTTATCGTATACGCTGCGGGCGATTCGTGAATCGCCCCTACGGGTGAAATTTTTTACCAAATTAAGCAAAAACCAACGTATATTTATATGAAACGCCTCGTTTTTTATAATCCAAACAACAACTAAAACTGTAGGGGCGATTCA
>JAZOTA010000015.1:0-17986 GCA_045657425.1 Eubacteriales bacterium
ACGCCGCTTGCGCGAACAAGGAAGTAATAACCCTCGATTTCATAGCAAAGGAAGTTGGAGGTGTTTTCGAACTCAACCTCGTAGTAAACGGTGTCTTCGCCGTTAACGCTAACCGTAATAAATTCCTCGCCTTTGTCGACGGGATAAAGTCCCATCGGCTTTACGTCGACGTATTCAATGCCGGTTTCGGGGTCGATAAAGCCAAGCTCTGTCGGCTCGCCCCCACTGCAGGCAACAAGCAAAAGCGAAGCGGCAATAAGTATAAATGCAATAAATCTTTTCATAATCAATATCCGATCTGTCCCAAGCTGTCGTCGTTTTCAATCCAATCTGCGACGTTGTAAATTGTATATTCTTCGGCGCTTTCGCGAACGATAACGCGTTCAATACCCGCATTGATAACCAAGCGCTTGCACATCTGACAGCTTGTCGTACCCGAAACGAGCTCGCCCGTTTTGCCGTCTATACAAACCATATAAAGGTCGGAGCCGAGCATTCTTTCTCTTGCGGCAGAGATTATAGCATTCGCCTCGGCGTGTACCGAGCGGCAAAGCTCGTATCTTTCGCCGCGCGGAATGTTCATCTTATCGCGCAAGCAAAATTGAAGATCGCAGCAGTTTGCTCTGCCTCTGGGTGCGCCGTTGTAACCTGTCGAAACGATAACGTCGTCTTTAACGATAACAGCGCCGAAGTTTTTTCTCAAGCATGTGCCTCTGCGGGTAACGGTTTCGGCAATATCAAGATAATAATTGATCTTACTTCTTCTTTGTTCCATTTTTTTATATCCTTTTATGTAATTTTCATTTCATTATATAATAACAAGTCGAAAATTGCAAGAATTAAAGCAATGCAAAATAAACCAAACGGTCGCTTCCGTCGGGCATATCGCCCTTAAAGGTCTTTGTGTTCATAAAGCCGCATTTTTTCATCACCGCACGCATACGCGCGTTGTTGACCGAAACGTCGGCATACATACGCTTTAAGCCAAGCTTTTCCTTGGCGTATTTTTTTGCAAGCATTATCGCCTCGGTGCCAAGCCCCTTGTTGCGGTAGCTTTCGGATGCAAGGAAAATCGCAAGGTCGCAACGAAGCTCGGAATAAACTATGCGTTCAAAGGTAAGCTCGCCGATGACCTCGTCGGTTTTCGAGAAAATGCCGACAGTCGGATTCCATTCCTCGCGCTCAACGCTTAAATCGTACATTTTGTCGATAACTTCCTCGTTATAAACGAAATTCTTATCCCCCTCGGGAACGAATTTGCGCCAAAGCGCGCGCATTTCCTTTTGTGTCATCGTGCGAAGACTCAGGTTCTTTCCGTGTATTTCAATCATCTTTCAAAATCACCTTTCTTTACGCTCTCGTTGTAAATGAGTCAATTTTAGCAATTTCGTAGTTGGGAAGCTCTTTTATCTCGTGAATGAGGCTTGTGTCCTTGTAGCATTTAACGTGCAAATGCTTGTCTTTAAGCTTTGCCTTAAAGAAATCTCTGCCCGAATGCAGGGGCTTTGTTATGGTTTCGTTGTATTCTTCTATCCTTTTCGGCAACGGGAAGTAATATTTTTTGTTGTCCGCTCCGATCAAGGTCAGTCCGGTAATGATTACGTAGCTACCGTTCTTGCTTCTCGATTCGGTCGAAAGCTTAACGGCTGTGCATTCGATCTCGAATTTTTCCAAATCCTTACTGCGGGCTTTTTTTAGCTTGCGGTATATCGAAAAGCGCTTGAAAAACAAAGTCAGAAACGCGCTTGCGATGCCGCCGAAAACGGCAAAAGCAAGAACTGCCGCCAATATTTTATCCTTATTGCCTATGCCCGTAATGCACAGGTTTAAAATGATCACTATCGGCCACGGTGCAAACGGCAACGAAAACAAGCCGTAGACAAGGCATGACTTTTTGACGTTTTTTATCTGCTTTTCGATGATTTCCGTCATATCAAAACCAACTTTCTTTCATTTCGGTCAAAAACGCTTTGTCTATCGCAAATCCTGACAGGGATTTATATCGCTGAAACTACTGTTTGCGAAGGCAAACAACAGTTTCTATATGCTCGGTAAACGGGAACATATCAACAGGTTGAATCTTTTTGACCTTATATCCGCCTTTTCGGAGAGTGAAAAGATCGCGCGAGAGGGTTTCGGGGTTGCATGAAACGTAAACGATCGTTTTCGGGGAGAGTGCAAGAAGCGAATCGAGAAATTGCTTACTGCAGCCTGCGCGCGGCGGGTCGGTAATAACAACGTCGGCGCTTTCTCCCTTTCTCGCAAGGTCTGCCATAAATTCACCGGCATCGCCGTTGATGAATTTTACGTTCTTGATTTTATTAATTTTCGCGTTTTGCATTGCGTCGGCAACCGCATCCGAATTGGATTCGACACCCAAAACCTCGCGTGCGTTTCTTGCGACCGAAAGACCGATTGTACCGATACCGCAATAAGCGTCGATAACCCGTTCCTTACCCGAAAGGCTTGCAAATTCAATCGCCTTGGAATAAAGAATTTCGGTTTGCTTGGTGTTGACCTGATAAAAGGATTTCGGGCTGATGCGGAAATAATTATCCAAAAGCTTGTCGGTAATATATCCGTCGCCGAAAAGTATTTCGCTTTTCGTACCGAGGAAAAGAGGTGTTTCGGTCGGGTTGATATTCCAAACGACGGTGGTTATATCGGGATGCTTTTTAAGCAACGCGGCAACGAAATCGTTCTTTTTTGGGAACTCGCCCTTTGCGGTCACCAAAACGACCATCGTTTCGCCCGTATTTACGGCACGGCGCACCATAACGTGACGGAAAAATCCCTTGCCCGTGTTAAGGTCATACGCCTTTATTCTGAAATCGATGCAAAGGTCCTTGACCGTCTGCACTATCTTGTCGGCATATTCGTCCTCAAGCAAGCAACAATCGGTTTGCACAACTCTGCGCGTTGCCGATTGATAAATGCCCGAATAAATTCTGCCGCTTCTGAAAGCAAGTGCGTGCGAAACCTTGTTGCGGTAATGAAACGGCTCTTCCATACCGATAATTTCGTCAACGTGGCAGTATTTTCCGATATATTTGATTATTTTCGACTGTTTAAGCGAAAGCTGTTCTTCGTAATCAAGGTTTTGAAGCTGACAGCCGCCGCACTTTTTTGCAATGGGACAATTCATATTTTATATCTCCAAAAGTACAAGTATTTGTTCGATAAGCGATACAAGCGAAATAAGTCCTCCGCAAACGAAAAAGAATACAAGCATCATTTTGCTTATGCTTTTGCGGAAAAGGTATGCCGACGATACGGTAAGCAGACCCAGGAAAAAGGGGAAGATGTCCGAAACGCCTTTCCATACCCCTGTGGAATCAAGCACAAATACCGTAATTATCATCACAAGGAAAAGCGAAGCGCATATAAGCGCGAATTTTTCAATATTTGTAAATTTTTTAAGCATTGTTTTTTTCCAAATCTATTTTGTTTGTTTTAAGCTCGCTGTAAAGCATTTTTGCAATATAGTGGGCATTGGCAGAAGATTTTCCCTTTGCGTTACCCAAAACAGCTACACCGATACGTAACTGTTTATTGAGGATAACGGAGGTGCGGAAGGTACCTACTCCCCCGACGTGCCATAGCTGGTTGGATTTTTTATAGGTATGCCAACCCATGCACATTAAGTGGTTATTGCTTTTAAGCTCCGAAGCCTCGCATACCGTATGGGCTTGGGCGATATAGGGCTTATCGCTTTCAATCTGCAGTGCGATATATTTAAGAATATCCCCGATATTGCTTACCATACCTCCGCCTGCAATATAGGGGTTGTTCCTCTTCCATACCCAGAAGGGTATGGCCTTTTTACCGTTTGAGGCGGATGGATTTCTTTTTTCGGGATTAAGCTCAATAATGGTTTCTTTAAGACCCAAATCGTTATTTATAAAATCCTCAAAAAGCGTGGGAAAGGGTGTTTTTGTAACCGCCTCGGCTACTGCGGCAAGAATTGCCGAGGGAAAGTCGGAATATCCGTACCTCGCCTTGGGCTTAATAAAACGGCGTCGCTCAAGACAATTTATAACTGTTTTTACGGTGCAGCTCTCATAAGGATTTTTTCGGGCATAGCCGTGGGAGATAAGGGAGGGCAGAGTTACCTCTAACGGTGTCAAATGGTGGTATCCTGCAGTATGGGTTAAAAGCTGATATATGGTGGGATACTTTCCCTTTTTAAGAGGCAAGTAGTTATCGATCGTTTTGTTAATATCAAGCCTACTGTCTTCGTAAAGCTTCAAAATAAGATGGGTGGTTACGGTTTTGGATATCGAACCGATATCGTAAAAAAGACGGTTTTCTTCCGCATCTCCGAAAACGTAACATTTTCCGTTTTTATAAAGACCTATTGTCAGGCGGTTGTGCTCTGACAGGTCGAGATATTTATTTATTTTTTCAGCCAATTTGGGACGAAGTAGGTTTAAATTCACAAAAGCAAACTTCATAATTGCGGCCTCTATGTTATTTTGACGTGACTTGCCGACGCAATAATGTTACCGTCTCGAAAATATGATAATCCGCGGTGAACCCTGCATCCAAGGCAAAAGTGTTTGCGAGAATTAAATTGTATTTGTCCTTGAGTCGCTCGTAGATGCAGTTTAAGCTGTTCATAAAAACCTCCAATCGGGCAAATGCTTATTTCTCGATCTGCTTTACAGTCCAATGGAATTTATCTTTAAAATCGTTAAAGCATTCTTTGCATATCCAACGGTGCCAATCCTCGGTGCAGTAAAATTCACACTCGGTATCCGTAGTGACCTTATCCCAGCAAAATTCGCAATGATCGTGCCACAAATGCTGTATTTTTTCGCCTTCAAGCCAGTCTTTCATGTCGGGGAAAAGCTCGGTATGATTTAACGCCTGGGCAGATACCTCTTGATAAAATCCGTTTTTTTCGAGATAAGACTCTTTCCAAAACTCCGGAAATTTCACCTTGCGGAGCGTTTTGTTGCTTAAGTATTCTTCTTGTCCGTTCAATCTCCAATCGTCCATTTTTATTCTCCTTTTTATTCTCCTTTTTAGTGAAGTTTTTGCTTCGCAAAAGTGAAGTTGTTCGCTACGCTTACAGTGAAGTTTTGCTCCTTCGTCGCAAAGTGAAGTTAAGTTTGCCAAACTTCGCCGTCAGGCGAAACTTCGCTCACGAAGTGAACTTCACTGCCGAAGGCAACTTCACTTGCTCGCAAGGGCAAACTTAGTTGTCGAGTCGTCGTGTGAGACAAACGACGGGCTCGACGTGTCCTGTACGGGGGAATAAATCGAACGGAGTTGCTTCGTTGGTGACGTAGCCCTTTTCGGCAAATATCGCGCAGTCGCGTGCGAGTGTTGCGGGGTCGCAGGAAATATAAACCACCTTTTCGGGCTTCGCCTTTACAACCGTTTCGATAACCGCCTTGTCAAGTCCCTTTCTCGGAGGGTCAACAATGATAATATTCGGTCTGCCGAAGCGCTTTTTGCATTCCTCAACACCGACCGAGGCATCGCCGCAGACGAAAAGAGTATTCTTTTCGCTTCTGCCGTTAAGCGATGCGTTGATTTTCGCATTTTCGATAGCGGCATCGATAATCTCAACACCGCAAAGCTTGTCGTTATCCTTTGCGACGCAAAGACCGATAGTACCTGCACCGCAGTAAAGGTCGAGTATAATGTTGTTTTCCTTATCGGAATGCGCCTTTTCCTTGGCAAAGCCATAAAGCTTTTCCGCCATAACCGCGTTTACCTGATAAAAGGCGCGGGGCGAAAGCTCGAAAACCTTGCCGCAAAGCGTGTCGGTAAGCGTTTCCTCACCAAGCAGACAATAGGTTTCATCGCCGAAAATAACGTTGTCGCGTCTTGTGTTGACGTTTATATGCACGCCGATGATTTCCTTAAAGCGCATTGCGACCGTTTCGGCAAGAAGCTTTAAATTTTTATGCTTTTTAGCAACCACGATGCAAAAAAGAATTCTTCCGTCGCGGTTTTTGCGCATTACCGCGTGACGGAGAATACCGCTTCCGCTTTCCTCGTCGTATGCAGAAATCGAAAGCTTGTCTGCCGTTTTTGCGGTGTAATCGGCAATCTCGGTAAACACCTTGTCCTGCAACGGGCAATCGTTGTGCGTGATTATGCGGTGCGAATGACGCGCGTAATAGCCGAAAATTGCGCCGTTTTCACCTTGCGCAAAGGGATATTGAACCTTGTTGCGGTATCGCTCGTCCTTGTCAAAAACAGTATCGTTTACCTTAATATCCATTTTCGCAATACGGGCAAACGCCTGCTTGACGATGTTTTTCTTTAATTTAAGCTCGGCGTCATAGGAAATGTGGCGGAAAGCACATCCGCCGCAACGCTTACAAACCGCGCAATTCGGGTCAATCCTGTCAACAGACGGAGTTTTGATATTAACGAGCTTTGCAAAGGAATGGCTTTTTAATTCCTTCATCACAAGGCAGTCGCAAATATCGCCTATTGCCGTATCGGCAACGAAATAAACCTTGCCGTCGACTCTGCCGACACCGAAGCCCTCTGGCGTGATATCGGTTATTTCAAGTGTAATAATATCGTTTTTCATTCTTTAACTCGGCTTTCTTTCTTCGCCAATGACTTTGGGACGTGTAACCATTTCCAAAAACGGCGATATCACGTTAAGGGCAAGGATTACCCAATAACCCCATTCAAAACCGCCGACGTAACGGTGAAGCAAAAACGTAACGCTTCCGCCGACCGCACCGAAGATAATTCTTCCCGACGAGGTCATGGGCAGAGTTTGTCTTTCGTTCATTGCAAAAACCGCAAGGAAGCAAACCGCTCCCGAAAGGAGCATACTGTAGGCATAATATTCGCTTTCGGCATCGTCGGAGGGGAATGCGAGCGAAAGCAAAAGCACAGGAACCAAAAACGCAACAGTTACCTTCCAATCGCCCTCCTTACGGGCGCAAAGCCAGATAAGTGAAATTATCATTGCGGTAACGGCGATTTCGCCGATGTTACCGCTTGCAAAGCCGTAAAGCTGTGCAAACACACCGTCCTCGTAAACGCTTCCGTCCGCCATATACTGCAACGGCGAAATAACGCGGTAGCTTTCCAAAAGCTTGTCCTCGATCGAAAAGGAAAATGCGTTGAAATAGGCAAAGGGACGTGTGTATGCAGTCATCTGCGCGGAAAAGAAAAGATGAAGCATCGCTGCCGAAAACACGAACGGGTTAAACAGCCGTTTTGCGCGGATGGCTCTTATGTTTTTCGCGATGACAACGAATAATGCGCCTATTATCGGAACCCAAAGCGAAACTGCGACCGGCATCATAAAAGCAGTCAGAATACCGTAAATACCGGCCATCGGGTCGAATTGGGCAATGCCCTTGCGTTTTAACAGAAATCGGCGGACAGGGTAATCGAAACCGACCGAAAACAAAGCGCAAAGCAAGCAGACTGTAATAACTCTTGCGCCGAACATATAAACCGACCAGATAAGCACGGGCGCGATTGCAACCAACCATTCCGCCGCGTGCGAAAATACTGTTGTTTCGGTATGAGTAAAGGGTGCTGAAATTCTTTTCATCGTTGCGCCTCCTTGTTGATAAGCGCCAAAAGAGGTATATTGCTCGGACAGATATATTCACAGGCGCCGCAGCCGATACAATATTTGTTCATCCGCTTGCCGTCGCCCGCAAGTACGTCGCTCGGAAGCAGATTCACGGGGCATACCTCGGCACATTCGCCGCAGGCGATACAATCGGTGCTTATTCTTTCGGTCGGCTTTACGGCAATAAGAGCGTGCGTGCTGTCGTAAACCGCACCGCTTATCGGCTTGCCTGAAAGAAGACTGTTTTCTGCAAAGAAGTAACTCTCCTCCAGACCGCCGCAGATATTTGAAATATCGTGCAAAGTAATACCGCGCGGTACACAAAGATTTGCGCCGTTTTTGATTCCGTCGCCGCAGACGGTAATATATCGGTCAAGCTGGGGCATTCCGCTTATCATCGAATTGTAAAGCGCAATTGCCGTTTCGGGCGCGACGATAAGCACGCCCTCGTCAAGCGCGGTTTGTCCTTTATTTAATTTCTTGACGTAAAGCGCATACATAAGCGCAAAATCACCGTAGGGATATTTTTCGTCAAGCTGTGCAAGAGCGAATATCTTATCGTCGGTTGCATATTTTGCGATTTCCGCAAACGCCGCGCTGCGGTAATATTCCGCCGCAAAAACGCATTTAATAGCGCCGGTCGCCTTTAAAAGAATCTTCGCGCCGCCGACGATGGCTTTTGCCTGCTCGATTCCCAGGCGGTAGTTTATGGCGCTCGATGCATCGGATTCGGTACCGTCGATAACAACTCTTGTGCATTTGCCGTTTACGCTTTCCAAAAGCTTCCAAAGCGGTATGCCCGAGCGTGTGTCGGCAATGCCGAATTTTTTTGCGCTTTCTTTTATATCCTCAAAGCCAAGCTCGTTAAGTGAACGGCTTTCGGGCTCAAAGGGGATTTCCTCGCCGTCACTTCCGTCGGCGGTGACAACGAAATATTCAACGCCTTCAAGCACCATTACACCGCGGAAAATACCGGCAATGGGGGAATAAACGGGGGTTTCGCCGTTTTTGCCGATAAGCGTGCCGCGCTTCACCTGTTGATTGATGGCGCAGGTAAGCTCTCGGTCGCGTTCCGCCCGAAGGCAGGTTGCCGAGCATTCGGTAACGTGTTTTATTTCTTTTTTGCCGAGGTGCGTGCGTTCAACAGGGCGCGCTCCTCCCGGAAAATTAAGTATCATACGCTCATCTTCCTATAAAATATACTTATTCACAATAAGTATAACACATATAATCAAATTTTCAAGTGAAAGTTTTGTAACAACTCCTTGAAAATCATCAAAATTTAATGTATAATGTGTAAGACAAAGAAAAATTCGGGTTAAAAAGGTGATACTTTGAAACTGGAAAATAAACTTGACGTAAAGGTTTTTATCCTTTACCTTATGAATAAAGTAGATGAACCGCTTGAATATACAACTGTAAACGATATTGTGCTTCAGGACGAATTCGTTAATTATTTTGATTTTGCCCTTTGCTTTTCCGAACTGCTTGATGCAGGTCAGGTTGAGGAATCGGGCGAGGAAAACGGCGTTAAGCTTTACAAGGTGTCTGCAAGCGGAAAGGAATCTTTGGAAAGCTACGAAAACTCGCTTCTTTCGGTCATCCGCGAGCACGCATCGAAAAGCGTGCGCAGATTTATGGCGTACAAGCGAGAGGGAAGACGTGCCGTCGCTACGGTAACCGAATGCGGAGAGGGATATATGCTTAAGTGCGAAATATTCGACCGCGTAAAAAAGCTCTTTTCGACCGAAATCTATATTTGCGAATACGAGGAAGCAATGCGCGCCAAGAAAAACTTTGAGAACCGCGAGGACGTAATACTCAAGGGCGTTCAGGCGCTTATTGCAGGAAAAGTAAACTATATTTTTGAATAGGTGCCCGTTTGAATAAAAAGGAAAAAGCAAAGCTTGTTATTGAATTGCTCGAAAAACGCTATCCCGAACCCGTTTGCGGACTTTATTGGGAGGGAAACCCTTATCGGTTGCTCGTTATGGCTATACTTTCGGCGCAATGCACCGACGCACGCGTTAACGAGGTGGCAAAAACGCTGTTTAAGCGTTTTCCGACGGTTGAAAGCATGGCAAACGCCGAAATAACGGATATCGAAAACGAAATCCGCTCGGTAGGACTTTATCACTCAAAGGCGTTGGCGTTAAAGGAATGCTGTAAGCGTGTTTTCGAGGTTTACGGCGGTAACGTACCGAGCAAAATGGATGACCTGCTTACGCTTCGCGGTGTAGGCAGAAAGGTTGCCAATCTTATAAGAGGCGATATTTTCGGGCTCGGCGGAATCGTTGCCGACACGCATTGTATCAGAATTTCGGACAGATTGGGGCTTTCAAGCGGAAAGGATCCGCTTAAAACCGAGCGCGATCTTGAAAAGGTAATACCGCGTGAAAAGCAAAGCGATTACTGTCACCGGATGGTGCTTTTCGGCAGAGAGGTCTGCATCGCCCGTAAGCCGAAATGCGCTGAATGTGAATTAAAAGAAATTTGTGTTTATAAGGATAAAAAATGATCGATCCCAAAGCGTTGCAAAAACTAATGTCGTACACAAGGCGTGCGATAGACAAATATCAGATGATCGAGGATGGCGACAGAATCGCCGTCGGTGTTTCGGGCGGTAAGGACAGTCTTGCGCTGCTTTGCGCTCTGCACGGCTTAAAGCGTTTTTATCCCAAAAGCTTTGAGATAGTGCCGATAAATATCAAAATGGGCTTTCCCAACGAAACCGACGAGGTTTCAAAAGCACTTTGCGACGAGCTCGGTCTGGAGCTTCAAAGTGTCGGAAGCGAGATATATTCGGTCGTTTTCGAGGTCAGAAAGGAAAAGCATCCCTGCTCGCTCTGTTCGAATATGCGCCGAGGCGCACTTCACGGTGCGGCAAAGGAGCTGGGCTGTAACAAGCTTGCGCTCGGACACCATTTTGACGATGCGGTCGAAACGATAATTATGAACCTTTTTATCGTGGGCAGGTTCGATTGCTTCTATCCCGTGACTTATCTTGACAGATCGGACATAACGGTTATAAGACCTCTGCTTTTCGCACCCGAAAAGGAGGTTTCGCATTTTGTTCGCGCAAGCGGAATCGTACCCGTACCGAAAAATTGCCCTGCCGACGGTGTGACCAAGCGTGAGGATGCAAAGCGTGCACTCGACGAGCTTGAGCGTCGCGACCGTGGAGTGAAAATGCGCGTTTTCAACGCCTTTTTCAACAAAAATGATGATAAATAAAAAATAAAAAACAAAACAAAAGGACGGCAAAACGATGAAAAAATTACTTGCTTTTCTACTTGCGACATCTTTGATGTTATCTCTTTGTGCTGTAACCGCAGGAGCAAAAAGCGGACACGCGCTTGATTTGGTTATCGGCACTCCCGAAAGCGGAACGGACGAATTTTTGGTGACCGTAACCGTTGAAAATATTTCCGAAACCCTTCACGTTGCGGAATACGTTGTGAACTATGATTCCGAAAAATTAGAGCTCGTTAATTCGGTTGACGAGGACGGCGTGCTCGATTGTATCACTAACCTTCCCAAGGATTGGGAAAACTTTGTCGGCATTCAAAAGGCCGGCGAGATCAAGGCGCTTGCTCTTACCGCAAGCATGGGCGGCTTGAAAAACGGCGAATTGAAGTTTGAATTCAAATTCCGTGTTAAAGACGGCGCAACAGGCGAAGCGAAGATCAGCATTCCCGACGAAAACGTTCTCGGTGCATACGTAAGCAAGAAAAACGAGATCGAGGAATACGGCGGCAAGGGCGGCAGCGTAACTCTTACCATCAACGACGGTAAGGTCGGCGCCGTTTCGGTCGACACTGCGATTGTCGAAGGCGACACAGGAACTGAAGAAGACGGCGGCAACGGCTGGATCGTTTGGACTATCGTCGGCGCAGTAGCCGTAATCGGCGTTGCGGTTGCAGTCTTTGTATTTCTTAAAAAGAAGAAATAATACGGAGGGACATTATGGCAAATACACCTAAAGTGTTTGAAAGCGAATACCGTTTTTGCCTTATCCTTTGGGAAAACGAGCCGATGACTTGCAGTAATCTTGCAAAGCTTGCAAAGGAAAAGCTTGAATGGTCGCGCACTACCACTTATACCGTTATCAAGCGTCTTTGCGACAGAGGCGTTCTTGCGAACAACAATTCTGTGGTTACTTCTATCGTCAGCAAGGATGAGATTCAACTGGCAGAGCTTGAAGAAATGTACGAAAAACGCTTTGAAAAAGATCTTCCTGCATTCATCGCGGCATTTGCAAAGCAACAAAACTTAAGCGAATCCGACGTTGAAGAAATCAAAAGGATAATCGACGGCGCAGGCAAATAATATTTAATAAAAACGAAAAAACAACGCTTTTATCGGCGTTGTTTTTTGCTTCTATGATTCTTTTGTGACGTTTAAAAGTCGGATAAGCTCGTTTGCCGCGCTTTCGGGGGAGCGAATTTCCACCTCGCCGCCAAAGCTTATGACCCAGCCGTAAAAAATCGGGCTTGCCGCAACGTTAACGGTTATGCGGAATCGGTCGTCGCCGTCCTTCAATATCGGAATACTACTTCCGAATCGGTCAAGCATTACGTTCGCCAAACGGTTCGTGCAGGAAAGGGTTATCCTTTCGATCTTGCCGCCGAACATACCGAAAACGGCGCCCGAATAGGAGGTTATGTCGTATTTTTCAAATTCCTCCTTGCCCTCGCGCTTTGAAGCTTCGATTTTTGCGTCAAGCATCTTGTCGACACGGTAATGGCGGATTTCCTTGCTTTGCTTGTCATAGCCGACAAGGTAATAGTTGCTGTCGTCCCAGACAAGCGACCAGGGACTTACACAGTAACGGCTTCCGTTACGGCGAAGCTCCTTTTCCTTGCTCGCCGTCCATTGAAAATATTTAAAGGTTATGTCAACGTCGGCTTCTATTGCGTCGTGAATACGGTCGACCGTGCCGTAAATATCCTCATTGCCGGTTTTTGTTCGGTTGGAAACGAAGACCGCGCGGTTAAGCGCCTTGCGGTCGTGCATATTGGCAAGCGACGCAAGCTTCTTGATAAGCGATGCGCTCTTTTTGTCGGTAATGAATTTCGATGAGCGCACGGCATCCACCAAAAGCTTCAGTTCGGGAAGCTCGAACTCGCGTGAGGCAACGTAATATCCGACCGTCTTTCCTCTCACCGTGCGTATGTCGAGTCCCAATTCCTTAAGCGTTTCAAGGTCGTTGTAAATGCTTTTTCGCTCGGCGATTATTCCGTGCGCGGCAAGAGCTTGGATTATCTCCTTCATCGAAAGCGGATGCGTTTCGTCGCTTCGCTCGAGAAAAATACTTCGCAATATCGGTAATTTTTTCTTTTGATTTGCAGACCGCGGCATAAAAAATCCTCCGATCAACCGTTTTTTTAAAAATTTTCATTATTAATTATATAATAAGCGGCGAAATTTGTCAAATTTAAGCGTTTGGCAGCTGAAATTTCAGAAAATGTAAATTTTCATTGGAAAATTAGTAAAAATGTATTGACAAACCATGCAAACGGTGTTATTATTATAAACTGCATTATAATGCGGATGATATGCCGTGAACTTTGTTATGTAAACCGCATAATAACGGTAAAATCCGCACCGGAGAACGAAAACACCGTGGATATTCCCGCCGTACGAGGTGGAGAAAATGAATGGAGTGATTGGTTGAAATGGTGAAAGAACGACTTCTCGGAAAAACCTTAAGAATGTCTTTTTCCAAGAACGATGAGGTTCTCGAGATCCCCAATCTTATTGAAGTACAGAAAAAGTCCTTCAAGGATTTTGTCGAAAAGGACATCGGGGATGTTTTGAGGGATATCTCGCCTATGGCGGACTATTCCGGAAACCTCATTATTGAGTTTGTCGATTATTCTCTCGATGAGGCACCCAAGTACACTATCGAGGAATGTAAGGATCGCGACCTCAATTACGCTACTCCCTTTAAGGTGACAGTGCGTCTTACGAACAAGATCACCAATGAAGTTAAGGAGCAGGAAATCTATATGGGTGATTTCCCGCTTATGACGGACAGCGGTACATTTATTATAAACGGCGCGGAGCGTGTCGTTGTATCGCAGGTAGTTCGCTCGCCCGGCATCTATTACGATGCTATCGACGACAAGTCCGGCAGACATCTCCTTACCGCTACCGTTATCCCCTATCGCGGCGCATGGCTTGAATATGAAACCGATACCTCGGACGTATTCTACGTGCGTATCGATAAAAACCGTAAAATTCCCATTACCGTATTGCTTCGTGCATTCGGTTTGGGAAGCAATGAGTCTATTATCGAAAAGTTTGGCGATGAGCCCCTTCTTAAAGCAACCTTTGAAAAGGATACCATGCTTCAGGAGGTTGACCGCGTTATTCAAAGCGGCGGCATGACGAACCCTGTAGATGAAGCACTCAAGGAAATCTATCGCAAATTGCGTCCCGGCGATCCCCCTATCGTCGAAAGCGCACAGATACTTATCAACAATCTTTTCTTCGATGAAAAGAGATACGACATTTCTCCGGTCGGCAGATATAAATTTAACAAAAAGCTTGCGCTTGCGAAGCGTATCGTAGGTCAGACTCTTGCACGTGATGCGGTATCCCCCATCACCGGCGAGGTTGTGTTTGAAGCAGGCAGAAAGCTTTCGCGCTCCGAAGCGGAAGAAATCGAACGCGCAGGTATTTGCGAGGTATGGCTCGTTTCCGAGGAAGAAGATAAGACTATCGAAGTCAAGGTCTTCACCAACCGTATGGTCGACGCGAGCGAGGTTACCGGTATTTCGGATGAAATCCTCGGCTTCGGCGAATACGTTGCTATCGATCCTCTTCTCCGTATCATCGGCGAGGTTGGTCTTTCCGATCCCGAAGCGTTCGCAAAGGCTTGCCATAAGGCGATCGACGAGCTTATTCCCAAGCACATTACCGTTGAGGACATTTTTGCGTCCGTCAACTATATATTCTGTTTGTATCACGGCATCGGCAAGACCGACGATATCGACCACCTCGGTAACCGTCGCTTGCGTTCTGTCGGTGAGCTTCTTCTTAACCAGCTCCGTATCGGCTTCTCCCGTATGGACAAGATCGTTAAGGAAAAGATGACCACCCAGGATATCGATACCGTTACTCCCCAGTCGCTTATCAATATCCGTCCCATCGTGTCGGCTATCCGCGACTTCTTCGGCTCGAGCCCTCTTTCTCAGTTTATGGACCAGGCAAACCCCCTTGCCGAGCTTACCCATAAGAGAAGACTTTCCGCGCTCGGTCCCGGCGGTCTTTCTCGTGACCGCGCATCCTTCGAGGTTCGTGACGTTCACTATACCCATTACGGCAGAATGTGTCCTATCGAAACTCCCGAAGGTCCCAACATCGGTCTTATTTCCTCGCTTGCTACCTATGCAAAGGTCAACAAGTTCGGATTTATCGAAGCACCCTACCGCGTAGTTAAGAACGGCATAGTTACCAAGGACGTAGTATATCTTTCCGCAGACGTGGAGGATGAATACGTTGTTGCTACCGCCAACGAGCCCATCGATGAAAACGGCCACTTCCTTAACCGTAAGGTAGTTGCACGTCACAGAGATGAGATTCTTGAATTCGAAGCAAGCAAGATCGACCTTATGGACGTTTCGCCCAAGATGGTTGTTTCGGTTGCTACCTCGATGATCCCCTTCCTTGAAAACGACGATAACACCCGTGCGCTCATGGGCTCGAACATGCAGAAGCAGGCAGTTCCCTTGATGATCACCGAAGCACCCGTTATCGGTACCGGTATGGAATACAAGGCGGCTTACGACAGCGGCGTTCTCGTTCTCTGCCGTAACGACGGTATTGTAGAAAGCGTTTCCTCCAACAACGTTGTTGTTCGCAAGGACAACGGCGGTGTGGACGTATATAACCTCATCAAATTCAAGCGCTCCAACCAGGGCACTTGCGTAAATCAGCGTCCCGTTGTCAAGAAGGGCGAAAGAGTTCTTGCAGGCGACATTATTGCCGACGGTCCTGCGACCGATAACGGCGAGGTTGCTCTTGGTAAGAACGTTCTCATCGGCTTCATGACTTGGGAAGGTTATAACTACGAGGACGCAGTCCTCCTTAATGAACGTCTTGTTCGCGACGACGTTTATACCTCTATCCACATTGAAGAATACTATTGCGAATCCCGCGACACCAAGCTTGGTCCGGAAGAAATCACCCGTGAGCTTCCCAACGTCGGCGAAGATGCACTTCGTGACCTCGATGCCGACGGTATCATCCGTGTAGGTGCAGAGGTTCACTCCGGCGATATCCTCGTTGGTAAGGTTACACCCAAGGGCGAAACCGAGCTTACCGCAGAAGAACGCTTGCTCCGTGCTATTTTCGGCGAAAAGGCACGTGAGGTTAGAGATACCTCGTTGAAGCTTCCTCACGGCGAATCGGGTATCGTTGTCGACGTACAGGTATTCTCCCGTGATGACTGTGATATCCTTGCTCCCGGCGTAATTAAGGTTGCAAGAGTTTATATTGCTCAAAAGAGAAAGATCTCTGTCGGCGATAAGATGGCAGGTCGCCACGGTAACAAGGGTGTTATTTCCCGTATTCTTCCCAGCGAAGATATGCCCTTCCTCCCCGACGGTACTCCTCTTGACATCGTTCTTAACCCGTTGGGCGTTCCTTCCCGTATGAACATCGGTCAGGTACTTGAAGTCCACCTTGGCCGTGCGGCAAAGGCATTGGGCTGGAAGGTTATGACCCCCGTATTCGACGGTGCAAACGAAAAAGACATCGAAGAATGCTTGAGCGAAGCTAACCTTTACCGCGATCTTCGTTACGACGAAACTGCGGAAGGTAAGGCACTTTATAAAGAAGTTGTCGATCCCGACACCGGCGATAAGCACGTTGAAAAGCTTACCCGTGAATGGATCGCAGAAAATAAGGAAGAATTCGAAGAAATGCGCAAGGCGAACCTTGTTAAGGTCGTCGACGGTAAGACCGTTCTTTACGACGGACGTACCGGTATGCCCTTCGATAACCCCGTTACCGTCGGTTATATGTACTTCCTTAAATTGCACCACCTTGTTGACGATAAGATCCACGCACGTTCCACCGGTCCGTACTCGTTGGTTACCCAGCAGCCCTTGGGCGGTAAAGCTCAATTCGGCGGTCAGCGTTTCGGTGAAATGGAAGTTTGGGCACTCGAAGCATACGGTGCAGCATATACCCTTCAGGAAATTCTTACCGTTAAGTCGGACGATATCAAGGGCCGTGTAAAGGCATACGAGGCAATCGTTAAGGGACAGAACATTCCTACTCCCGGCGTTCCTGCGTCCTTCAAGGTTCTTGCAAAAGAACTTCAGTCGCTCGCACTCGACGTAAGAGTTCTTGATAAGAACGATAACGAAATTCCTCTTAAGGATTACTCGGATGACGATGACGGACCCGACGAAAGAAAGTTCAGCGAGGAAGAACTCGGTAAGAGCGTACTCGAAAACGGCGATGACGTTATGTACGACGACGAGCTCAGCGCGCTTGAACCCCTCGTTGAGGAAGAACCCGAAGATCTCGGACTTGACGAAGAAGTATTCGTTTACGACGAGAATGAAAATTATGATGATTAAGGAGATGCGATAAATGGAAAACAACATCGAATTTGAATCGATAAAAATTGGTCTAGCTTCTCCCGAAATGATAAGATCGTGGTCTTACGGCGAGGTTAAAAAGCCGGAAACCATCAACTACCGTACTCTTAAACCCGAACGCGACGGTCTTTTCTGCGAACGTATTTTTGGCCCGACCAAGGACTGGGAATGCCATTGCGGTAAGTATAAAAGAGGCGCTCGCTATAAGGGCAAAATCTGTGAAAAGTGCGGAGTTGAAATCACCACCAGCCGTGTGCGCCGCGAAAGAATGGGTCACGTTGAATTGGCGGCTCCCGTTTCGCACATCTGGTACTTCAGAGCAATCCCCTCCAGAATGGGTCTTTTGCTCAACCTTTCTCCCAAGCTTTTGGAAAAGGTGCTTTATTTCGCACAGTATATCGTAACCGATCCCGGTGAAACTCCTCTTGCGAAATATCAGCTTCTTACCGAACAGCAATACCGCGAATACCGCGAAAAATACGAAGACGATTTCCAGGCAGGCATGGGTGCGGAAGCTATCAAGGAGCTTCTCTCGGAAATCGACCTCGAGGCAGAATCCGAAAGACTTAAAAAGGAGCTTCTTACCGCTCAGGGTCAGCGCAAGGTACGTGATATCAAGCGCCTTGAGGTTGTTGAAGCGTTCCGTCTTTCCGGCAACCGCCCCGAATGGATGATTCTCGATGCACTCCCTGTAATTCCTCCCGAAATCCGTCCTATGGTTCAGCTCGACGGCGGCAGATTCGCAACCTCCGATATCAACGACCTTTACCGTCGTGTTATCAACCGTAACAACCGTCTTATG
>JAZOTA010000016.1:0-40929 GCA_045657425.1 Eubacteriales bacterium
CCATTTGCCGTTTGCAAGAGCATTTATAAAATATACTCCCACGTGGGCGCGTAGCTTCACGCCGACTACACAGGCGGCAAGAAGTAAGGTCGCTAAGATGAAGCAGATCCCCGTTCTCGAGCTGATAAAGGATAAGGATCTTATGTTTGTCGATGACTCTATCGTCCGCGGTACACAGCTTAAGGAAACGGTCGATTTTCTTTATGAAAACGGCGCGAAGGCAGTCCATATGCGCTCTGCTTGTCCGCCTATAATGTACGGCTGTAAATTTCTCGACTTTTCACGCAACCGCGATGATATGGAGCTTCTCGGCAGACGTATCATAATGGAGCTTGAAGGCGAAGAGGGCTTTAAGTATATCAACGAATACAGCGATTCCTCAACGGAACGCGGCAAGAAATTCAGAAAAGCGATTTGCGACAAGCTCGGCTTTGCTTCACTCGAATTTCAATCTCTTGAAGGAATTATCAAGGCGATCGGTATTGACGAATCCGAACTCTGTACCTATTGCTGGAGCGGAAAGGAATAATTATTATGCATAACGAATCCAGATCTGAAAGCTACGCAGCGGCAGGTGTTGATATTACCGCCGGCTATAAAGCTGTTGAACTTATGAAAAAGCATATCGCACGTACCCGTAACGACGGCTGTCTTGACGACGTCGGCGGCTTCGGCGGATGCTTCGGACTTAATATCGCGGGTATGGAAGAGCCGGTTCTCGTTTCGGGCACCGACGGTGTTGGTACCAAGCTCAAGCTCGCTATCCTTATGGACAAGCACGACACTATCGGTATCGACTGTGTTGCAATGTGCGTTAACGACGTTGTTTGCGTCGGCGCAAAGCCCTTGTTCTTCCTCGACTATATCGCATGCGGCAAGAACTATCCCGAAAAGATTGCCGAATTGGTTGCAGGCGTTGCAGAGGGCTGTGTTCAATCGGGCGCGGCACTCATCGGCGGCGAAACCGCAGAACACCCCGGTATGATGCCTCACGATGAATATGACCTTGCAGGCTTTACCGTTGGCGTTGTTGATAAAAAGAAGGTTATCGACAACAAGCGTATGGCGGCAGGCGACGTTGTAATAGCTTTGCCCTCCACCGGTATCCATTCCAACGGCTTCTCGCTTTGCCGTAAGGTTTTCGATATCGACAATAACAATCCCGAGCTCTACAAGCCCAATGCAGACCTCGGCGGTAAGACCATTGCCGAAACGCTTCTCGTTCCCACCAAGATTTACGTTAAACCCGTACTCGCGTTGATCGAAGCGGTTGACGTTAAGGGTATTTCCCACATCACCGGCGGCGGTTTTTATGAAAACATTCCGCGTAGCATTCCCGACGGCTTGGGCGCAAAGATCGAAAGAAGTGCTGTTAAGGTTCTTCCTATTTTCGACCTCATCGCAAAGACCGGCAACATTTCCGAGCGTGATATGTTCAATACCTTCAATATGGGTGTTGGTATGAGCGTTGTAGTTCCTGCAAGCGACGTAGAAAAGGCAATCGACGTTCTCAAGAATAACGGTATCGATGCATACGTTATCGGCGAAATCGTTGAATCGGAAAACAAGATCGAAATCATATAATAACTTACCGACAATAACATAGGCGGTTTTTACCGCCTATGCTGTTGTTGTTTTATGAAAGGGAAGTCAAAATGCAAGAAAAGCAAAAGAATATTGCCGTTCTCGTTTCGGGCGGCGGTACAAACCTTCAAGCATTGATCGATGCCGAAAAGCGCGGCGAATTGGGTTGCGGCAAAATTACTCTTGTAATCGCCTCCAAGCCCGACGTTTACGCTTTGGAAAGAGCAAAGAATAACTCAATCAAATCACTCGTTCTTGCAAGAAAGGATTACGCAAGCATCGCCGACTATTCAAAAGCACTTACCGATGCTTTGATAGAGGAACAGGCGGATCTTGTCGTACTTGCGGGCTTCCTTACTATAATCGATGAACAGGTTTACGAAAAGTTTCCTAACCGCATCTTAAACGTTCATCCCGCGTTGATTCCGTCATTCTGCGGAAAGGGATATTACGGTCTTCGCGTTCACGAAGCCGCGCTTGAAAAGGGCGTTAAGGTTTCGGGCGCAACCGTTCACATCGTTACCCCCGAATGTGATGCAGGACCTATTGTGTTGCAAAAGGCAGTCGAGGTGCTTGAAAATGACACCCCCGAAGCACTTCAAAAGCGCATTATGGAGCAGGCGGAATGGAAAATACTTCCCGAAGCAGTCAAGCTTTTCTGCGAGGGAAAAATCAAAGTTGAAAATAACAAGGTTACTATAAAAGGAGAATAAAATGAAGGTATCAACTATCGCAAACGAGCTCAACTCTCTTAAATATCACGGCAGAGGCATCGTTATCGGCAAATCCGCCGACGGCAAAAAGGCCGTAACCGCATATTTCATTATGGGACGCAGCGTTAACAGCCGTAACCGCGTTTTCGTTGCTGAAGGCGAAGCAATGCGCACCAAGGCGTTTGATGAGTCCAAGATGGTCGATCCTCATCTTATCATATATTATCCCGTAAGAGTGCTTGGCAATAAGACGATCGTTACCAACGGCGACCAGACCGATACGATCTATAATCTTATGGACAAGCAAATGACCTTTGAGCAAGCACTCAGAACACGTGAATTTGAAGACGATAAGCCCAACTTCACTCCCAGAATTTCGGGTATCATTCACGTTGAAAACGGCGATATGAATTATGCTATGTCTATTCTTAAGAGCGCAGAGGGCGACGATTCCTCCTGCGAAAGATTTACTTATGCATATTCCAACCCCAAATGCGGCGTAGCTAAATTTATCCACACCTATAACGCCGAGGGTGATCCGCTTCCTTCCTTTGAGGGCGAACCCAAAACTCTCGAGCTTCCCAATGTGGATATCGACACTCTCACCGATCTTATTTGGACTAATCTTAATGAAGAAAACAAGGTTTCGCTTTTCGTAAGATATATCGATATCGCAAGCGGCGAAACCGAAACAAGAATCGTTAACAAAAACGCATAAAGGAGATCAAAAATGAATGAATTTGAACTTAAATACGGTTGTAACCCCAACCAAAAGCCTGCGAAAATATTTATGCACGACGGCAGCGAGCTTCCCATTGAAATCCTCAACGGCCGTCCCGGCTTCATTAATTTCCTTGATGCATTCAATTCTTGGCAGTTGGTTAAAGAGCTCAAAGATGCTCTCGGCTTGCCTGCAGTAACCACCTTTAAGCACGTAAGCCCCCCCTCTGCGGCAGTTGGTGTGCCTCTTTCCGATAAACTCAAAAAGGCATGCTTCGTTGACGATATCGAAGGTCTTGATGAATCTCCTCTCGCTTGCGCTTATGCACGTGCAAGAGGTACCGACAGAATGTGTTCCTTCGGTGACTGGGTTGCGCTTTCCGACGTTTGCGACGTTACCACCGCAAAGATGATCGCGCGTGAGGTTTCCGACGGTATCATCGCACCCGGCTATGAACCCGAGGCATTGGAAATCCTCAAAACAAAGCGCAAGGGCGGATACAATATCGTTAAGATCGATCCTAATTACGTTCCTGCAGAAATCGAGCATAAGCAGGTATTCGGTATCACCTTTGAGCAGGGAAGAAACAACTTTGAAATCAACAAAGCGCTTCTTAATAACGTCGTTACCGAAAACAAGGAGCTTCCCGAAAGCGCTATCCGCGACCTTATCATCGCTCTTATCACTCTTAAATATACTCAATCCAACTCGGTATGCTATGCAGTAGACGGTCAGGCAATCGGCGTAGGCGCAGGTCAACAGTCGAGAATCCACTGCACCCGTCTTGCAGGCACAAAGGCAGATACTTGGTTCCTCCGTCAGCACGAAAAGGTGTTGAATCTTCCTTTCCGTTCGGATATCGGCAGACCCGACCGCGATAACGTTATCGACGGATATATCAACAAAAACGAAGAAGACGTTTGTGCAGACGGCGTATGGCAAAGATACTTTACCGAACAGCCCGAACCCCTTACCGATAAAGAAATCCGCGAATATCTCGATTCTGTTGACAACGTTGCTCTCGGTAGCGATGCATTCTTCCCGTTCTTCGATAATATCGAACGCGCAAAGAAGAGCGGCGTAAAATATATCGCAGAACCGGGCGGATCCATCCGTGACGATGCGGTTATCGATTGCTGTAACAAATACAACATGACAATGGTGTTCACCGGCATGCGCCTCTTCCACCATTAATTCGGAGGAAAAATGAAGATACTTGTAGTAGGCGGCGGTGGCAGAGAGCATGCCATCATCACCAAAATAAAGCAAAATAAAAACGTCGAAAAAATCTTCGCACTCCCCGGTAACGGCGGTATCGCACGTGATGCGGAATGCGTTAACATCGGCGCAAAGGATATCGATGCAATCGTTAACTTTGCGGTAGAAAATTCTATCGATTACGCAATCGTCGCACCTGACGATCCCTTGGTGCTCGGCTGTGTAGATGCACTTGAAGAAAAGGGAGTTCCTTGCTTCGGTCCCAAAGCAAATGCCGCAATCATCGAAGGCAGTAAGGTCTTTTCAAAAGAGCTTATGAAGAAATACGGCATCCCCACAGCGGCTTGCGAGGTTTTCGATGACGTAGAAAAAGCACTTGCTTATATCGAAACCGCACCTATCCCCACAGTTATCAAGGCGGACGGACTTGCTCTCGGCAAGGGCGTAATCATCGCCTTTACCCGTGAAGAGGCAATCGATGCGGTTAAATCGATGATGTGCGACAAGGCATTCGGTAAGAGCGGCGAAAGAATCGTCGTTGAAGAATTCTTGGAAGGCCCCGAGGTTTCGGTGCTCTCCTTTACCGACGGCAAGACTGTCGTACCTATGATATCGTCTATGGACCACAAGCGTATCGGTGATAACGATACCGGTCTTAACACTGGCGGTATGGGCACCGTTGCGCCTAACCCTTATTATACCGATGCAGTCGCAAAGGACTGTATGGAAAAAATCTTCCTTCCCACCGTTAATGCAATGAACGCAGAGGGAAGAAAGTTCAAGGGCTGCCTCTATTTCGGCTTGATGATAACCAAGGACGGTCCCAAGGTTATTGAATATAACTGCCGTTTCGGCGATCCCGAAACTCAGGTTGTTCTTCCTTTGCTTGAAACCGATCTTTTGACTGTTATGCAAGCGGTTACCGAGGAACGTCTTGGCGAAATCGAAGTTAAGTTCAGCGAAAAACACGCTTGCTGTGTTATCATGGCATCCAAGGGATATCCCGAAAGCTATGCAAAGGGCTTTGAAATCACCATTCCCGAATCGATTGCCGATAACGTATTCGTTGCAGGCGGCGCCATTAAGGACGGCAAGCTCGTTACCTCGGGCGGCCGTGTTCTCGGTGCGACTGCAATTGCAGAAACCCTTACCGATGCAATCAAAGCATCCTATACTATGGTCGAATCCATTAATTTTGAAAATTCCTATTACCGCCGCGATATCGGCGCACGCGCATTAAAGGCGCCGGAGGTTAAATAAATGGTTTACAGAGTATTTGTCGAAAAGAAAAAAGAATTGGCGTTTGAAGCGAAAGCGCTTCTTTCCGATGCGCGCACCCTTTTGGGCATTAACAACCTTACCGACGTAAGATTGCTTAACCGCTACGACGCTGAAAATATTACCGAAGAGCTTTTTGATTACGCTAAAAAGACGGTATTTTCCGAGCCCCAGCTCGATATCACCTCGGATAATACCGATTCCTTGGGCGATGCAATCGTTTTTGCTGTTGAATATCTCCCCGGTCAGTTTGACCAGCGTGCAGACTCTGCGGCTCAATGTATCGCTATCATCTCGCAGGGCGACCGTCCCATTATTCGCACCGCAAGGGTATATGCACTCTACGGCGCACTTACCGATGAAGATGTTGCCGCAATCAAAAAGTATGTTATCAACCCCGTAGAATCGCGTGAGGCAGTGCTTGATAAGCCCGAAACTCTCGCTACGGATTACGATATTCCCACAACCGTACGCACTCTTGACGGCTTTATCAAGCTCGACAGAGAGGGCTTGGTTGCGTTCATTAACGAATACGGACTTGCAATGGATATCGACGATATCATTTTCTGTCAGTCCTATTTCAAGGAAGAACAGCGCGATCCCACCATTACCGAAATCCGTATGATCGATACATATTGGTCGGACCACTGCCGTCACACCACCTTTAACACCGTTATCGATAACGTTACCTTTGAAGACGAGCTTTTGAAGGAAACCTATGATAAATACATCGCAACCCGTGCAGAGCTTGGCAGAACCAAGCCCATCTGCCTTATGGACGTTGCTACTCTTGCCGTAAGATACCTTAAAAAGGCAGGCAAGCTTGATAAGCTCGACGAATCCGAAGAAATCAACGCTTGTACCGTTAAGCTCGATATCGAGGTTGACGGAGTAACAGAGCCCTGGCTTCTTCTCTTCAAGAATGAAACCCATAACCACCCGACCGAAATCGAACCCTTCGGCGGCGCGGCTACCTGTATCGGCGGCGCAATCCGCGACCCGCTTTCGGGAAGATCCTATGTTTACGGTGCAATGCGTGTAACGGGCGCGGCTGATCCGTTAAAGCCCGTTTCCGAAACCATCAAGGGTAAATTGCCTCAAAGAAAGATCGTTACTACCGCGGCGGCAGGTTATTCCTCCTACGGTAACCAGATCGGTCTTGCAACCGGTATCGTTGACGAGCTTTATCACCCCGGCTATGCGGCAAAGCGTATGGAAATCGGCGCGGTTATCGCGGCGGCTCCTGCAGTAAACGTTCGCCGTGAACGTCCCGAAGCAGGCGATGCTATCATCCTCTTGGGCGGTGCGACCGGCCGTGACGGCTGCGGTGGTGCTACTGGCTCCTCCAAATCCCACACCTCGAAATCCTTGGAAAACTGCGGCGCAGAGGTTCAAAAGGGTAATGCACCCGAAGAACGTAAGCTTCAGCGTCTTTTCCGCAACCCCGAAGCAAGCCGTCTTATCAAGCGCTGTAACGACTTTGGCGCAGGCGGTGTTTCGGTTGCAATCGGCGAGCTTGCCGACGGTCTTGTTATCGACCTTAACGCAGTTCCCAAAAAATACGACGGCCTTGACGGTACCGAGCTTGCAATCAGCGAATCGCAAGAGCGTATGGCTTGCGTTGTCGAAGCAAAGGATGTTGCTCGCTTCCTCGAGCTTGCATATACCGAAAACCTTTCTGCGGTTCAGGTTGCAACAGTAACCGATAAAAACCGTCTTGAAATGCATTGGAACGGCAATAAGATCGTTGATATCAGCCGTGACTTCCTTAATTCCAACGGTGCAGACAAGCACATTAATATCGAAACCGCTACCTGCAAGCACGTAAACAAAGAGGTTAAGGGCGGTTTTGCCGAAAACATCAAAGCACTTGCAGATGACCTTAACATCTGCTCGAAGCGCGGTCTTTCCGAACGCTTTGACTCGACCATCGGCGCAGGCACAGTATTGATGCCCTTCGGCGGTAAGCATCAGCTCACCCCCATTCAGGCGATGGTTCAAAAAATCTCTGTTGAAAAGAAGCATACCGACAACTGCTCCTTTATGTCTTGGGGCTATAACCCCTTCATAACCGAGCAAAGCCCCTACCACGGCGCATATCTTGCCGTTGTTGAATCGGTTGCGAAGCTTGTTGCAACAGGCGCTGAATTCAAAGACGTTTATCTTACCTTCCAGGAATATTTTGAACGTCTTGGCAAGGATCCCAAGCGTTGGGGCAAGCCGATGAGCGCATTGCTCGGTGCATTCCGTGCACAAATGGAGCTCGGCATCGGTTCTATCGGCGGTAAGGACTCGATGTCCGGTACCTTCGAGGGTCTCGACGTTCCTCCCACACTCGTTTCCTTTGCTGTTACCGCAGGTAAAACAAACGAAGTTATTTCTCCCGAATTCAAGTCTGCAGGCAACAAGGTTTACCTCATCACTCCCGAATTCGGTGCAGATAAGCTTCCCAAGGCAGAATCGCTTATCGCTAACTTTAATAAGGTTACCGCCCTCATGCGTGAAGGCAAAGCGGTTGCGTGCTACACCCCCGGTATGGGCGGCGTTGCCGAAGCGGTAATGAAAATGTGCTTCGGTAATATGCTCGGCTTTGAATATGCATCGGGCGTTACTATGCCCGAACTGTTCGGCTATTTCTATGGCTCGTTTGTAATCGAAACTACCGAAGAAATTGCCGACGGCAAGCTTATCGGTACCGTAACCGATAACGGAACCGTTAAATACGGTGAAGAAAAGGTTTGCCTCAAAGAACTTCTCGGCATCTACGAGGATAAGCTTGAAAGCGTATTCTCGTGCAATATTGCCGATAGCGAAGCAAACGTAACCACTCACAACTTCACAGCAACCGAAAGAGTTGCTCCTACAATTAAATCCGCAAAGCCCAAGGTTATCATTCCTGCGTTCCCCGGAACCAACTGTGAATACGATTCTGCAAAAGCAGTTCGCGATGCAGGTGCAGAGCCCGAAATCATCGTTATCAACAACCTTACCGCTTCGGGTATCGCAAACAGCATCGAAAAATTCGCTGAAGAGCTCAAGACCGCACAGATGATATTCATCCCCGGCGGCTTCTCGGGCGGTGACGAACCCGACGGCAGTGCTAAATTCATTACTGCATTCTTCCGTAATGCGGCTATCAAGGATGGTGTTACCGACCTTCTCGAAAACCGCGACGGCTTAATGTGCGGTATCTGTAACGGCTTCCAGGCACTTATCAAGCTTGGTCTTGTTCCTTACGGAAAGATCATCGATACCGATGAAAATTGCCCGACTCTCACATTTAATACCATTGCTCGCCACCAATCGAGAATCGTTCGCACACGCGTAGCGTCGAACAAATCGCCTTGGCTTGCTCTCACCAACGTCGGTGACGTCTATAACGTGCCGATATCCCACGGTGAAGGCAGATTCCTTGCAAGTGACGAGCTCGTTGCACAGCTCGCCGCAAACGGTCAGATCGCTACTCAGTACGTCGACCTTGAAAACAACGCGACAGGCGACATCCATTTCAACCCCAATGGCTCTATCTGCGCTATCGAAGGTATCACCTCGCCCGACGGCCGTGTATTCGGTAAAATGGGCCACAGCGAGCGTATCGGCGCAGGTCTTTACAAGAACGTTCCCGGAAACTACGATATCAGAATGTTCGAAGCAGCAGTTAAATACTTTAAATAATAGGAGTTATTACGATGCAGTATAAGACCGATATTGAAATTGCTCAAAGCTGTCAGTTAAAGCCTATAATGGAAATCGCATCGGTTGCTCACGTTGATGAAAAATACATTGAGCAATACGGAAAATACAAAGCAAAGGTCGATTTGTCCTTGCTTAAGGAATCCGATAAAAAAGACGGCAAGCTTATCCTTGTAACCGCAATAACGCCCACCCCTGCAGGCGAAGGCAAAACAACTACTACAATCGGACTTGCCGATGGCTTAAGGCGCATCGGCAAGGACGTTACCGTTGCACTTCGCGAGCCCTCGCTCGGTCCTGTATTCGGTGTAAAGGGCGGTGCGGCAGGCGGCGGCTATGCCCAAGTCGTTCCTATGGAGGACATCAACCTCCATTTCACGGGTGACTTCCACGCTATCGGTGCCGCAAACAACCTTCTTGCGGCAATGATTGATAACCATATCCAACAAGGTAACTCGTTGGGAATCGATCCTCGCCGTATTACCTGGAAGCGTTGTGTCGATATGAACGACCGTCAGCTTCGTTTCATCCTCGACGGTATGGGCGGTACCGCAAACGGTACACCCCGTGAAGACGGATTCGATATCACCGTTGCATCCGAAATTATGGCGGTGCTCTGCCTTTCGGATTCTATAACCGACCTCAAAAAGCGTCTTTCGGAAATCATCATCGGATATACCTATGGTGACGAACCCGTAAGATGCGGTCAGCTTAAGGCAGAAGGCGCGATGACAGCGCTTCTCAAGGATGCCTTGAAGCCCAACCTCGTTCAAACCCTCGAGGGCACTCCTGCGTTCGTACACGGCGGTCCCTTTGCGAATATCGCTCACGGCTGTAATTCTGTTATGGCAACCAAAATGGCGCTTAAAATGCGCGACTATACCGTTACCGAAGCAGGCTTCGGCGCAGACCTCGGCGCAGAAAAGTTCCTTGATATCAAATGCCGTATGGCAAACCTCACACCCGATGCTGTAGTTGTCGTTGCAACCGTACGCGCTCTTAAAATGCACGGCGGCTTAGCAAAGACCGAGCTCGGCACCGAGGATATTGCGGCGCTTGAACGCGGCATTCCCAACCTTTTGCGTCACGTTTCCAATATCAAAAACGTATATAAGCTTCCTTGCGTTGTTGCTGTTAACAGATTCCCGACCGACACCGATAATGAAATCGAATTCATCATCGCTAAGTGCCGTGAATTGGGAGTTAATACCGTTCTTTCCACCGTATGGGCGGAAGGCGGCAAGGGCGGCGAAGACCTCGCAAGGGAAGTGGTGCGCCTCTGCGAAGAAGAAAAAGGCGATTTCACCTTCTCTTATACCGATGATATGTCTATCACCGAAAAGATCGAAGCTGTCGTTAAAAAGGTCTATGGCGGCGACGGCGTGAATATTATGCCCAACGCATTAAAGCAGATCAAAAAGCTCGAAAGCATGGGCTTTACCAAGTGTCCCGTGTGTATCGCCAAAACGCAGTATAGCTTCTCTGACGATGCAACAAAGCTCGGCGCACCCGAAAACTTTACGGTTACCGTTAAAAACGTTAAGATTTCCGCAGGTGCGGGCTTTATAGTAGTTCTTACCGGCGATATCCTTACAATGCCCGGACTTCCCAAGGTTCCTGCCGCAGAAAGAATCGACGTTGATGAAAACGGCGTGATCTCCGGCTTGTTCTAATCAATTAATGAGCTGTTTGGAATAAACAGCTCATTTCCGTATGAGGTAATTATGAAACTTAAAATAATGACGTTCAACATCCAACACGGCAGAAATCATAATTTCAAGGGTGATGTAAACGACCTTCCTGCAATGGCTCAAAACATCCGCGAGCAAAATCCCGATATCTGCGGCCTTAACGAGGTCAGAAACGGCACCGAGAAAGACCATTCCACAGGCCGTTCCGACCAAGCGCAGTTCTTCCAAAACGAATTGGGCGGTAACGCTAAATTCGGCAAGGCAATCGATATCCACGGCTATGAATACGGCAACGCAATCTGGTCGAAGCATCCCTTTGTCAACGTTGAGGTAATTCCTATTCCCGAGGTTACAGATAAGGTTGGCGGCTATTACGAAAACCGTTGTGTCATTAAAAGCGAATACGATTTTGACGGCAAAAAGCTCACCGTTTTGAACAGCCACTTCGGCTTGGGAAAGGGTGAATGGGACAATGCGGTAGCAACGGTGCTTGCGCTTGCAGAAAAGCTTGAAGGACCTCTTGTTCTTATGGGTGATTTCAATATGACACCCGATAACCCCTTAATTCAAAAGCTCGCAACGGTGTTTACCGATTCTCATGCATTTGTCGGTAAAGACGTTACGACCTTCCCCTCACACGCACCCGATATCCGCATCGACTACATTTTCGTGCGTGATGCAAAGGTGCTTGATGCCGATACTGTTTGTAAGGTAGTTTCCGACCACTTTGCAATCACCGCAGAAATAGACTTTTAAAATTAAAAAACAGCTCGTCGCGTAATGCGACGGGCTTTTTTTGTTTTTGCCCAAAACTGTTAAAGAAC
Source organism: Eubacteriales bacterium (assembly GCA_045657425.1). Taxonomy (GTDB): domain Bacteria; phylum Bacillota; class Clostridia; order Oscillospirales; family CAG-382; genus Coliplasma. The sequence continues at coordinate 11,723 of JAZOTA010000016.1, forward strand.
TTCAAAAAACAACCGCTCGAAAATCAATGCAAAAGGGAAGAAACGGGGAAAATAAAACCGCAAATATCGAATTCTAAAAAACGAATCTGCCATACGCCGAAATTGCATTTTTAACAACTGCCCAAAACCGCCGTTTACCTTGAAAATAAAGGCATTTTCGCCTTTTAGCCCGTGTGCGAACGGATGTTTGTTGACATAATTATTAAAAATTCTGACATTATACATACATTTCGACATAGAATAACGTCGAAAACCCTTGCAATATAAGGATTTTTGCTTTTGGCATAATGACGAAAACGTTATCATAATTATTTTTAATTGACGGTTCGCACTATTGCATTTTATGGAGCATTAATATATAATAATCCCATACAAGAGGTGGAAATAGGAGCGAAAAGGGTTAAAATCCCACGCAAATGATACAAATAACGCTTCGGAAAGGGGAAAAACGATGTTCTACGGTGAATATAAGCACACAATCGATGCAAAAGGGCGTCTTTTTATCCCCGCAAAGCTTCGCGATAAGCTTGGTGAGAACTTTATTCTCTCCCGCGGCTTTGATAAATGCGTTTGTGTTTACCCCGAAGACGAATGGGAACGCTTTACCGCCAAGATCGAAGAGCTTCCTTTCGCAAAGGAACGCCGTGTCCGCCGTTACTTCTATGCATATTCCGAGGACGGTTCGATTGATGCACAGGGCAGAGTAACGGTCAACAAGGATTTTCGTGAATTTGCAAATCTCGAAAAGGATGTTGTTATAATCGGCAACCGCAACCATTTTGAAATTTGGTCTGCCGCTGCCTGGGAAGAAGAAAAGAACGCATTCGATAACGAAGATATTACAAACGAACTTATAGAATTAGGTTTCTGATATGGAATTCTCACACATTTCGGTTTTGCTTTATGAAACGGTTGACTCGTTAAACATCAAGCCCAACGGAATATACGTCGATTGCACGTTAGGCGGCGCAGGACACACCTCGTTGATTCTCTCGCGACTCGGCAAGGACGGCAGAGTGATAGGCATCGACCGTGACGACGATGCGCTGCAAAACGCACGCGAAAAGATAAACGACGAACGACTTATAACCGTTAAGGAAAATTTTGAAAATATCGAAAATGCTGTTAAGCTTGCAGGATTTGAACGTGTTGACGGAATAATAATGGACCTTGGCGTTTCATCGCATCAGCTCGATGTGGCTGAAAGAGGCTTTTCCTACATCAAGGATGCGCCGCTCGATATGAGAATGGACCAAACGGCTCCGCTTACGGCTTACGACGTAGTGAACGGCTATTCCGAACGCGACCTTGTAAGAATATTACGCGATTACGGTGAAGAAAAGTTTGCATCTAAAATAGCCGCTAAAATATGCGCTAAACGAACTGAAAGCCCGATTAAAAACACTCTCGAACTTGCCGAAATAATAGCATCGGCAATTCCGTCAAAGTTCCGTTTTGAGGGCGGCAACCCTGCAAAGCGAAGCTTTCAGGCAATAAGAATCGAAGTGAACGGAGAATTGGATTGCATCCCGAAAGCAATCGAGGAGGGAAGCAAGCTTTTGAACGTCGGCGGAAGAATGTCGATAATCAGCTTCCATTCGCTTGAAGACCGACTTGTAAAAAACGGATTCCAAAAGCTTGAACGACCCTGCACATGCCCATCGGATTTCCCGATTTGCGTATGCGGCAAAAAGCAGGAAGTAAAGATAATCACAAAGAAACCGATATTACCCTCGGAAGAGGAATTGGAGCATAATTCAAGATCGCATAGCGCAAAGCTGCGTGTATGTGAAAAAGTATAAGAAAGGTGCAAGAAAATGCAGGAATTGAGAACAAATTCGAATTCGACTTCTGTTACAACGCGAAAAAAGGTAAACCAAGGCGAAGTTACTGTTAAAAAGTCGGCATCTGTTGTAAATCGCAATAAAAAATCGAAGAACGTTAAACGCGCATCGAATCTCCATGCAGTACGTGCACCCAGAATCGTAAACGTCAAAAAGAAGGATAAAGCACCGTTCCCTTGGTCTATGGTTTTCGTTGCGCTTATCCTCACGGGTATGTTTCTCTTTATGATGATGAACTATGCCGAGGTTGATAAGTACCGTTCCGAAATCAACGATATCAACAATAAGATCACGGCATTGGAAAAAACTCAGGATGAGCTTGAGGTAACCTACAGCAATAAATACAACATCGGTGAAATCGAAAAGTACGCGAGAGAAGAATTGGGTATGACCAACATCGAGGGTGAATACCACATCATTACTCCCGAGCACGAGGATAAAACCGAAATGCAAAATTATGACGACGGTGAAGAAGGCGGTTTTGGTTTCCTCCTTACCGGTCTTGGCGAAGTAATCAGCGATTTTCTTAATTCGGACGATTAAAATTTCGATAAACACTATACTTTTTTAAAAAGTTGTGATAAAATGAAGATAGAATTTTCGGCATTAAATCGGAAATTCGCAATATATTTATACAAAGGGTAACGAGTGAATTCTCTTTACCCGTTTGTCATATCAAAAGGGGTATTTTTATATGTCGGGCGCAACCAAAAAATTCACACCTTCGGGCAGCGGACGCACTGCTACTGCTCGCGGACGAGTAGCTTTAATAGTAATTCTCGTTTGTATGGTGTTGGTGTGCGTCCGTTTTGCATATCTCCAATTGTTCGATCCTGCCGATTACCGCACGTCTGCGCTCGACCAATATACGAACTCGGTAACCATCCCTGCAAAGCGCGGCTCTATCTATGCCAATGACGGTACGACCGAGCTTGCCGTAAGTGCAACGGTTTATAACTGCTTCATCTCGCCTTACGATATCGGTAAATTCGCCGACGACAGCAAGGAAACGAGCGAGCCGATTGAGCGCGAGGCATTGCTTAACAAAATCGCCGACGGAATGTCAACGATACTTTCGGTTGACCGCAACGAAATAATAACCAAGGGCAACCGCACCAATTCAAAATATCAGGTAATCAAAAAATTCCTTACCGAAACCGAAGAAGCCGCTATCCGCACCTTTATTAGCGAAAATAAACTTGCGACGATAATTCACCTCGAGGAAACAACAAAGCGCTATTACCGTTACGGCAACTTTGCCGCGCATATCCTTGGCTTTACGGGTTCGGATAATCAAGGCCTTTCGGGCTTGGAATCTACCTATAACGAATATCTTGCGGGCGTTGACGGCAAATCGGTTAAATCCTCCGATGCATACGGCAACGAGCTTGATTCGGGCGTCGGCTCGACTTACATTCCTGCAACAAACGGCTTGAACGTTGTTACGACTATCGACTGGACCATTCAGAACGCGGTTGAAAAATACATTCAGCAAGCGTATGAGGATCACAAGCCCAACGGAAAAGTTGAATGCATCGTTATGGACGTTAATAACGGCGAGCTTCTGGCGTCTGCGATCTATCCCAGCTTTGACCTTAACAACTACAATACACTTTCCCCCATATATCAGAATAAATACGAAATCTTCCAGGGTACCGAGGAGGAACGCTCGAAGGAACGCTCCAGACTTTTGTACGAAATGTGGAATAATACGATAGTAACCCAAACCTACGAGCCGGGTTCGACCTTTAAAATTGTTACAAGCGCAATCGCTTTGGAGGAGGGCACTATCAATTACGATACAACCTCTTTTGATTGCGACGGAGCAACGGTTGTTGCAGGCACCCAGATCCACTGCCATAAAAGATACGGCGGCCACGGTCACCAAACCTTTTCCGAAGCACTTGTAAATTCTTGCAACCCTGCATTTATCGAAATAGGCGGAACGATCGGTACAAAGCTCTTTATGAAGTATTTCGATGAATTCGGTTACACCAAAACAAGCGGTAGCGACCTCTTGGGTGAGGTTTCGTCCTACTATTTCGCAACCTCGGGCACTCAGTTTGAAACCCTTGAGCTTGCGGTTTATTCCTTCGGTCAGACCTTCCAGGTAACTCCCTTGCAGCACATCCGTGCGGTTTCTACAGTTGCAAACGGCGGTCATCTCGTTGTGCCTCATGCGGTAAAAGCGCTTGTCGATAACGACGGTAACGTTGTTAAAACTTTTGAATACGAAACCGACAGACAGGTTATTTCAGCCGACACCTGCCAAAAAATTCTGACTACCCTTACTAATTCGACTAAAAACGCATCGGTTTCGGGTTATAACGTAGTTTCCAAAACAGGTACCTCGCAGAAGCAGAGCACCTTGCGTCCCGACGACTATATTTCGTCCTGCGTAACCTTTGCACCTGCAGAGGATCCTCAAATCGCGATCCTCGTTCTTGTTGACGATCCTACCTCGGGACAGTATTTCGGTTCTGCTGTTGCGGCGCCTATCGTTTCAAACATCCTTTCCGAAGTACTTCCTCACCTCGGAATCAAGCCGAACACCGACGGAGAATCGACAGTAACCGTTCCCAACTACAGCAATAAATCCATCGAGGATGCTAAATTACAAATCGAAGCGGCAGGACTTAAGTGCGTCATCAGAGGCGACGGCAATACCGTTTACGGTCAGCTTCCCGAAGCAGGTACGGTTATTTCTACTGACGGCGTTGTAATCATCTACACCGAAAATACTTCTATTTCCGCAAACGTAGCTGTTCCCAACGTATTGAACGATTCGCCGTCTAATGCAATTAAGAAGCTTATCAATGCAAACCTTAACGTTTCGATAAACGGTATCTTTAACGATGACCATACCAACTGCCGAGTAATTTCGCAGTCAGTATCGGCAGGCGAATATGTATTGCCGGGTACCGTAATAGAACTTGAATTCTTGTACGAGGAAGATATTGAATAATGGAATTCTCTCTCGAATATATTAGCGAAAGATGTGGCGGTCGGCTATCCGATACCGCCAATAAAGAAAGAGTTATCAACGGCTTCTTTTCGGACAGCCGTCAGGCAGATGCCGAAAAACTCTTTCTTGCCCTCCGCGGTGAACGTGTCGACGGCAACGCTTTCGTTCCCGAATTAATAAATAAGGGATGTGCGACTCTTACCGACCGTGAAGAAAATTTGAGCTTGTACGGCGATTGCATCTGCGTTCCCGATGTTCGTGAAGCTTTGCAAAAACTTGCAAAAAGCTACCGCGAAAAGGAAATAAAAAACATTCCCATAATCGGAATAACCGGTTCGGTAGGGAAGACGACAACAAAGGATATGGTTGCCGTTGCGCTCGGTTCGGCATTAAGCGTTCATAAAACGCTCGGCAACTCAAACAGTCAAATCGGTCTGCCGCAAACTGTTCTTGCAACTCCGACAGATATCGACTGTGCCGTAATCGAGCTCGGTATGTCAATGCCGGGTGAAATGGACCGAATTGCACCGTGCGCAATGCCGAATATTTCGATAATAACCAATATCGGCTATTCCCATATCGAAAACCTCGGCACACGCGAAGCAATACGCGATGAAAAGCTTAAAATCGCCGCATATTCGGATATTAACTCGACTCTTATACTCAACGGCGATGAACCGCTTTTGAAGAATATTGAATATCCTGTTAATAACGTAATTTTCGTTTCCTTTGATAATAAGGATTGCAATTGTTATGCCGAAAACGTTAAGGAATCGCAAAACGGTGTTGATTTTACGGCGGTTATTTTCGGCAAGAAAATCAAGGTAACTCTTTCGGTTCTCGGCAAGCATTTCGTTATCAATTCGCTTTTCGCACTTGCGGCTGCACATTGCCTTGGTATCTCGCTTGAAAAAGCGGCAAATGCACTGTCCGAATACCAAAGTGACGGCAAACGTCAGCATATATTTGAGCTGAACGGACATACGGTAATTTCCGATTGCTATAACGCTTCTCCCGAATCGATGGAAGCTGCGCTTTCGGTGCTATCGAAATATAATGGACGAAAAATTGCCGTGCTCGGCGATATGCTTGAGCTTGGAAACGAAGCTGTTAATCTTCACAAGCGTGTCGGAGCGAGCGTAACCAACTGTGCCGATGTGCTTATCACCTACGGTACGCTAGCAAAGCATATCGCATCCGAAACAAAGGATGTTATCGTCTACTCCTTCGACAAAGAAGAGACCGAACAACTGCAGGCGTTCCTGAAAGACTTTATAAAGGAAGGCGACACCGTTCTCTATAAAGCAAGCAATGGAATGAATCTCGGTCGTTTGATCGTATAAAAAAGAGGTTATTATGAACGTATATTGGCTGTGCGCTATCGCCGCCGCGATATCTTTTATACTCGGCGTGATACTTTATAAAATCTTCATACCGATGCTCAGAAAGGTAAAGCTCGGTCAAAAAATATTGGAGATCGGACCTTCGTGGCATAAATCCAAGGAGGGCACACCAAACCTCGGCGGCTTGATTTTTATCTTCGCATTTGCAATAGCGCTTACGGTCGCTATGATAATCTTCAAGCTCAATTTCGGTGAATATGTAAGTTATGAGTATTCCTTTAAAGCAACGCTTATATTCGTTCTCTTTGCGCTTTCGCAAGGCATCATCGGCTTTGTCGACGACTATGTAAAGCTTTTCAAAAAGCGCAACAAGGGCTTAAGCAGTACCCAAAAGCTTATTCTTCAAACGCTTACAACCGCTGGTTATCTCTTCGCAAATTCATACTTCCTCGAAGGCGATACCGCTATCGACACCCCCTGGGGCGAACTCGAGCTTGGCATTTTCTACTATATAGTAATGCTCTTGGCGATTGTTTACATCGTTAACTGTGCAAACCTCACCGACGGTATCGACGGCTTGGCAGGAAGCGTTGCATTTATCATCTGCACAATGCTTCTTATTTTCTCATTGAACCTTTTCGAAAACATCGGCATACCATCGGATTATCTCGAATTGCTTTGCGTATATGAGACATATGCGTTTGCAGTATCTTCGCTCCTCGGCGCTTTGCTTGCATTCCTTGTGTTTAATTTCCACCCCGCAAAGATTTTCATGGGCGATACCGGCTCGCTCTTCCTCGGCGGTTTCATCGTCGGTGCGATAATGTTTACTGACAATGAATTCCTTCTTCTTCCCATCGCTTGCATCTGGATACTCGAAGGACTTTCGGTAGTTCTTCAGGTGTTCTCGTTCAAGGCATTCGGCAAGCGTATCTTTAAAATGAGCCCGATTCACCACCACTTCGAAAAATGCGGTTGGGGCGAGGTAAAGATTGTTTTGGTATTCTCTTTGATTACCGTTGCATTTTCAACTCTTACTTATTATCTTTTAAACTTCTAATCTTACTTAAGGACTGCTTATATGACTTCCAAACAACCCGAAAAAGCGCGTACGGATTCAAATGCTCCTGTTCAAAAAAAGCAAAGAGTCCGTATTAATCAAAACAGAATATACCGCTTGATCGGGGAGATCGACCGTCCGATGCTTATCATCGTCATCGCACTTGTCTGTATCGGCTCGGTAATGATTTTTTCGGCGTCCTATGCAGTCGGCGAATCGCGTTTTAACGATTCCTATTATTTCGCACGCTCCCAGGTGCGTTGGGTTGCCTTCGGTATTCTCGGTATGGCAGTTATTGCCAAATTACTCGACTACCGCGTGCTCAAGCGCTTTGCGTATATTATCTATGCAGGCGTACTTTTTCTTAACTATCTCGTTCCGTTTTTTGGCGAAACGAATAAAGGTGCAACACGTTGGTTCGTTATCTTTGGCGTTGAATTTCAACCTTCGGAATTGCTTAAATTCGCGCTTGTTCTTGCCTGCGCGGCATATATAAGTAACCACGCATCCGAAATGAAAACGCTCCGTAAGGGCGCGTTACCGTTGCTCCTTTTAACGCTTCCTGCCGCAGGTGCAACGCTTTTGCAAAGCCACCTTTCCGCAACGATTATCATACTGTTGCTTATGGTGGTTATGATGTGGCTTTCGGGACTTAAAGCCGTGTACTTCGGCGTCGTTATGGGTGCCGGTATTACCGCGGCAACGTTTTTCCTTACTGCGGGGCGTAATATCCTTGCAAAAATTGTCCCTCACGCAATAACACGTCTTGATATTTGGGAGGACCCCTTTAAATTTATGTCGTATGAAAGCGGCGGAGCAGGATGGCAGCCGGCACAGTCGCTGTATGCAATCAGCTCGGGCGGCTTTTGGGGCTTGGGCTTGGGACAGAGCAACCAAAAGCACGGCTATCTTCCCGAACCGCAAAACGACTATATATTCGCTATACTTGCCGAAGAGCTCGGCTTTTTCGGCGTAATTTGTGTAATTGCGCTTTTCGGTGCACTTGCATTCCGCGGATATCATATTTCCAAAAACGCTCCTAACCGCTTCAGCTCGCTCGTCGCAATGGGTATAACGGCGCAGATCGTCGTTCAGGTATTGCTTAACCTTGCCGTTGTTACGAATACGTTCCCCAGTACGGGCATCAGCTTGCCGTTCTTCAGCTATGGCGGTACCTCGCTTATCATCCTTCTCGCCGAAATGGGCGTAGTTCTTTCAATTTCACGTTACTCATTCATCGAACAAGGTTAATCCGAAAGGTGATAATCAATGAAAGTTATACTTTGCGGCGGTGGCACAAGCGGTCACGTCAATCCTGCTTTAAATATTGCCGAAACTATTAAAAAACGTATTCCCGATGCCGAAATTATGTTTATCGGTACAAAACGCGGTATCGAAAGCACTTTGGTACCGAAATTCGGCTATAAGATTGATTTTGTCGAGGTTTCGGGCTTTTCCCGTAAGCTTTCCGTTAAAAATATCAAGGCGGCGTGGCACGCGGTAACCTCTGTGTCGGCGGCAAAAAAGATAATCAAAAAATTCAAGCCCGACCTTGTAATAGGTACCGGCGGTTACGTTTCTTGGCCGACAGTTAAAGCTGCTTCAAAGCTTGGTATACCGACTCTTATCCACGAACAAAATGCGTTTCCCGGTGTTACCACCAAAATGCTGTCCAAGGTAGTCGATAAGGTCTGCGTTTCCTTTAAGGGAAGCGAAAAGTTTTTTGAAGAAGCTGTTCATTCAAAGCTTATTTTAACCGGTAACCCCGTTATCGTCGACGGAATGTCGCGCCAAGAAGCCAGAGCAAAGCTCGGCTTAAGCGACGATGAGCGTTATGTGCTTTCCTATGGCGGCAGTATGGGTGCCGAAAAGGTTAACGAGCTCATATTCGAGCTTATAGAAAATTACTCGATCCCTCAAAATATCCGTCACACCCACGCTATCGGCAGGGTAGGATACGAAAAATTCAATGCAATCGCAATTGAAAAGGGATTTTACAATCATCAGAACCTTAATATAAGCGAATATATCTATGATATGGCTGTACATCAAGCCGCCGCAGATATATTGATTTGTCGTGCAGGCGCAATGACACTTTCCGAGCTTGCTATCCGCGGCAGAGCAGCTATCCTTATTCCCAGCCCTCACGTAACCGAAGACCATCAATATAAAAACGCGCGTCTTATCGCAGATGCCGGTGCGGCGGTAGTGTTCCGTGAATCGGAGGTTAACGCAAAGCTTCTTGTCGAAACTGTTGACGATATGCTTTCTAACCCCAACAAGCGCCGCAGAATGGAAGAAAGCGTTAAGGGCTTCGCAATGCCCGATTCGTTGGAACGCATCGTTGACGAAGCGTTAGCACTTTTAAAATAAAGCTTTATGAAAGGAGAAGTATATGGAACGCCAAAGATTTGTCAGAAAAAATACTGCAATCTTCGATGCGCAAAGACGTAACGAAAAGAAACGCACAAGAAGAATAGTGTTCTATGTTGCGCTTTTCCTTTCGATATCGTTAATATTTCTCGGTGTATGCGTCGCTGTATTCCTAAATGTCGAAACGGTCAACGTGATAGGTACCGAAAAGTATTCACCCGAGCAGATTCTGGAATACGTTCCGATACAGATCGGCGACAATATCTTCTCATTTGATTCCGATGAGATCGAGGAAGTGCTGAAAAAGGAATTGCCTTACGTAGGCAGTGTTGAGATCGAGCGCGACCTCCCAACAAGTGTAAACGTTAACGTCGTAGAAGAAAAGCCCTTTTATGCCGCAACACTTGCGAGCGAGACCTATCTGCTTTCTTCTGATCTTAAGGTGCTCGAAAAGGAAAAGAATGTTTCTGCGGAACAGCTCGGAATCACCGAACTTTCGCTTAATAACGTTCGCAGATGTATAGTAGGGCAGGAGCTTGAATTTATTGACGAGCGTACCGAAGTTGCATTAAACGAGCTGTATTCATCCTTTGAAAACCATTATATCGAGGATAAGGTCAAATCTGTAGACGTGCGTTCACGCTTCGATATCTATATTAATTATGACGGCCGATTTGAAGTTTATCTCGGTAACACCGAAAACATTGAAATTAAAATAAGCTTCCTTGTAAAAATAATCGAAGAGCTCAAACCCACCGACAAAGGCAGAATAAATCTCTCGAATTATCGAGAAGCAGCAGTTGCATTGTCATAAAATGCTAAAAAACAACAAAAACCGCAAAAAATAACGCCAATTTTAAAGAAAAAACGAAAAAACTCTTGCATTTCGCAAAAAAACATATTATATTATATAGTGAATGAAAATAAAATGATACAAACTATCGGAGGTTCCAAATGCACAACATGATCGAAGATCCCAATAAAGTAGTAATAAAGGTCATCGGTGTAGGCGGTGGCGGCGGTAACGCAGTTAACCGTATGATTTCCGCAATCGACGCGGCTGACGTTGAATTTATCAACATCAACACCGATACTCAAATCCTCATCAAGTCGAGCGCACCTACCAAAATCGCTATCGGCGACCGTATCACCAAGGGTCACGGCGCAGGCGCAAATCCCGAGCTCGGCGAAAAAGCAGCTGATGAATCTATCGACGAAATCACCGAAGCAATCAAGGGCGCTGATATGGTATTTATCACCGCAGGTATGGGCGGCGGTACCGGTACCGGTGCGGCTCCCGTAATCGCTAAGATTGCAAAATCTCTCGATATCCTTACTGTTGCAGTTGTTACCAAGCCCTTCCTTTTCGAGGGTAAGCGCCGTATGACTCAGGCAGAAGCAGGTATCGAAAAGCTTGCTGATATCGTTGACTCGCTCATCGTTATCCCCAATGAAAGACTTAAGCTCCTCACCGATAAGAAGATTACCTTCCTCAACGCATTCCAGGAAGCTGACGACGTTCTCCGTAAGGGCGTTCAATCTATCTGCGAGCTCATCACTGTTGAAGGTATCATCAACCTCGACTTTGCAGACGTTTCCGCTGTAATGTCCGGCGCAGGCCTTGCACACATGGGTGTTGGCTCTGCTAAGGGCAAGGATAAGGCTGAACAAGCTGCTAAGATGGCTATGTCCTCGCCTCTCCTCGAAACCAACATCAGCGGTGCAAAGGGTATCGTTGTTCAGATTACCGGCTCGCCCGATATCGGACTTGACGAAATCGATTCTGCTGTTGCAATGATTACCAACGAAGCACAACCCGATGCTACCATCATCTTCGGTGCGGCTCTTGATCCCACTCTCGAAGACGAAATGCGCATTACCCTTATCGCTACCGGTTTTGATGCCGATAAGAAGAGCACCGACGTTCGCCGTCAAATGGCTGCTGCTGAAGCTGCACAAAAGGTTGAGGAAGCACCCAAGGAATCCAATACCGATATCGATGATATCCTCAGCATGCTCAACAAGAGATAAATATTGCTTACTTAATAAATCCGCCGAGATTGCTCTCGGCGGATTTTATTTATCACCCTACGGTTGAAGCGTTTAAATTAACAATCGATTGATTTTTGTACTTATTGGTGATATAATTAACTCACAGCGGAACAAGCACTCCAAAGGGGACCAAGATGAAATTATTACTTTCTGAAAATTTAAAAAGATTACGTGAAGAAAAGGGCTTAACTCAAAGCGAGCTTGCCGACGAGCTTTCGGTAACTCCTCAATCGGTGTCACGTTGGGAAAAGGGATTGGCATATCCCGACATCGAAAAGCTCCCACAGCTTTCCAAGCTTTTCGACGTAACGATAGATGAGCTCATGGGCAACGGCAAATCAAAGCTCCATACAATCACTCAAGAGCTTGTCAAGGTCAGAAACCGTTTGTATGAGAACCCCGAGGATTCTGTCAGAAAAGAATATTTTGAGCTTTTAGAGCAAAGCGTAAATATCGGCTCAAACCGTTTTTTGTGTGAATACTATAACGCTTCGCGCAAAATGAAAAACGATCAAATGGTTTCTGATGAAAAGTACAGCAAGGTAAAAGAAACAGTAACCAAAAAGCTTCTTGAAATGAAGCCCGAGGAAAGAGCCAACGCGCTTGTGGTCATTGTTGCAAACGAGGACGAGGAAAATTTCGATTATTGGGAGCAATTTATCGGTAATGACAATAACCGTGCTTGTTGGAACGATATTTTACTGCTTCGAAGCGTAATTCGTAAGGATGAAGAGAACTTTTCGAATTATCGCAGCGAGGTGTTGTTCCAAGATCTTTCCAAAACGCTTTTCCTTATCAATCAAAAAAGCTCTCCCGAATTTTTTACTTCGCCGGAAAGCTTGGAAAACTGTTTGTTGGCAAAAGCGCTGATATCCAAGCTGTCGAAGCGCGACGATGATATATTTATCTTCAACCGCATTACCGCAGAAACACGTCTTGCAAATACATATCTCTTGCTTGGAGATATCGAAAACGCATGTGCATCATTCGACCGTATAAAGGAGCTTATGCCTATCTGCAAGGAAATGGCAGGGAAGAATGCAAAGGGGTCAATCGACCTGTTCGGTGATTACGAATATGTAATCGAGCCGTATAAGTATGAAAACCTTTTCTTTGAAATCGATATAATCATTGGCACCGAGCCGTTTATTGGTCTTAAAGAAAAGGATAAACGCCTTTCCGATTTTGACGCCTTTATCGCAAAGCTTCACGGTGAAATAGATGCTTTTTGTTACCTGCCATCAAACGAGCGCAAAAATTTTGAAAATCTCTATAACCGTGCGTATGCTTTAGCCCAAAGTATCAAAAACCCAAAGCCGAGCTACGCGTTTGCAATCGAAACCGAAAAGGGAAATTTCTATGAATGTTGTGTCTGCATAGATCCCTATTCGGATAATGAAATCGAGCATTTTACAGAAATGCTTAAGAGTAAGAACGATACGAAAATCAAATTCCTTGTCGGTTTTTTGTTTGATTATAGCCAACAAATTTGCCTCGAAATGCCCTCGCATTACATCCGTACAAAGCTTTGCGATATGAATAAGCAAAACCTTTATACCGACCTTCTCTTGCAAGGCTACGCTTCGTTTATAAAAAAGAACATCCGCGCAACCTTTTCAAAGTTCAACCAAATCAAATATGAATAATAAGAACAGGATGCTGTAAAGCATCCTGTTCTCTTATTATTTGTTATTTCGTTACAGTGACCTTAACGGTGATCACCTTGCTTCCGAAGGTGCCGTCAAATATTTTGACCTTAATAACGTCCTCGCCCTCATAACCTTTCATCGCGGTATAAACCAAGGTTCCGTTTTCGTCAAGTCTTATCGAACCGTAAGAAGGGGTTGTGAAGTAACGGCATTCATATACCGTAAGATCGCCAATGTTAATCTCGGCGGTCTTGCCGTGTTTAACGGTAAGCTCTTTATCGGTGAATTTATCAAGCCCGTTAGCGGTAGTTACATAATGATCTGCGTTAAGCTTCTCGGTTGCATAAAGAATCGTTTCTTCGTACATTGCCGCATCGTTTTCATTAGCTTTTCTAAAGCCCTGAATGTACGCGCCGGGTAATGCGCCCTGGTAATAAACCTTGATAGAGTTCATATAACCCTTTTCATAACCCGACTTAAGATAAGCGCGGTAAAGCTCAAGCACCTCGTCGCTAACAACTCCGCCCTCGATTTCTATTTCAACGCACATACCGTAAAGCTTTGCAAGCTCTGCAGTCGTATCGGTGCGGTTAGGCTCGGTATCGTGGAACATATAGTTAGGCTGTAAGCAAGCAATATCAAATCCAACGTAGTGGTTGAGCCAAATGCCGTTTGCGGTGTAGTAGGGACACCAGAATGTAAGATAACCCATCTTGTGAACGTAGTCGTTCATATAGATCATCGTGTCGATATCTGTTTCTGTTCTTACAGATTCAAACTGCCAATAGAAGCCAACGAATTCAAGGTTCTTATAATCCTTTTCGTTGTATCTTCGTATCATTTCGTCGATCTGCCATTTAACGCAGGCGTTGGATTGCTCGACTGTGGTAACGGTTTCACCATTAAAGATATCGTTTTTTGCGGGAGCATTAATGCTGATCCAGATCTTGATCTTGTCGTTTGTGCCGAGCTCTTGATTAAGCTTTTCTTTTGCTTTGTCAACGGCGTCAAGGTTAACGCCTTCATAAAAGAGCTCGTCAAAGAACCAGGTCATACCTTCGTTGCGGTCCTTGTGATTGTTAAGTTCACCTCTCGTCGAGAATGCGATCGAGTCCATAAACACACCGTTTGCCTTGCCGTTTTTGTCAAATGTGGCAAGGTAAGTATATGCGTTTTCCTCTGACATAACGTGAGCGTCGGTGCAATGCTTGCCGTAACCGTCGGTAATGGGAGCAAACAAAAGGTTTTCAATTCCGTATTTTTCGGTGCTTACGAATTTTCCGTAAGGCGAATCATCTTCGACAGCTTTAACTGCTCCGTCGGGATTCTTTTTACCGATAACCTCAAATTCACCAAGGTATACCGAGCTCGAAATCGTACCGTTGGGCATGGTCGCAAAGGTGAGACGAACGTATCTCGCCGTATAAGTGTCGTCGAATTTGATATTGTGTGTATCCTCAATAATCAATTCTTTGCCGTAATTTTCCTTGTAATAGGAATAAACGGTAGTCCAATCGGTTCCGTTTTCACTCAAACTTACGTAGTAAACGGGAGGAGTGGAAACACCCCATGTGTATTTATCATAGAACGAGAATGTCGTGCCGCTTACTGCCATAATATGACCGAGGTCGCATACAATGTGACGACCGCCGCCGCGCTGGCTTTTGAAATAGTCGACATTGTAATTGCCGTGATAACGTCCGTCGTTAAGGATCGAGATCATGTTTTTGGGCGTATTGGAGTGTCCTTCTGCAAAGGGATCGAAGTGGAAGATCTGGAAATCAACGCCTTCAAGACGAGCTAAATTTTGCTCCTTGTTGTAATCGGCATCATCCTTGCTTACCTTAACCTCGGATTCGCCAAGGTTGAGGTTATAGTTGTAAAAATCGTTGATCGTAAGAGTCTGCTCGACCTTTTCCGAGGTATCGCGGTCGATCGTGCCGGAAGCGCAGTATTCATATGCTGCGATCTCGTCAATGAATGTAAAAGCGAAGTCGGGTCTTGAACAATAAACGCGGATATATCTTGCGCTTGTTCCCCTGGGGAAAGCGAAGGAATATTCGTATTTCATCGAATTTGGGATGTTTTTGGGAGTAACTATCCTGCCGATTTCGGTATAATCCTTACCGTCGTCGGAGACATTGATTGCAATATATTCGGGCAATCCAATACCGTAATCAACAACTCTCAAGCAACCGACCGTGATGTCTGCAATGTTGTGTTTGCTTTCACCGAGGTCAAAATCAATTGCGACAGGAAGACGTTCCTTCCAACCTATATAATAATTAGCGTCAAAGGAATCGATCGAATCACCGTTTGTCAATTTAAAGGAATTATCGGGATAAGCGGGATCGGTGGACCTGCTGATCTTATATTGAACGCCTCTGAAGACGTTTGTTGCAAGCATGGATCTGTCAATATCGTTTGTAAGATACGAATCGATTTTCGCAACGTCCTCGCTAAGCACGAATTCGTCAAGAACAACGCTTTCTTCACTTACGTCGGAAACGGCAGAATCGGTTTCGGAAGAAACGTTTTCTGTGTCATCACAAGCGACAACTGAAAAAAGCAAAAACAAACAAAGCGCCAAAGCTATCAGTTTTTTCATTTTTGTCCCCCAAATTAATAAGGTTTAGATTGATATGAAAAATTGCCGTTCATTTCGTAGGAAGCAATTATTTCGGAATCTGCATTAACGTCTGCTTCAATTAATGTTGCCAAAGCAAAGCTTGTGTTTTCATTTTGCAATTCAACAAGCTTGGAATGTCCCTTTACAACGAAATGATTGCCGTCCTTACAAGCAACCGCAATCTCATCTCCGTCCTGCGTTCCGTATGGCTTGGTAGGGAATAGAACGTAAGGCGAAAGCAAAAGCCTTGTATTTTCAAAGGGCTTGTTTTCGAATTCAACAGCGTTTTCGGCGATGACCTTCGCAATAAGCTCGGGTGTCGCAGTTGTCGAGTCGATAATAAGGTCGTAATTATTGTAATCGAAATTATCAACGCCGTATATCATTTTAAAACGCGTGTTTTCCTCAACGCTTCTCGAAATAAGCATTTCTCTTGCTTCTTCAAGCGAGCTGTACTTTTCGACGTTGCCTCTGTCGGCCGCCAAAACGCGTCTTGCCGCAACAGTAGGGTCAACGTACATATAAACCTTAAAGGTGTTTTCGGCGAAATGCCAAGCCATACGCGAGTCGTAAATAAGCTTTTCGCCGCGTCTTTCTCTCGAAAGCTTGACAACCGCATCGTCAATAACGTGGTCAAGCGCAGGGTCTTCACGCATACGCTTGTTCAATTCAAGAGTAGAGATGCCCATATCCTCGGCAATCTTTCTTTGAATCGTGCCTGTGCTGTAAATACTGTATCCGTACTGTTTATTCAATATATCGCAAACCGTGGATTTTCCGCTTCCAAGCTTGCCCGAAAATGCTATCTGCATATTATTTTCCTCCTGAAAATAAAATACCTCTGAATAATTTATTATAATACTTTGTCGATTCGATGTCAATAAAAAATGCCTTCAGAAAACTCGAAAGGCATTTAATTTTTAAATATGTTTTACCATCATACAGTGCGGACAACCCTCTTCTTCATCAAAATCGCCCGTTTTGGTGTAACCGATTTTTTCATAAAATTCGGCAGCACGCATTTGCGAATGAATGTAAATCGATTTTCCGCCGATGCTTTTAATATGTTCTTCTGCGGCGTTGACTATCAAAGAGCCGAGCCCTTTTCCGCGGAAAACCTTTATAACGGCAATTCTGCCGATAAGGTATTTGTCATCACCAAGAGTAAGCACCCTGCTTGTGGCAACCGCTTTGCCGTCAATATATCCGACAAAATGGATAGCGTTTTTGTCTTCGCTGTCAAATTCCTCGGTAAAGCCCTGCTCGTCAACGAAAACCTCAACGCGAATGTTAGCCGCATCTTCGGGCAGTTGGTAAAAAACTTTAATATCCATCAATTATTCGTAAATGGGGTATTTAGAGCAAAGCTTGTCAACTTCCGAAATGATGTATTCACGGCTGTTTTCAAGGTCGGTAGCGCAAAGCTTAATGAGCTTTGCAACAACCTTCATATCCTCTTCCTTGAAGCCGCGCGAGGTAACTGCAGGAGTACCTACACGGATACCGCTGGTGATAGTGGGCTTCTGAGGATCGTCGGGAATAGCGTTCTTGTTAACGGTAATGTGAACCTCGTCAAGGTTGTGTTCAAGCTCTTTACCGGTAACGCCCATACTGCGAAGGTCGATAAGAAGCAAGTGGTTATCGGTACCGCCGGAAACAAGGTCAAAGCCCTCTTCCTTCAATGCGATCTCAAGCGCCTTTGCGTTCTTAACGATCTGTGCCTGATATTCCTTGTATTCATCGGTAAGCGCTTCGCCGAAAGCTACTGCCTTTGCGGCGATGATATGCTCAAGAGGACCGCCCTGAGTACCGGGGAAGATCGCCTTGTCGATTTGCTTTGCATACTGTTCCTTACAAAGAATCAAACCGCCTCTGGGACCGCGGAGAGTCTTGTGAGTGGTGGTAGTAACAACGTCTGCATAGGGAACAGGGCTGGGATGTACGCCTGCAGCAACAAGACCTGCGATGTGCGCCATATCAACCATCAGAATCGCACCAACCTTGTCAGCAATTTCGCGGCAACGTGCAAAATCGATAACTCTGGGATAAGCACTTGCGCCGACAACGATAAGCTTGGGCTGGCATTCAAGCGCGGTAGCTTCCATCTTGTCGTAATCGATTCTGTGAGTTTCAGAATCAACGCCGTAAGGAACAACGTTAAAATATTTACCCGAAATGTTAACGGGCGAGCCGTGAGAAAGGTGGCCGCCGTGTGCAAGGTTCATACCCATTACGGTGTCGCCGGGCTGTAAGAAAGCAAAGAACACCGCAAGGTTTGCACTTGCGCCGCAGTGGGGCTGTACGTTTGCGTGCTCAGCGCCGAAAAGCTTCTTTGCGCGTTCGATCGCTATAGCTTCAACCTTATCAACCTCTTCGCATCCGCCGTAATATCTGCGTCCGGGATAACCTTCTGCATATTTGTTGGTAAGTATAGTGCCTGCAGCCGCAAGAACGCCTTCGCTGACAATGTTTTCACTTGCAATAAGCTCGATATTACGCTTTTGACGCTTAAACTCGCTGTCAACCGCGCCTGCAACCTCAGGGTCGACTTTGTATAAATATTCGATGTTGTTCATAGTACACCTCGTCAATTTTATAATTATTTATAGGATATCATAAAAACGCTCTGCGTTTGTGAACAAATTGTAAACAAATCGATTTTTGTTAGCAAAGTAACGTAAAAGAAAAGCCGTCAAAAAGACGGCTTTTTGTGCATATTTCTGTTAATCTTCAAAAGCGGTAAGTGTCTTTAAAAGATCTGCCTCAACGGTAGAAGTAATCGATTCAAGAGTCGAGGAGAAGGTTTGGTTACCGCTGAATGCAACGGTATTCATAAAGGTACCGATGGAACTGGTGCCGCCCCAACCAAAGATAACGCCTAAGTCATAAACTCTGCCGTCAAAAATCTTGTCAAGCATAGCTTCGCTTTCGTTATCCTGAATCTTGCGGAGCTTAAGAATTACTTCAAAATAAGCGTTCTTGGTGGTCTTGGTGGAAGCTTCGCTCATTGCCTGAACGATTATGGAAGACATTTCTTTGTCAGGCGCAGAAACGGGAATAGCAACGCTTGTAGCATAGAGGGTAGATACGAAGGAGTGGTAGCCATCCTGAATCTCGTTATATTTAGGAGCGGGAAGAATACCGAAGTTGCAATCATAGTTACCGAGATCAACAATGTCGATAATTGCCATTGCTCTGAAAAGAGCAAGCTTGTTAGCAACAGATTCGGTTGCGGCAGACCAACAGCTACCGCCGTTAGCAACGGACGAGGTGTAGAAGGAGCCTGTGGTATCGTCAATCTTACCGGTTGCCTGAGCATCGTTTACAAGCTCAAAAATTTTGTTGAAGATCGGGAAAGCTGTTTCGGTTTCTTCAAAGATCTGAACATAGGGAAGGTCTTCGCTGTCTTTGCCGATAAGGGTGTGTCCAGATCCGATATACATAGAGGTAACGAAGTTGTTGTTGATAAGGAAGCCGTATTTATCCTTGCAGGACATACCGTCGCTGCCGTCAACGTTAGCGGTTACCTTTTTAGCCATTTCCTGAAGCTTGTCAATGGTCCACTTGCCGTCGTTAACGAGCGTATAGGGATCTTCAAGCGAATATTCGCTGATTACATCCTTGTTGAAAACGATTGCGTGTGTGCAAGCAAGGGTGAGCAAGCTGATATCGCCGGTCGCGAAATAGTTCTTGTTGTTGATAGATAACGATTTAACGGCGTTCTGATCCCAACAGCTGTTATTAAGGTCGATGTATTCAAGGTCGTTCATCAAATAGAATGCATCTTCCAAAGCGAGCGTTGCCGCATCGGGGATATAGGGCATAACTACGTCGTAGTCGGTAAGGTTCGAGGTAACGGCATTGCGGATAAGCTGCAGCATAGTTTGGGTGCTGTCGGTACGAACCTCGTCAATAACAACGTTAAAGCGGTTTTCAACCAATTCGTTACGCTTTTTAACTTCGTCGTTAAGAAGCTCGGGCGAGCTTTCCTGTGCCATTATTTCGCAGGATTTGTAAAGAGTGAAGTCGTCGCCGGGAACGAGGAAGGTAACGGTCTTTCCGCCGTAGTCCTTTTGGGGAAGATTCTCAAAAAGAACCTTTTCGTTCGAGTTTTCGTCCGAGGTGCCGTCGGTCGAAGCGTTGGATTGCGAGGAATCGGTAACCTCAGTGCAAGCAACTGCCGAAACGGCCGCAAGACAAAGCATAAGTAAAAAAGCGGCGATGCGAAGAACGTTTTTCATAAATGCCTCCGTTAGTCAGTAAAAGGATTATATATTTACTGTAGATAGAAACATTTTAACAAAAAATTTAGTTCTCGTCAAGTTAAATTTATTATTTATTTTGACATTTGTATATATTTGTGTTATAATAACAATGAATAATTGCGTAAACCGATTTCGGAGTGTAATAAATATGTTTGAAAAATCAATCTCGGATCTCTCAATCGATTTTGTTTTAAAGCTTTTCGGCACGTTGGACGGTAATATCGAAAATATCGAAAACGCTTTTTCGGTGTCTGTTGTCTCGCGTGAAGGCGTAATAAAAATTTCGGGCGAAAACGCAAACGACGTTAATATGGCGGCGTCTTGTATCGAACAGCTCGAGCGTGTTAGCCGTACCGCCGAAAGCATTGATGAAAATACAGTAAACTATGTCATTACAATGGTGCGCGAGGAAAAGGAAAGCGAGCTCGGCACTATATATAACGATTGCATATGCCTTACCAATAAGGGCAAGCCCATAAAAGCAAAAACAGTGGGACAGCAAAAGTACGTTGACGCTATTAATGCAAATACGATAGTGTTCGGCGTAGGACCTGCAGGTACAGGCAAAACCTTCCTTGCAGTTGCAATGGCAGTAAATGCGTTAAAGAAAAAGCAGGTTTCAAAAATAGTTTTGACACGTCCTGCGGTTGAAGCGGGCGAAAAGCTCGGATTCCTGCCGGGCGACCTTCAGAGTAAAATAGACCCTTATCTCCGTCCGCTTTACGATGCGCTGAACGAAATGCTCGGAAACGAAAGCTTCCATAATTGCGGTGAAAAGGGAATTATCGAAATAGTTCCGCTTGCGTATATGCGCGGCAGAACGCTTGACGATGCATTTATCATTCTTGACGAAGCGCAAAACACAACGCCCGAGCAGATGAAAATGTTCCTTACCCGTCTTGGAAACAACAGTAAAGCGGTTGTTACCGGTGATATCACTCAGGTCGACCTTCCGTTCCTTCGCAAGAGCGGTCTTGTGGATGCATTGGAAATACTTGATGATATCAAGGGCATTTGCATTTTCAAATTCACCCACAAGGATGTTGTCCGCCATCCGTTGGTTCAAAAAATAATCCTTGCATACGAAAAACGCAACCGCGAGCAGATGCAAAAGAAGGATGATCAACCAAGACGTGAATCCTTCAGAAGGAGGCCGAAAAATGATTAAAATTTATTTTGACGTCGTGACCGAACCGATTCCCAAGCTTTACGAAACTTTGATGAAGCGCGTAATACGCACCGCCGTTTCGGAAGCTTATCCCGACCACCGCTTCGAGGTAAACGTTACGGTTTGCGACGATGAGGAAATACGCGAAATCAACAAAGAGCACCGCGGGATCGACCGTGCGACCGATGTTCTTTCGTTCCCGTTTCTCGATTTCGAAACCCCCGAAACGCTTACGCTTCTCGGCGATATAATCATTTCAAGAGATACTGCGTACCGCCAAGCGAAGGAATACGGACATTCCCCCAAAAGAGAATTTTGCTTCCTTGCCGCACATTCGGCGCTTCACCTTCTCGGCTACGACCACGAAACCGATGAGGAAAGGGAAGTTATGGAAGCAAAGCAACGTGAAATACTTGATAAACTCGGCATTAAGAGGTAATTATGACAAAAACAGCATTTATAATGATCGCAGGTAAGCCCAACGTCGGCAAAAGCACCCTGCTTAACACACTCCTCGGCGAAAAGATAGCAATCGTTTCGCGTAAGCCCCAAACCACCCGTAACCGTATTACGGGCGTTCTTACCAAGGGCGAAAATCAATATGTGTTTACTGACACCCCCGGTCTTCATAAGCCCAAAACACTGCTTGGCGAATATATGATGAAATCGGTCGGCAACGTTGCCGATTCGTCGGACATCGTACTTTTCGTTGTGGAAGCAGGTACGGAATTGAATCCCAACGAGGTTTCTGCGCTTGATAAATACAGCGCATCCGGAATGGAAGTAATTCTTGTTATCAACAAGACCGACCGCGCAAACAAGGTTAAGTTAGCCGAGCAGATAATGGAGCTTTCAAACCGTTATAACTTCCGTGCGGTTATTCCCGTTTCGGCGCTTTCGGGTGACGGTGTTCAGTATATTCTCGACGAGCTCGATCCGCTTCTCGTTGAAAGCGTGCATTTCTTCCCCGAGGACTATATTACCGACCAACCCGAAAGAAAGATATTTGCCGAGCTTATCCGTGAAAAGGTTTTGCGCCTTCTTGATGACGAAATACCTCACGGCGTTGCGGTTTCGGTTGAATCCTTTACCGAAAAGAAGGGGCTTCTTTCTGTGCGCGCCGAGATATATTGTGAGCGCGAATCCCACAAGCGCATTATCATCGGCAAAAACGGATCGATGCTTAAAAAGATCGGTTCTTATGCACGTGAGGATGCCGAGGCACTTTTTGAAACAAAGATCTTCCTTGATTTGTGGGTAAAGGTTAAGGAAAACTGGCGCGACCGTCCGTCCTTCCTTTCCGATTTCGGCTTTAAGGACGAGCTTGAATAATGCGCCACAAAATCAAAGGGATCGTACTGCGTGAAGCACCCAAAGGCGAAACAAGTAAGCTGTTAACTGTTCTTTCATCAACTCTCGGTGTAATAACCGTTAATGCAAAGGGTGTCAGAAAGCTGTCGTCGCCTTACATAAAATCTGCACAGCAATTTGCTTTTTCGGATATGCTTCTTTATGAAAAGAACGGCTTTTATACCCTGACCGAAGCATCGTTGATTGCCGATTTTTATCCGATACGCGAGGATATTAAAAGCTATTCGCTCGCTTGCTATCTTTGCGAGGCGGCATCTGCGTTTGCAATCCCCGGCGAGGAATCCGCGAATATATTACGGCTTCTTCTGAATTCGCTTTATGCTCTCGAAAACAGAATTTCAAATAATTCTACCGTAAAATCGGCGTTTGAGCTTCGCTTGTGTGCCGAATGCGGCTTTATGCCCGAAACCGAAAACTGCGATATTTGCGGCGATGAGCTTACGGCGGATGCTTCGATGTTAAATTTGACCGAGGGCGTAACGCATTGCAGAAACTGTGCAAGCGGAAGCTTGGGGTACGTTCAGATAACGCCTGCGGTTTCGAAGGCGATCACCCATATTACGCAAAGCGATCTTTCGCGCTTTCTTTCGTTCCGCATAGGCGAATATGACGAAGCGATACTTTCGGATACCGCTGAAAGGTTTTTGCTTATGCGTGCAGAACGAGGGTTCAAAACACTTTCCTTCTATAAACATTGTGAGGAGCTTCCATGAAAGGATTCACAAAAGCAAAAACAATACTTGAATATGATAAAATAATCGGTTACGTGTCAACTTTTGCCACAACTACACCTGCAAAGGAGCTGGTTGCGCAAACTGTTCCCGAAACCGATAAGGTGATAATTTCGCGTCTGCTTGACGAAACCGAACAAGCACTCGAATTACTTGTGGTTAAGGGAAAACCCACCTTTTCCGCACCCGAAGGGGTCGTCGATTCCGCCGACCGTGCCGAAAAGGGCGCAATGCTTACGTTGCTCGAGCTTTTAAATATCGCATCAATGCTCCGCGCCGTCGGGTATGTAAAAAGATATCCCGAGGGAAGAGATATCCCTGCACTTTATCCTTATTTTTCAACGCTTACCGAATCAAAAGCATTGGCTGAGGAAATATCGATGAAGATAATCGGCGAGGATATGATTGCCGATGATGCATCGAGCGAGCTTTACCGTATCCGCCGTGAAATTCGCCGTGCCGAGGAAAACGTGCGCGAGATACTGTCGCGCCTTACCACGGGCGAGAATTCAAAATATCTGCGCGATGCGGTTGTAACGATTAGATCGGGAAGATACGTTATTCCCGTACGCGCCGAGCATAAGAATGAAATAAAAGGCCTTGTACACGATTCGTCTGCATCGGGACAAACGCTCTTTATCGAGCCGATGGCGGTTTTGGAAGCGAACAACAAGCTTCGTGAATTAAAGGGCAGAGAATCCGAGGAAATCGAAAAGATTCTTTATGACCTTTCCGCGAAGGTTGCTTCAATCGCAAATCTTATCCGTGTTGACTTCAAGGCGATGATTGACCTTGATGCGATTTTTGCACGAGCATCCTATTCGTCTGAAATTTTTGGTATTCGTCCGAAGACCGATGCACCCGTCATCCGCCTTATCCGAGCGCGTCATCCCTTAATACCGCGCAGTAAGGTGGTTCCCATTTCGGTCGAATTCGGAGAAAAGGATAACGCTCTTATCATCACCGGTCCCAATACGGGCGGTAAGACCGTAACGCTTAAAACGCTCGGCCTCCTTTCGATGATGGCGCAAAGTGGCTTGTATATTCCTGCCGATGACGGAAGCGCTCTGCCGATATTCAATGGCGTTCTTGCCGATATCGGTGACGAGCAAAGCATCGAGCAATCGCTTTCCACCTTCTCATCGCATATGGTCAACGTCGTTTCAATTCTAAAGGAATGCGGCAAGGGCTCACTCGTGCTTTTTGACGAGCTCGGTGCGGGCACCGACCCGACCGAGGGCGCTTCGCTTGCAATCGCAATACTTGAAAGAGTTCGTGTGTCGGGCGCAATAGTTGCTGCAACTACTCACTATTCCGAAATCAAGCTATATGCACTTGATACAGAAGGTGTTCTTAACGCATCCTGCGAATTTGACCTTGCAACGTTAAAGCCCACCTACCGCCTTATAACCGGCATACCCGGAAGAAGTAACGCATTCGAGATTTCCTTGCGTTTGGGCATGGACGAATCGGTTATCGAAAGGGCGAAGGAACTCTTGGCGGAAGACGATATCCGCTTTGAGGACGTAATCGTGCGTCTTGAAGAAACCGAGCAAAATCTTCGCAAGGAGCGTACCGAATCTGAGCGTGCGCGCGCAGATGCTTTGCGTGTCCGCGAGGAAGCAAGAAAATACGCAACCGAAATACAGGAAAGAGCCGAAGCGGAGCTTGACCGTGCACGCGCTCAGGCGCAACGTATTCTTGATGCCGCAAAACAGTCGAGCAATCAGGTCTTCGAGCAGCTTAACGAGCTTAAAAAGGCAGATGCAAAACGTCTTGAAATGGCTCGAATCGAGGAGGCTCGTAAGGCGATACGCCAAAATATAAAGGACACCTCTGCCGCTATTGCCGACGTTGAAGAATTTGAGGTCGATGAAGAAAATTACGTTTTGCCCCGTCCCCTGCAGGTCGGAGATAAGGTTCTTCTTGCCGATATAGGCAAGGAAGCGATAGTTAAAAGCATTTCGGGCGATACCGTATTTTGTAATATGGGACGCTTTGAATCGAAAACAAACATTAAAAACATCCGTCTGCTTGCAAATTCTGCCGCTGTTGAAAAGCAAAAGAATAAGGGTCAAGCGCAGTATGCCCACAGAACCGCAGCAGTTCGCAACGAAATCGACGTGCGTGGCAATACGGGTGACGATGCTTGGTTTATAATCGACCGTTATCTTGAAGAAGCGATAATGGCAGGTCACGAAACAGTATCGATTATCCACGGTAAGGGTACGGGTGCATTGCGTGCCGCCTTGTGGCAATATTTCCGTCAGGACAAGGCAAGGATTAAAACCTTCCGTTCGGGACGCTACGGTGAGGGTGACCTCGGTGTAACGGTTCTTGAGCTTAAAATCAAAAAGTAAAACTTTGCAATATTAAAATTTTTGAAAGGAAAAAATCATGAGCTCTGCAGATAAAGCGTTTATAGCAACCTGTAAAGATATTATCGAAAACGGCACTCCTGTTTACGACGAGCGTGTACGCCCCCGTTGGGATGACGGAACGCCTGCATATACAATTAAAAAATTCGGTGTTGTTAACCGTTATGACCTTGAAAAGGAATTTCCGCTTCTCACGATTCGTCCCATTTCTTTTGAAAAGGCGGTTGACGAGATTCTTTGGATATGGCAGAAAAAATCAAACAACGTCAATGACCTCAATAGCAAAATTTGGGACGCTTGGGCGGATGAAAACGGCTCGATCGGTAAGGCATACGGCTATCAAATGGGCGTTAAGCATAAATACCGCGAAGGCGAATTCGATATGGTCGACCGAGTTCTTTACGACCTCAAGAACAATCCTTGTTCAAGACGTATTATGACAAATATGTATAATTTCCAGGACCTTTCCGAAATGGCGCTTTATCCCTGCGCTTATTCGATGACCTTTAACGTTGTCGACGGTAAGCTTTGCGCAATTTTGAATCAGCGCTCGCAGGATATGCTTGCCGCAAACGCTTGGAACGTTGCGCAATATGCCGCGCTTGTTATGATGATTGCTCAGGTTTCGGGCTTAAAGGCAGGGGAATTGGTTCACGTTATCGCCGATGCGCATATCTATGACCGTCATATTCCCATTGTTAAAGAAATTATCGAACGCGAGCAGTTCGATGCACCCAAGGTAACCTTGGATCCGTCGATTACCGATTTTTACAGCTTTACACCCGAAAGCTTCAAGGTCGAAAATTATGTTCACGGCGAAAAGATCGGAAGATTCCCGATAGCGGTATAGGAGTAAAATTATGAAGCTTGTCGTTGCTGTCGATAAAAATTGGGGCATTGGTAACAAGGGCGGTCTTTTGGCGCACGTCCGTGCCGACCTCCGTTATTTCCAAAGCTTGACGAAAGGTAACGTTGTTATTCTTGGCTCAAAAACGCTTCAAACGTTTCCGAACGGTATGCCCTTGAAAAATAGGGAAAACATAATCCTTTCAAGAAGACCCGATTTTTGTCCCGAGGGCGCAACCGTTGTGCATTCGCTTGACGAATTGCTTGAGTCGGTAAAAAAATACGATACCGAAACCGTGTTCGTAATCGGCGGTTCTACCGTCTATGATTTATTGCTCGATTTTTGCGATACGGCATACGTCACCAAATTCGATAAAGAATTTGAAAGCGATGCATTTTTCCGCAATCTCGACGAATCGGACGAATGGGAGCTTGTGTCGGTCGGAGAAAAACAGATTTCCAATCCCGAAACCGATACGGTTGCGGATATGGAATTTGCATTTTGTGTTTATAAACGGAAATAGTATGAAAAACAACGTTATTATAAGAGAATCGAAGGAATCCGATTCCTACGCGGTTTATAATTTACTGAGAATTATTGCCGAACTACATAAAAACGGCAGACCCGAAATGTTTCCGAATCTCGTCAGCAAATATAATGCTGATGAAGTCGCGGAACGCCTTTCAAAAGAAGACAACGGCGTTTTCGTTGCGGAAATTGACGGAAACGTTGTCGGTTACGTTTTCTGCGAGGTTATAACCGAGGGCTCTGTCCAAACACTTTATATCGATGACCTTTGTGTTGATCCGTCTTTCAGAAGAATGGGCATCGCAAGAATGCTTATGGACAAAACAAAGGAATATGCAAAACAAAAAAATTGCGCGTTTTTAATGCTTAACGTTTGGGAATTTAACGAAAGCGCCGTTGATTTTTATGAAAATTACGGTTTTACCACAAGAACGCGCCATATGGAAATCAAGCTTTAGAAAAAGTTGGTGTTGAACTATGAACATAATGCGATTTCTGACTCCGAAGAGTAACGTCGCATATCTCGATTCGTTAGCAACCGTTCGCAACGGTTTTGAAAAAATGACATTTCACAAATACCGTGCGATACCCGTAATCTCATCCGACGGGGTTTATGTCGGCACAGTCACCGAGGGTGATTTGCTTCGCAGTATGCTCCAAAACGGCGGAAGCGATATGCGTGAGCACGAAAAGGTATGTATAAAGGACGTTATCCGCGAAGGTTGGAATCCTCCCGTCAACGTCACTTGTACTGTTGACCAATTGTTTAACCGTGTTGCCGAGCAGAATTTTGTGCCCGTAGTCGACGACCGCGGTGTTTTTATCGGAATCGTAACACGAAAAGCGGTTATTAAGTTTTTAACCGACGTATACGAAAAAACAAAAACTACATAAGGGTGCGGCTTATGAAAAGGATATTTTGTCTTTTGCTTTCGCTATCCTTGCTTTTTTCGTTTGTTGCGTGCGATTCTAAAGACGTTGAAGACGTATATTCAAACGAAAGTTCAATTGTCGTTGAATCAAGCAAAACTGTTGAGGACGAATCAATTGAAAATTCAATCGATCCTACCTTAAATTCAACTAAAAAACTTACCTCGCTCGATTATAAAAACAACGGAAAAATGGGCGATACCGACGGCCCTGCTTTTGCGGTGTATTCCAATAAAGGATACAACGGCGCATCTGTCGTTGTTGATATTGCAAACAGCGAAATACAAACAAAGCTCCCCGACGGCAGATTTGTAAACGGCTATATGTTTCTTGGTGTCGACGTTTTCGAAGGGGCTTATTGGATAAATTGCTTCGATGCAGGTCTTTGCTGGTCGGGTGTTAACGGCGGTTGGCACGTGTTTTACAACGTTTATGAAACCGTAAATGCGAACACGCCGAGCTGGTATGAATCTACAAAAATTCTCCCCCAAAACGGCAAATACCGTTTGACCTTAAAGCTTATCGGGGATGAGCAGGCGATGCTCACCGTTGAAGGAATCGATAACAATTTTAAGGATTCCGTAAAAATCGAAATCAAGGGCGCTAAAAAGAACGGCTCGAACACAGGAATGCTTTTTAACGTTGCGCTTGATTATCCGCCCAACACAAAGGTCGATGAAAAGGGAAGACCTTGCGACGATTGGACAACGATAACGCTTGCAAATTCCGATAAAGGCCTTTATTTCCGCAAGCTTCAAGCGACCGAACTCACGCTTTTTAAATCCGATGTTGCAGAGCCGTGGACCGATAACAAAAATTCCTCGCTCGGCTTATGGCCCGATAAAAGCATAAAAGGATTCGATTATTCGCCCACCGAGGTATATTTGTTCGACGGTACCGAATATTACGTTAACCTTGATATGAACAGATAAAAAAGAAAGCCAACGGAATTGTTTCCGCTGGCTTTTATATTGCTTTATTTAATCGTCGAGTTCCTTAAGCGCAATGACGGTGTTACTTCTTTTGACGGTTCTTGAATAAAAACATCAAAAAGGATGGATTTGCATCCACCCT
>JAZOTA010000017.1:0-1995 GCA_045657425.1 Eubacteriales bacterium
CGGTCTGTTTGGCATGACAATCATTGTACCTTTCGTCAGAGATTATATCTCTCCTACGGGCGTTGGATACGGAATTTTCTCGGCATCTATCGTTCTCGGTATTATGATATTACCGACCATCGTCAGTGTAAGCCTTGATTCCCTGAACAGCGTTTCAAACACTTACTATGAAGGTGCGCTTGCTCTTGGTGCGACTAAGGAACAAGCAACATTCAAAATTATGTTACCTGCCGCAAAAAGCGGTATTCTCGCCGGTGTTGTACTTGCTATCGGACGAGCGATCGGTGAAACGATGGCAGTTATTATGGTTATCGGTGGAAGCCCCGAAATGCCCGAAAGTATGTTCCAAAGCGTAAGAACCTTGACAGCAAATATTGCAATGGGCGCACTTGAACTATCGGGCGATGCGTTATCTGCTTTGATTGCAACGGGTGTGGTTCTGTTCGTATTCACTCTGATACTGAACGTCAGCTTTTCGTTGCTCAAAAAGGATAAAAGCGACAAGGTCGCCGCCAAGAAGGAAAGACGAGGTGCAAAAAAATGAGAAAATTATATACTGCACTTAAATACGTTTGCCTCGTCGCTCTTGTTATTTCGCTTGTAGCATTGATTGCGGTCATTGCATACGTGCTTATTAACGGAGTGGATAAACTCTCCGCAGACCTTCTTTTTGGAGATTATAAGGACTCTCCATCTATTCTTCCTGCGTTTATTGGTACACTTCAGCTTGTCGGTATCGCTGCAATAATTGCAGTTCCCATTGGAATTGCGAGTGCCATCTTCCTTGTTGAATATACGAATAACAAAGGCAAGTTCGTTAAGATCGTACAGGTTGCCGCTGAAACGCTTGCAGGTATTCCGAGTATCGTATACGGTCTGTTCGGCTATCTTATATTCGTTGTTGCTTTCGGTTGGGGATACTCCATTATCGGTGGCGGTATTACGCTTGCTATTATGATCCTTCCCACTATCGTCAGATCCACGCAAGAAAGTCTGCTTTCGGTTCAGGGTGGACTTCGTGAAGGCGCGTATGCTCTCGGCACGAGCAAGGTCAGAACAATATTCAAGATCGTCCTTCCTTCTGCCGCTGGCGGTATCGTTACAGCAACCATCCTCGCTATCGGTCGTGTCGTTTCGGAAAGTGCCGTGCTTATTCTTACTATCGGTATGGTTGTCAACAAAGTTCCCGAAACGCTGATGTCCCCGGGAACGAGCCTTGCTCTTGATATCTACTATTTCGCAAGTCACGGCTACCCCGATGAAGCGGCGGCAACGGCAGTCGTTCTGCTCATATTCGTTTTGATGCTGAACTTGCTTGCAGGCTGGATTGGAAATATGATTAGGAAATCCACATACGGTGATGCCAAATGAAAAATAAAATTATTGCTGCCACAATAATCGATTTTTTGGGATCATGTGTCGGTTTAATGATCATTATTTTATTAAAAACCTTTACCAAACTTCCGTTCGCTATGTGTATCGTTATAGGAGCACCGATAATTATTTGTGCGCTTATAATTGGTTATTTTATCGGTCGATGTCCCGAATGCCATATGCCGTTGAATTGGGATAAAGGTGCCAGTTTGTTTGAGCATTGTCCGTACTGCGGAAAGAGATTATAACGTGTGAATCAGTCTTTTGACTGTAAATATGGTAAAGGAGAAAGAAAAGATGAAAAAGAAAACATTGATTGGCGTGCTCGTTACATTGTTTGAAAACATTACTCGTTCTTTTAACGAAGCGTTTGCCGGTAATCTTTTCGCCGGTTCCGTAGGCTCGGTAAATCCTAATCACGGCTGCGGTAACCACTGGTGTGTTGTTGATAGAATCTTCTACAATTAACACACCAATCATCCTGATACAGTTAAAATGAAAAATATATATAAGCAAAGTCCTGTGACTATTAGATAAACATAAGGAGTACAAGATGAATGAATTCTTAGGAAGTATGGATATCACCGCTAAGGGATGCAACCTTTATTACGGCGATTTTCA
>JAZOTA010000018.1:0-12125 GCA_045657425.1 Eubacteriales bacterium
CTGAACAGGCTTCGGCTTCTGAGCGGGCTTCTGCTGCTGTTGTTGCTGTTTTTTATCGAACTGCTTTTTGCCGCCCTTTTGCTGTTCGGCAAACTTGTTCTTTTTCTTTATTTTCTGAACGCTGGTCTGAGTTTCGGGTACGACGGAATCATAGCTTAATAATTTCTCGTCGTATTTCGAAAGGTCAACGTTGGTGGTACCGCGGGTATCTACAACGCGAACCTCATCGCGCGAACGCTTTTTCTGGGGCTGTTGCTGAACGCCTGCCGCCGCCTTCTTCTTGCGTTTTTCTTCTTCTGCGGCTGCGCGTGCGGCTTCCTGCTCCTTGCGGATTTCTTCCTTCTTGGCGTTCTTTTTATCGTCGTATTCCTTAAAGAATGCGGTAATATCGACCTGGTTGTTCTGAGTAAGGGTTTCGAAGATTATCGAAAGCTCGTTCTCATCAAGAACCGCCATATGAGTTCTTCCGGCAAGACCGGCGTTGTCGAGAATGGTGATAATATCCTTACTCTTAACGTCAAAATCTTTAGCAAGCGCGTTAATTCTGTATTTCTCACTCGTTGTTGCCATATGTTAATACCTCTTTTCTGGTCGGCTTTAGTTATTACTCGACAGGCTTTTTTTATACGCTATCACGAAATTCGCATCCGTAAAAGCGATAGCAGCAGTGTTACTGTGACCGACCGCTCTGCCAAGCTCTTCTGTGGTAATATCGGTTTGTTCTGCGCATACTTGGTAGTATGCCGATTTATCGGTTAGATTTTTAAGCGTGTTATCCGAAACGTCGTTTGCGATAAGCACGTGCTTTGCTTTTTTGTTTCTGACCGCTTCAAGCACCTGATTGGTGCCGATAACAATGCCTCTTGCCCTTGCGGCAAGACCGATAACGCCCAACGTGTTCTTGTTCAAATCCTTCACGCTCCTTTATTGACAGCTTTCGCTTAAGGATGTGCGAAGTGCTTTGTAGATTTCATCGGGAATTTTCGTTTTGAATGCTCTTTCCAGGCGCTTCGCCTTGACTGCCGCATCAAAACAAGCGACGCAATTGCAAATATATGCGCCTCTGCCCGGCATCTTGCCGACAGGGTCGATATTCATAACGCCTTCGTTGTTGCGGACAATGCGTATAAGCTCACGCTTTTCCTTCATTTCGTTGCAACCGATGCATTTTCTCATCGGGACCTTTTTTTCAGTCAAGATGCCACCTCCTCGGATAAATTATTCCTCGGATATGCTGCGGCTGCTTTTAATATCGATCTTAAAGCCGGTAAGCTTTGCGGCAAGTCTTGCATTCTGACCTTCCTTGCCGATTGCAAGCGAAAGCTGATCGTCGGCAACGGTAACGCGATAGGATCTGTCGCCGTCGGGAAGCTTAACAACCGATTCAACCGTTGCGGGTGCGAGTGCCGCGCTGATAAATGCTTCGGTATCTTCGTTGTAGGGGATAATATCAAGCTTTTCACCGAAAAGCTCTGCGGTAATGTTGTTCTTTCTTGCACCCTTGGGACCGATGCAGGCGCCGATAGCGTCAACGCGCTCGTCGTTGGAGGCAACTGCGATTTTGGTACGGCTGCCCGCTTCACGTGCGATGCGCTTGATTTCTACTGTGCCGTCCTTGATTTCGGGAACCTCAAGCTCGAAAAGACGTGCAACAAGACCGGGATGTACACGGGAGAGGATTATGCTCGGGCCGCGGGTTTCTTTTTTGATCTCGGTAATGAATACCTTGATTCTGTCGCCGACCTGAAGCGTTTCGCCGGGGATCTGCTCGTTACGGAAAAGAACCATTTCGTTCTTGCCGATTTCAAGAGTAGCGTTTGCGGTGGTCGGGTCAACACGGACAACGACTGCGGAAACGATCTCTTCCTTCTTTTCCTCGTATTCTCGAATCATATTTCCGCGTTCTGCTTCGCGGATGCCCTGGATAATAACCTGCTTTGCGGCTTGAGCGGCGATTCTGCCGAAGAGCTTGGTTTTAAGCTCGATCTCATAAATATCGCCAAGCTTGTATCTCTTGGACTTCATGTGAGCGTCGTCAAGAGAAATTTCGGTTGCGGGATCGAGAACCTCATCAACAACGGTAAGCTGCTTGTAAAGCTTAACGTCTTGCTTAACGGGATCAAGCTTGACTCTTGCGTTTTCGTTGCCTGCGTTTTCCTTGCGGAATGCGGAAAGCAACGCCGCTTCGATCCTTTCGATCATATATTCCTTGGAAATACCTTTTTCCTTTTCGAGGATGTCGAGTGACTCGAACAGTTCCTTATTCATTTTCGTTCTCCTTGTTTTCTTCTTCCGGTTTGGTTTCGATTTCGGTTTCGAAATCGGCATTTATCTTGGATATTTGTTTTTTGTTGAACGTGCGCGCAGTTCCCTCGCTGTTAAGGACGATATTTTCGCCGTCAAAGGATTCGATAACGCCAATATATTCCTTACTGCCGTCAACTGCAACGTAAAGTCCCAAAGTAACGTCAAGCTTGTTGTCCATTGCGAATTTGATGTGCTCGTCACGGTCCAACGGGCGAACCGTTCCTGCCGACGACACCTGAAGACAATAGCTTTCCTCGATCGGGTCAAGCTCGTCGATCATCGGTTCGATAAGACGGGTAACCTCCGAGCAGTCGTTGATCGAAATACCGCCTTGCTTATCAATCGATATTTCGAGAATCATTTCGGGGCCTTCCTTGTAATAGGCAACGTCCCAAAGGGTATAGCCTGCATTGAGAATAGGTTCTTCAACCAGAGCCTTTACCTTTGCGGCGATATTCTTTAAATTGCCGTTTTTGGAAGGTGCTTTTTTCTTATCAGCCATAAATCCTCCATTCAAGACTCAAGAGAGGGCTTGCACCCTCTCTTGATAACTTACTTTTCTTTATGGCATTATTATACCACACTTATTTCGCTTTTACAATAGTTTTTTGAAAAATCATTCGCTTTTGGCCATATATTTTTCCGCCATTTCCCAATCTACGAACAACAATTTCTGTTTTTTACCCTTTGATCTGGCAATAGAGCGTTCCGATATAACGTTATTTTCCATAAGCGTCTTCATAGCAGATGCGATCTTCTGCTTCGAAGCATTGCCGCGCGACTTCTTTGCCGCTACTTCTATCGCCTCGTTGTAGGTAGGAGAGGGACTGTTTTTAAGGTAATCAAAGATATGTTTATAAAAGCTTTCGTTAATGTCCTGTTCGGTAGGCAGAGTGTAGAATATGTTTGCAGTTTCCTTTAACTGCTTTGAAAACGAACCGTTCACGCCGTAAATAACGACCTGCTTGTGATAAAAGTTCTTTAAAAACGATGTTACCGAACCGAAATGACCGTCGCCGGAGAAGAGTATGAAAACCTCGATATCGTCCGAGGACAGTGCCTTTTGATACATATTGTCGAGAATGATAAAATCGGTGAAATCCTTCTGCACTCCGTTAGGGCTTCGCGTATCTATGATTTTATTGGAGTAAAGACGGATACGTCCAATCTCGTCGGCAAGACTTTTGTGGGAAAAGTCTGCGAAAAAATTCACTTCCGTAAGGTTGAATTTGGAATTAAGGTCTTCGAACCACGCCTTGATGTTCGGCTGCAGGCCGTAATTGTTTTTGAGCGATATGTACCAATGCTCGTAATCGACGAATGCGGCGGCCTTCGGAAGTGTGCTTGAATTGAGGCATTCCTGCTTTGCAGGATCCTTTTTAAAAAGTCCTATAACACAATAACCTCCTTTCTCGGTATTTTACTGCATTATTATACGCTTTCGTCCTGTTTATGTCAATAGTTTTGGTCCAACAGAAATTCCTTTAGCTGAACGATTATCTTTTTTTCAAGCCGTGAAATATAGCTTTGCGAGATCCCCAATATATCCGCTACCTCCTTTTGGGTAAGCTCGTTTCCGTTTCGGTTAATGCCGTACCGAAGCTCGATTATGTGTCGGTCACGGTCGTTTAACGAGGACAATGCACGGGTAATCATCTTTTTTTCTTCGCTTTCCTCGATGCTTTTGTAAACGTAATCGTTTTCGGTGCCAAGAACATCGGAGAGCAAGAGCTCGTTTCCGTCGTAATCGACGTTTAACGGCTCGTCGAGCGAAAGCTCGGTCTTTTGCCCGTTGTTCTTTCGCAAAAACATAAGTATTTCGTTTTCGATACAGCGCGAGGCATAGGTTGCCAATTTGATCTGCTTGTCGGCACGGAAGGTGTTTATCGCCTTTATAAGACCGATAGTGCCGATTGAAACAAGGTCCTCAATGCCGACCGCTGTGCTTTCAAACTTCCGTGCAATATACACCACGAGCCGAAGATTATGCTCGATAAGTATCTTTTTTGCGTTTTCGTCTATCTCTATCCTTTCGATAAATTCTGCTTCGTCCTCGCTCGAAAGCGGCGGCGGAAGCGTTTGGGGGCCGTTTATGTAAAATATTTCGTCACCGACGCCCAAAACCTCTCTTATCCAATGTATCACAAGGTCTATTTTTTTGGTTTTCATTCGTTTTCTCCTTTTTAAAGTATGCTCGTCGGCACAAGACCGTCATATCCCGAATAACTGCGGTTTACGGTATCGATCCCGACGAATGCGTCGACCCTTTTCGGCGTGCGCATCGGGTTGATTATTTCTATTCTGTCGGGGCGGAAGCCGAAAAAGCAGTTCTTTCCCGCACTTGTTGTAAAAGGTATTGCCCTTAACGGCAACGGGAAGGCGTCGCTTTCGGGCATATCGTATGGATAGGGCAGGCAGGATGCCGAGATGACGATTACGGGAAGCGACGAAAACGGCTCGGTTACAAGGTTGCCGCTGTCGCAAAGCAGATGTGCGGATATTATTTCGTTACCGACGTATATCTTCACGTCGGTCGAGCGTGTGTGTACCCTTTTCTTGCATATAAGCCCGTAGGAAAGTGCTATCGACGCCGAAAGCAGACATATAAGGCAAAACGAAAGCGCATCGGTTTCGGTGTATGCGCCGTTTGAATATCTTCCGGAAATATTGTATATCGCCGTTATAAGTCCGCCCATAAGTGCGGAAGAAACAACAAAGCTGCCCGAAATAAGTAAAAATTTCTTCGGATCGCGTCTGCCGAATGCGATAAAGCATATCAAAGCCGCCGCACCGATATGTAAGCACAGCATCAACGGGACGGGAAACTCGATTATATAGGGTACAAACGAATAAATTCCGCCGAATGCCGAGGCCATCAATAATCTTAAGACCTTGCAAAATGCATTTTGCAGACGGCCTGCAATAAAAAGACAAAGGTAATCCAATGAAAAATTAATCAAAAACAGAATGTCGGCATAAATCACGACCTGTCCGTCATACATAAAAAACACCTCTCGGCTTGATTATATCAAACGCGAAAGGTGTATTTTGTCGTAATTAAAGGGAGGATACGAATTTTTTGAAAAAACCGTTTTTAAAATTCACAACCCTCGGCGATAGGGTGCGTATCGCTTTTTTTCTGCTTTTGCTCGTCTTGGCGGCATCGCTGTTCCTTTTGCCGCAGGATGCCGTTGCGGTGATGTCGTCGGGCGAGGGTGTGGATTCGAAGGGGCTTT
Source organism: Eubacteriales bacterium (assembly GCA_045657425.1). Lineage (GTDB taxonomy): Bacteria > Bacillota > Clostridia > Oscillospirales > CAG-382 > Coliplasma. Next base: position 5,544 of record JAZOTA010000018.1, read on the forward strand.
TTGGGTTGATAAGCCGTCTTGCGTAATATGTTTTTGGTATTTCCGCGCATTCGTCTGCGGATATCGGTCTTCGCTCTGCCGTCGTTGCTCGTTATGCTTTGGATAGAGGGGCTTTTGCCGTTTTTGATGCTTGTTCTGTCGGCGTTAGTACATGAATTCGGGCATATTTTCACAATGAAGCTACTTGGTTACCGCCCACGGAGGATTGATATTTTGCCTATGGGCGCGTTGATAGTTTGCCCCGAATCGATTCCCTATAAGGACGAAACTGTCATTGCGCTTTCGGGTCCGATTTTGTCGCTGACGGCTTCGCTGACCGCTTTTTGTGTTTATGCGGCGAACAGCAATGCATATTGCTTCTTTTTTGCTTTCGTGAATGCTGTGCTCGCCCTTTTCAATCTGCTTCCCATTGAAAAGCTTGACGGCGGCAAGGCGCTTGCTTGCTTTATTCTTTATAAAAACAAAGAAAACTGCGAGCGTATTTGCTCGGCAGTTTCCAAGGTCACAAAATTATTGCTTGTTTTAATAATCGCTTGCGGAATTGCTTCGTCGGGCTGTAATTTCGGGGTAATATTGCTGTCGGTCACATTGCTTTTTCAGCTTTAAAGAGATATAAAAAGAAACGTCCGGCTCGTAATGAGTCGGACGTTTAACGTTAAATTATTCTTCGGGATTTCTTGCGTCGCTGACAATAGCTTCGCTTTCGTTAACTGCGCGCCAGTCATCAAGCTTGAGCTGAGCGAAATCAACGTAGCCGAACCAGTTGTCATCATCGTAACCGCTAATCATATCTTCGTTAGCAATGTAGCTTCTGGAGTACCAGAACAACATGGTTGCGGGGCAGAGCTCGGTGAGCTTGGTTTCTGCCTGGTGGAGAAGATTTGCACGCTGTGCACGGTCGGTGCAGAAGAGAGCTTCGGTGATGAGCTTGCTGTAATCTGCATCGTCGATGTTGGAATAGTGGGTGTTGAAGATTTCCTGATCGTTTGCAACGGTATTGTCAACTGCAACGCCTGTGCCGCTGTATTCCTTAGCGAAGGGAGCGAGGTAGGAGAATGCGTCAACCGAGCCGCTCACGATATTAACACCGATTACCTGGTAATCTCTGTTAATGAGTGCCTTTTGGTACTTTTCGGGTTCGAGTCCGCGGTATTCAACCTTGAATCCAAGATTTTCCCAGCACTTGCCTGCAGCTTCTGCAGCCGCTTTGTAGCTGTTGGAATCGTAGTTGATGTACTTCTTGTATCTTCTTACAGTGAAATCGTTTTGAGGAACAAGGTAGGTGATGGTGATAGTGCCCTTCTTGCCGTTGAGAAGCGCTTCTGCTCCGGATTTGTCTGCGCCGGTGTTGTAAATGTTGCCGCCTTCGGTACGGAAATCAGTGTCCTTGTTGGTGTTGAAAACGCCGTTGGGAACGTAGCCGGTAGCAGGAACCTCGCCGGTGCCGATTGCGTTTGCGATAGCGGTTCTGTCAAGCGCGAGGGAAAGACCCTTACGGACGTTTGCATCCTTAAGAAGATCGTTTGCGGTATTGAAATAGAAAGCGTAGCCGTTAAGAGTTTGCTTTGTGTTGAGCTTGTCGCCATAGGATGCATAGGTTTGTGCATCGAAGGAGCTCAAATAGTAAAGCTCGCCTGCGTTGAAGCGCGATGCTTGGAAGGTTTCCTGAGTAAAGCCGTGCTCGTTAGGATAGAAATCGGTCTGACCTTCCATGTAGTAGCAGGTGATACGGTAGGGAAGAACCTCGGAATCGAGCGCATCTTCTTCAGGGTCGCGAACATAATATGCGTTACGCTCGAGAACGAGCTTACAAGCGAACTTGCCGCTGAAGTCCTGCTCGTCTTCTCTTTGTTCACGGGGCATATCCATCGACTGAACGCGGAACTTACCGTTACATACGATGTTAGCGGCACTGCCTGCCCAGTCTTCGTTGGTTTTTTCATAACGGGTAACGATATCTTCACGCGAGGGAGCGAGGTGGATGTTCGCAACCTGTTCAGCGAAAAGGTCGTAATCGTATTCCTGCTCGAAGGTTACTTCAAGAAGGGTATCGTCAACAGCCGCAAGACCGAGGTCGTCGATAGTGCCGACGCCCGACTTAACGTCTCTTGCGCCCTTGATACCGAAAAGGAGGGATGCATAGGGGCTGTCGGTTTCGGGAGAAAGAATTCTTCTCCAAGCGTAAATAACGTCGTCTGCGGTAACGTTACGGTTATCGCTCCACTTGGTTTCCTTAAGCTCGAAATACATCTTGTGGAGCTGGTAAATTTCGTCGTAATCATAGTACCATTCGGTAGCAAGGCAAGGTACAACCTCGCCATCCTCGTTAATGGTAGTGAGAGGTTCGAAGATCAACGAAAGGATCTGTTCAACATCGCTGTTGAGCTGAACCACTGCAGGGTCGAGGGTATAGGGATAATCGGTGAGATAGACGCGCACATTCGCGCCTTTTTCTTCTTCGGTAAGGCTGTCGCAGCTTGCGAGAACGCTTACACACATAAGAAGACAGAGCATGAGAGAAATTAATTTTTTCATATTGACCTCCGGACATAACATTCCAGCATTAGTTACTGCTAATTATAACACCCTTTTGTCAAATAATCAAGAGTCATTTATCTATTTGTTGAATGTTACAAATTGTGCATCCCAAAATTGTGCAAATGATAAAATAATATGTAATTATAAAGTAGGCTTGACGTTAACAGGCGCATTTTTATCGGGTCTTGAGTAAAAAAACAGATGCGACGGAGTGAATCCGCCGCATCTTATGAACGTTAAACGTTAAATTAACCGATCCAGTTCTTGATCATATCAAGAAGGTTGTTTTCAGCAAATGCTGCAACAGTAACGAGCGAGATGGTGCTCATGATCTTGATAAGAATGTCGAGAGAAGGACCAACGGTGTCTTTCAAGGGGTCGCCTACGGTGTCGCCGACAACTGCAGCGTCGTGAGCGGAGCCGCCCTTCTTTTCGCCTTCAACGCCGCCAACTTCGATAAATTTCTTACCGTTGTCCCAAGCGCCGCCTGCGTTACCGCAGAAGAGAGCGAGCATGATAGCGGAGATGGTTGCGCCTACGAGAACACCGCCAACGAAGCCTGCGCCGAAGATGAAGCCGCAAACTACGGGGAATGCGATACAGAAGATTGCGGGAACGCGCATTTCCTTAAGAGCGCCCTGAGAGGAAATTTCGATACAGGTCTTGTAGTCGGGAAGAACTTCGCCTTCCATAAGGCCCTTGATTTCCTTGAACTGACGGCGAACTTCTTCAACCATCTTCTGAGCTGCTTTAGCAACTGCGTTGATAAGCATACCGGAGAACATGAAGGGAAGTGCCGCACCGATGATAGCACCAACGAGGATGATGGGATCCATAACGTTGAGGTTGAGCTCGGTACCGATTTCACCGTGGTGAGAAGCGAAGATGAACGAGGTCATCATTGCGAGGGTTGCAAGTGCAGCAGAGCCGATTGCAAAGCCCTTACCGATAGCAGCGGTGGTGTTACCAACTGCGTCGAGCTCGTCGGTGATTTCACGAACCTCGGGTTCGAGATAGGACATTTCTGCGATACCGCCTGCGTTGTCCGAGATAGGACCGTAAGCGTCAACCGAAACGGTTGCTGCAACGAATGCGAGCATACCGATAGCTGCAGCAGATACGCCGTACATACCGGAAAGGAGGTAGGAAGCGTAGATAGCAACGCCGAGAACTACGCAAGGAAGCATACAGGAGATCATACCGAGGGAGAGACCCTGGGTGATGGTGAGAGCGGAGCCGTCAACCGAAGCCTTGGAAAGAACCTTGGTGGGCTTGTAATCGTAAGAGGTGTAGTATTCTGCGATCTTACCGATAAGAATACCGGAAACGATACCGATTGCAGCTGCAACGAGAGGAGATACCCAGCCGATGTTGAAGCTGAGAGTCTTCATGGTTTCAGCGTTTGCATCGTTGAATGCGAAGTAAGCAACTACTGCGCCGAGAGCCATTGTGAGGCCTGCAGAGATATAGGTAGCACCGTTGAGTTCTTTGTGGGGGTTATCGGAAAGCTTTCTTCTGATGAAGAGGGAAGCGATACCGATGATACAGGAAATAAGACCAACTGCCGCGAATGCGAGAGGGAACATGATCATCTTTCTCATCATGTCTGCGTCAGCAAAGGAGTAGTTAGCGAAAAGCTCGATAGCGAGGATAGCACCGGAAAGAAGTGCGCCTACGTAGCTTTCGAGAAGGTCAGCGCCGAGACCTGCAACGTCGCCAACGTTGTCGCCGACGTTATCTGCGATGGTAGCGGGGTTTCTGGGGTCGTCTTCGGGAATGTGAGCTTCGGTCTTACCAACAAGGTCAGCACCCATGTCAGCAGCCTTGGTGTAGATACCGCCGCCGATACGAGCGAACATTGCGATGATAGAGCAGCCGAGAGCATAGCCCGAAAGAGTCATGGTGAAGGATGCGCCGAAGTCGAGGCTACCGCCGGTGAAGATGGTGAGAAGGCTCTTGCAGGAATCTGCATAGGGAGCAACAGAGTAAACTGCTTCACCGTTAACAACCGACATGCTTGCAGCAGCATCGATCTGGTTCAATCCGATACCGAAAAGAATAAATACGATGAAAATACCGAGCAAAGCGAAGCCGGAAACGCAAAGACCCATAACCGAACCGCCCTTGAAAGCAACCTTAAGGGTGCTGGAAAGCGATTTGGAGGTACGTGCGGTGTTGGTAACACGAACGTTAGCATAGGTAGCGATCTTCATACCAACCCAGCCTGCGGAAGCACTCATAACTGCGCCGATGATGAAAGCAATGCCGGCGGACCAGGAGATGATGAGTGCGAGAACGAGAGCAACGACAGCTGCAACGATAGCAACGATCTTGTACTCGTAAGTGATAAATGCGTTAGCACCTACACGAATCGCAGAAGCGATTTCCTGCATTCTTTCGGTACCTTCTTCGAGTTTCTTGACCGAGAAAAAGTTGAACGCCGCGTATGCAAGACCGCCGAGCGCTGCAACGATTACCAAGCCAAGGACGAGAGTAAAGTTCATAATCTTGTCCCTTTCTTAAATTTTTAACGGATACCCGTTTATTTGATTATGATTGCGCGTTTCTTGGTTCGGTTTTCTCACTTTACGAGCCGATGCCCATACTTCGCACGCTACATATTATATAAATGTGACGCAATAGAGTCAAGCAAGATTTTACAAAAAATTCATTTTTGTGTGCTTGACCAAAAATATCGTTTTTTCGATTTATTTTTTGGACAAAATTAAGAATTGGTTAAGAAAAAACGTTTTTGTTTAAGAAGCGGTAAAGAGAATGCGCTCCTTTTGGTGCAAAAATTCGGGATAAGATTGACATTTCGTTCGGGGTGTGGTAGAAAGTAAATATAAATAATGAAACAAGGAGAAAATTGCCATGACAATAATTCCCCAACCCAGAAAGCTTAAAAAAACGGGCGGCTTCGTTTCGACCGCGGGACTTGACATCGTACTGACGGTCAAATGTGACAGCCGTATTTTCAAAGCGGCTCAAAAGCTTGCGAACGAAATATATGAAGAAACCGGCATCGATCCCGTTATCACAAAGGTATTGGGCACTCCCGATATCGACGGAAAGATCGTTATCGAATGCCTCGGCAAGAAGAGCGGAGAGGGATATAAAATCTCTGCACGCGAAAACGGTATTCATATCGTAGGCGACACCCTTGCAGGTACCTTCTACGGTATCCAAACTCTTCGCCAAATGCTCGAAACCTGCGGCGAGGATATCGAATGCTGCGAAATTGAAGATAAGCCCGATATGTCCTATCGCGGATTTTATCACGATGCATCGCGCGGCCGTGTTCCCAATCTTGACGGCGTGTTCAAGATGATTGATTTTCTTGCTTATTACAAGCACAATTCCTATCAGCTTTACATCGAGCATACCTTTGCATTCGACGAATACAAGGGCATTTACAAGGCGTTCGGTTATATGACCGCCGAGGAAATTATGCAGATCGATGATTACTGCTATGAAAACTTCATCGATTTCGTTCCCTCGCTTTCCTCCTTCGGCCACCTTTTCCGCCTTCTCGAAAGCAATAAATACAAGCATCTTTGCGAGCTTGACGAATTCGAAGCAACCAAGAACCCTTGGCACAACTTTATGCTTCACCACACCATAAACGCAAACGATGAAAGAAGCTTCGAGCTCATTACCTCGCTTATCGATCAATACGTTCCCCTTTTCCGCAGTAAGTATTTCAACATCTGCTGTGACGAAACCTTTGACATCTGCAACGGCAAGAACAAGGGACAGGATAAGGGCGAGCTTTATCTTGAATTTACACTTAAAATAATCGAACACCTTAAATCGCTCGGCAAGACGGTTATGATGTGGGGCGACGTTGTTCTTAACCACCCCGAAACCATTTCTCGCTTCCCCGACGATATGGTAATGCTCAACTGGTGCTACGATTGCAACCCCATTCTTGAAAATATCGACCGCTTTGCGGCTGAAAAGTTCAATCAGGTCGTTTGCCCCGGTACAAGCTGTTGGAACCAGTTCTGCGAATGTGTCGGCTATGCCGAGCAGAATATCTCC